>JAHEJB010000022.1:24554-28753 GCA_024639085.1 Rubricoccaceae bacterium | reverse complement strand
GTGGCAGGGCTACTTCCTCCTGCGTCAGATGAATTGACAAACGGCCTTGAGCAGGCGCTGTCCGAAGGCATCGACCTTCCTACAATGGAGGACGCTGAGCGTGCGTTAATCTCAGAAGCATTGAGCCGTTTTGAGGGCAACCGACGGCGGACGGCTGAGGCGCTGGGGATCTCCGAGCGAACACTCTACCGTAAGATCAAGGATCTGGAAGAAGAGGAAAGCAATGGTTGAAAAGCGGTCGGCAGTCGGCGGTCGGCGGTCAGCGGCAAAGTGCCGCGTGAGCGCAAGAGGTGTGCTTCGCGTTGCCAAACTCGGCCTTTTGTTCTCTATCGCCTGCTTTCTGAACGCCGCATGCGGCATTTACTCGTTCACGGGCGCGTCCATCCCTGAGCACATGCAAACGGTTGCTATCCCGTTGGCCGATGTCCGTGCACAAGGAGCGACGATTGACATTGATCAACAACTCACAGACGCACTGATCGAGCGATTTGTCAACCAAACGCGGCTGAGTCTGGAGCCGGACGAGGACCAGGCGCATGCTTTCCTCAGGGCGAGAATTGAACGGTATTCCATAACGCCTGTAGCCGTTACGGGCGATGAAGTGGCATCGCTCAACCGCGTTACACTTGTAGTAAACATTGTGTACCACGACTCAGTTCAGGATGAAGACCGGTTGGATCGGACGTTTACTGCGTCGGCCGATTATGATCCGACAGAGGGCCCGGCAGGGGAGACCGCCGCAGCTACGCTGGCCCTTGAACAGCTTGCGAGCGACGTATTCACCGCGGCAACGTCGGATTGGTGAGAAAGGCAGACCGTGGTTGCATGAAGAGTAGTCGGAAATCCACCACCTAACTGCAATGGTCCATTATCGAGCCACGCAAAATTGTTGAATCGCGAGATCATCTCTACACTCTTGTTGCCCTTCCTTGCCCTCATCGTAGGGTGCGCACACACAAGCACGAGTACTATTGAACTGTCAAAGCGGCTTGAACTAGCAAGGACGTACTCCAATTCAACGTCTGGGGACGCTCTATTAATTTGGATTGATGAAGAGCGCGTAGTTGAAGACTTTGCACCGGGTTACGCCCCCGACCAGCCTCACGTAATCATGGAAGCTAGTTTGCTTCTAGTTGGGATAGGTGCACTCGCCGCTCAAGGTGACGGGCTGATTGATCTAGACGATCGTGTGTCTGATACGCTTACAGAATTTGCAGCGGATTCCGTGCTTTCGAGAATTACTATTTCGAATTTGCTGGATATGAAAAGTGGTCTGGACAGTACCATGGATGGGTTGGTTCAGGTGCCAACGTTTGGTCGAGCCCAACAGTTGGCTAGGCTTAATCAGCATCGCGTGAACTTTGGGTATGGGCCCAACGCCTATCAGGTTTTTGGCGCTCTCATGAACCGAAAAGTGGGGGCATTCACGTGGCTGAAAGAAAACCTGTTCGAACCACTTGCGATTCCGGGTGGTCGCTGGTTCGCTGTGACAGACGTATCGTCAGAAAATGCCAGTGTGGATCCAGGAAGTTTATCCCCCAGGCTTTTTGATGGTGCGAATCTCACCGCGAGCGAACTCGAGCGCATAGGGCAGCTCATTTTGAACAAAGGCAATTGGCACGGAGAACAGATTTTCCCCAGCGCGCGTGAGCTTACAGAGCCAAGCTCAACTTCAGGCCGATTTCGTCTTGGCGCGTGGGTCAATATGCGAATGACTGATCAGGATGATTTGCACGATATGGGATTCGAGGGCCTCCTTCCCGAAGGTGTAATCCGTACGTATAGCGAAGAAAAGTTACTGTGCGATACTGCTCCTGATGACCTGCTTGCGGCTGCAGGAAGGTTTGGGCAGCGCCTGTATGTTGTTCCCTCCATGAACATGGTAATTGTGCGTCTTGGGCGCGAAAACAGGGCATGGAGTGATACGGTGTTTCTCAGTCTCCTATTTAGCGGGGAAGTTCCAACGCCTCCGGGCGAGTAGTCGTTTTCAATAAAGAGGGCGCCCTGCTCATTCATTGCAAAGTTGATGCAAACGTGAACGATAGGAGGCGAGGAGCAGACTAAGTTTTCCATTAGCTGATTTTTCTACCACTCACTATGCTCGTTCTTGCTGCGATCTACGCCGCGGCCACGGCTTTTCTCTTTGTCCTCGGATTGAACCAATTGTGGCTTGCTCGACGGCATCATGTGCAGGGCGGATTGCGAGCGAGTCCAACTGTAGAGATGCCTGCCGAATGGCCCGTTGTGACCGTTCAGTTGCCGATCTTCAATGAGCGTTTCGTGGTGGAGCGATTGATAGACGCAGTGGCTGAGTCCGACTATCCGAAAGACAAACTGGAGATTCAGGTCCTGGATGACTCAACAGACGAGACTGTCGAGCTTGCGTCCGCGAGGGTCGCATATTGGCAATCAAGAGGCCTCCAGATCGAGCACACCACACGCGACGTTCGCGAAGGCTACAAAGCGGGCGCACTCGCTCATGGATTGAGAAACGCGAAGGGTGAGTTCATTGCCATTTTCGACGCCGACTTCCTGCCCCAGCCGGACTTCCTGCGGCGCATGATTCCTGCCATCGTCGCAGACGCATCACTTGGAATGGTTCAGGCGCGCTGGGGTCATATAAACGATACAGAATCGACGTTGACGCGCGTACAGTCCGCTTTGCTGGATTCGCACTTTGTCATCGAGCAAGATGTGCGGAACGGAGCCGGGTTGTTCATGAACTTCAACGGGACGGCAGGTGTGTGGCGCCGTGCGTGCATTGACGATGCGGACGGCTGGCACCACGACACCCTCACGGAAGATCTGGACCTAAGCTACCGCGCCCAGATGGCAGGTTGGAAGTTCCGTTTTCTGGGGGATGTTGAAGCGCCCGCAGAGTTACCGCAAACGGTTTCTGTGTGGCGCAAACAACAGTTCCGCTGGACGAAGGGCACCGTCGAAACGGCGATCAAATTGCTGCCTGCGTTCCTGAAGAGCACACAGTCTTTGGGTGTAAAAGTCCAAGGAGTGCTTCACTTGGTTGGATTTTTCGTCTTTCCCGC
Organism: Rubricoccaceae bacterium; assembly: GCA_024639085.1. Taxonomy (GTDB): domain Bacteria; phylum Bacteroidota; class Rhodothermia; order Rhodothermales; family Rubricoccaceae; genus JAHEJB01. Next base: position 25,709 of record JAHEJB010000022.1, on the reverse strand, counting down.
CATCCTGCTTGCCGTGCTATTGCACGCACCGCTTTTAGTGGCTCGTGAGGTGGGCTTGGGGCCCGGCGATACTTATTTCGCGCTAATGGGTTTGGGCATTTTCGCATTCGCCGGTGTCGTGTTCGCGCACATCACTGCGCAACGAGCGCTCTATTCAGACTGGAAGACTCGGATTCGATACGAACCCGTGCTGCTGGCCGCCTCTCTTGGGCTGGCCATCAACAATACGCGTGGACTGATTGAGGCGATCATCCGGCACCGCACACCTTTTGTCCGTACGCCCAAGTCTGGCAGCAAAGGCAGCCGAACTTCGTACGCTCCCCGTCAGGACGTTGTGGTGCTCTGGCTGGAGCGGGGTCTCGCGTTCTACAGCCTGATTGGCCTCGCGGCACTCGTGGCCTCCGGCGCATGGGTTGGTGTGGGATTCCAGGCCTTGTTCGTCTGTGGCTTCGCGATGCTTGGCTTCTATGATCACTTCAAAAGTGAAGAGGCAAATGCGGCACCTCAGAGCTCGGCTTCTGTCGTCGTTAGGTCTAAAGAGACTGGCCAGCCGGGCATCGTCCGCATCGACACGGTGCCTACGGCAAAAGCTGCGTAAGCCTGCGTGAGTTGAATGGTGCAACTAACGGCCATCGGTTCTTTTCAGGCTCGGACCCGGACACTACTTTAGGACGATGCCTTCTCCCGAGCCCACGCCTAATTCAACCAAGCCCACGCAAACCGTGGCGATACAAGTCGCGGCTCGACTTTTGGCGGAGGGGCAATTTTCGAAAGCCATCCGGCAACTGGAGGTGCTAAGTAACGCCATGCCGGCTTACGTAGCAGGGCAGGTACTTCTGGCAAAAGCCTACGAAGCCGAACAGCAGTGGAATGACGCCTTGAACGCGTGGCATCGCGCCTACTTTCTAGCTCCGTCAAGCCCACTTGTCCAACGCGAGCGCCGTCGACTTCTTGATGGACAGACAGAGGCTGCAGCGACGCAGCTGCATGCAGAGCCTCCCCCGATACCAGAGGGCCAGGTCAGTGAATTGTGTGCTGATGAAGTGGAAGAGCAGGTCGTGGCAAATTTGGATGGCGTTCATGACTTGGTCGGAACGACATCTGAGGAGCAAGAGGTTGAGGAGCAAGAGGTTGAGGAGCAAGAGGTTGAGGAGC
>JAHEJB010000022.1:0-24454 GCA_024639085.1 Rubricoccaceae bacterium | reverse complement strand
GCTGATGAAGTGGAAGAGCAGGTCGTGGCAAATTTGGATGGCGTTCATGACTTGGTCGGAACGACATCTGAGGAGCAAGAGGTTGAGGAGCAAGAGGTTGAGGAGCAAGAGGTTGAGGAGCCGGAGGAAGTTCTGGCCGTCGCGGAAGACGATCCCGCGAACGAAGTTCCAGAGCCGCCAGAAACGGATAATCTTCATGATTCGGAACCTGAAGACGACTTGCCCGAAGTCTTTGTGCAGGACTCGGTGCCCGTTTCCGATGCGCTGGGTAAGGGTGTAACGGTCGAGATGTGGGATGACGATGAAACGCACGCTGATGTCAAATCTAGAGTAGAGGAGCCAATCGTTTCTGCTCCCGAAATAGACGATGGACCTGGCGAGCCAATCCCACGTGAATCGGATGGTTATGCCGCGCGGTGGAAGCAGTCGAAGACTCCAGACGAGACCAATAGCTCCGATGACGCAGAAGCAGGTTGGGCTGTTCTTTCCGAAATAGAAGCGGAGCGGACGGATGAGGTCGCAACCGAGGCCCGAATCGCGGCGCCAGAACCCGACGTGCCGACCAATGCCAAAGAAGGCTCAGAAGAAGCGACGCTGGCGGATAACCTAGATTCGTTGATTCAACAGCTTGAAGACGCGCCCCGCATCCGCCCGGACCCGAATTTCACAGCCGACGACGAACCGCTCGATGACGACGAAGCGGATGATATGGTCTCAGAGACGCTGGCGCGTATCTACGTGGCGCAGGGTCAATACAAAGAGGCCGCAGACGTATACGAAAAGCTGGCCGAGCAACATCCCGAGCAGGCGGCCGACTTCAATGAGAAAGCAGAAGATCTGCGCATCCGTGGCAGTAGAAGTTCTTGATGCCGTTCTGGCTCGTCGGAAGATTTGGTGAGTCGGGATCGCCCGGAAGATGAGCGAGTATCGCCCGTTCGATTCTGGTGCTTCTATGATTCCCTCTTCCGAGCCGTTCACGCCAATCAATCAGGTTGGCGAGTTTGGATTGATTGACCGCCTGCGCTCTGTTTTGGGCGATGACGCTGCCGATTCGTTGGTTCAGGGTATTGGCGACGACGCGGCGGTTTACCGTGTTGGAGGCGGGCAGGTTCATGTCATCACCACCGATGCCATGGTCGAGGGCGTCCACTTCGACCGGACGTTCGTGCCTATGCGCTACATCGGATGGAAGGCAATCGCCACGAACGTGAGCGATATCGTAGCCATGAACGCAATCCCGCATTATGCAACGGTCGCGCTGGCCCTCCCTAACAATGTCTCCGTGGAGCAACTCGAATCGCTCTACGGGGGAATGGCCGAAGCGTGTTCACATTACGGTCTCAACATCGTTGGTGGCGACGTAACTGCTGCCACTAAACTGACGCTGTCGATTACGGTTGTCGGCGAAGCGAGAGAAGAGGATATCGTGTATCGCAAAGGGGCTCAGCCTGGTGATCTTTTATGTGTAACGGGCGATCTAGGTGCATCAGCTGCAGGACTTGAAGTGCTTCTGGCTGGCAAAAAAGGATTTGAGGCTGGCGGAGATGGAGCAGAAACCTCGCAGCCCAATTTGATCGAGTTTGCCTACGCCGTCGAGCGGCACCTGTATCCTCAGGCCAGGCTGGATCGGATGAAGACGTGGGCAGAGGCTGGCGTCAAGCTGAGCGCGTTGATCGATCTGTCTGATGGTCTCGGGGGGGACATTCAACATCTTTGCAAAGCCTCCGGAACCGGCGCGGTCATAGAAGCGGGTTTGCTGCCCATCCACATGCAAACCTTCAAGGCGGCTGAGCTCTACGAGAAAGACCCGCTTTCCATGGCGTTGTTTGGCGGCGAGGACTACGAGTTGCTCTTCGCAATCTCAAAAGCCGACAAGGAGAAGCTCGACGAAAACACGTACGCGGTCGTCGGGCAGGTTGTAGATGCCTCCGAGGGCATCACGCTTCGCGATCCGGATGGCAACGTGACGCCCCTGGAAACAAGTGGATTTCAGCATTTCTAATGCTGCGCTGCGCCTCCAATTCCCCCAAACTTCAACGCGTTGCCGAGCTGCGTTCACGTTTGCCTCACGCGTGCACGTCTATCTTTGCGGCCCGTTGGTGGTAACCGTCTAAATCGTGCGGTTTTGAGCATCCACGGCCCGTTTTTCCAAACGATACACAAGCTTTCCTGACATGGAAACATCTCGCCCAAACGGCAAAGTGCTGCAGGTCATCGGTCCCGTTGTGGACGTTGAATTCCCCGACGGCGGCGTTCCCGAAATTCTATACGCCCTCGAAATCGACCGCGGCGATATCGGCACGCTTGTCCTCGAAGTGCAGCAGCATCTAGGTGAGAACCGCGTCCGCGCCATCGCCATGGATTCGTCCGATGGCCTCACGCGCGGAACAGAAGTGGTGAACACGGGTCAGGCAATCGCTATGCCGATCGGCCCTGAAATCCGCGGCCGCCTTTTCAATGTTGTTGGCACGGCCATCGACGGCCTGCCACAGCCAACCGCTGAAGGCTATCGCCCAATTCACGCCGACCCACCAGCCTATGATGAGTTGGCAACGGGCGTTGAGATGTTCGAGACGGGCATCAAGGTGATTGACCTCATCCAGCCTTACGCTCGTGGCGGCAAGATTGGCCTCTTTGGTGGAGCCGGCGTTGGTAAGACCGTGCTCATCATGGAGCTCATCAACAACATCGCAAAGGGGCACGACGGGCTTTCCGTGTTCGCCGGCGTTGGCGAGCGCACGCGTGAGGGCAACGACCTTCTCCGCGAAATGCTCGAATCCAAAGTTGTGGATTACGGCGACGAGTTCCTGCACGCCATGGAAGAAGGTGATTGGGACCTCAGTAAAGTTGACATGGAAGCCGTGAAGGAGTCCAACATCTCGCTCGTGTTTGGGCAAATGAACGAACCGCCGGGCGCTCGTGCCCGTGTTGCGCTTTCGGGACTCACCGTCGCTGAATACTTCCGCGACCTTGGTGGTCGTGACGTGCTCTTCTTCGTCGACAACGTGTTCCGCTTTACCCAGGCGGGTTCTGAAGTGTCGGCGCTTCTTGGTCGCATGCCTTCTGCCGTGGGTTACCAGCCGACGTTGGCTACGGAAATGGGCGCGATGCAGGAACGCATTACATCCACGAAAAACGGCGCCATTACCTCCGTGCAGGCCGTTTACGTTCCAGCGGACGACCTCACCGACCCTGCCCCGGCGACGACCTTCGCCCACCTCGACGCGACGACTACACTGTCGCGGCAGATCGCCAGCCTGGGAATCTATCCGGCGGTAGATCCGCTCGACTCTACGTCTCGGCTGCTGGCTGCAGACATTGTCGGCGACGAGCACTATAACGTGGCAACGGACACGAAAGAACTCCTTCAGCGCAACAAGGAGTTGCAGGACATCATTGCCATCCTCGGCATGGACGAACTTTCCGACGAAGACAAGCAGGTTGTAAACCGCGCTCGCCGTGCACAGCGCTTCATGAGCCAGCCGTTCTTCGTGGCCGAGCAGTTCACAGGAACGCCAGGCAAGTACGTCAAGGTCGACGAGACCATTCGCGGGTTCAAGATGATCCTCGACGGCGAACTCGACCACCTTCCAGAAGGCGCCTTCCTGTACAAGGGCTCCATTGAGGAAGTGATTGAGGCCGGCGAGAAGATGCTTGCCGAAGACCAATAGCAATCGACATGGCCGACAATCTGCTTGTTGAAATCGTTTCGCCTGACGGTGCTGCTTTCCGTGGCGAGGCACTAAGTTTCCGTGCGCCGGGCGTGCAGGGAGGATTCGAGATTCTCCGCAATCACGCCCCAATGGTTGCGGCTACCGGCATCGGACCGATCTACGTGACGTTGCCCGATGGAAAGGTTGTGGCGTTTGCATCAAGTGGCGGATTTGTGGAGGTCCTTGACAACCACGTCATCATGCTGGCAGAAACCGCAGAGGCTGCGTCCACCATTGATGTGGAGCGTGCCCAGAAAGCGGAAGAGCGGGCGAAAGAGCATCTGGAGGCAAGCCAGTCGGCGGAGGAACGCGCCGAGGCGCAAGCCGAGCTAGAACGAGCTCGCAACAGACTCCGCGCCGGTATGGGAAAGGTTTAACAGCCTGTCCAGCTATCACCCCAGGCCCTCGTTGCGATTGCAGCGAGGGCTTTTTGTTTGTACTAGTTGTTGCACACGTGTACGGTTGATTGCTTCTTTGCAGGGTTTAAAACCATATGCCGATGCTCGTCTCCGATCTCCCGCCTCCCGCCCTTCTAGTCGATAGAAGGCGATTGCTGGCGAACATTTCCAGGGCGCAGGAAAGAGCAGACCGAGAAGACGTGGTGCTGCGCCCACATATCAAGACGCATAAATGCCCAGATCTGGCGCGATTGCAGATTGAGGCGGGGGCAAAGGGAATTACAGTCGCAACGCTTGCGGAAGTCGAAGCCTTCACCGCGGCGGGATTCAACGACATCGTAATTGCAAAAGAAGTGGTGGATGACATCTCGTTCGGACGGATCGCCAAGCTTTTGAACGATGGCAACAAGATTGCCTTCTGCGTGGATACGAAGACCGGGGCCAAAGCGGCGTCCAGATTCTTTGCCGACAAAGGAATGACAGCGGATATTCTGACCGAAGTAGACAGTGGCTATGGGCGATGCGGAATCCGCTGGGACGACTCGGATGCCGTGGAGTTTGTTGGCTACGTCTCTGAGCTATCTGGATTACGCGTCCGTGGAGTGCTGACCCACGCAGGACACGCGTATGTAGGACCGACCGAAGGAGAGACGAAGCAGGCGGCCCTCCAGCGCGTAATGGCCGAGGAGCGAGACCACATGCTTGCGCTCGCCGTCAGGCTTTCGGATGCAGGCCTGCTTGATCCGTCAGAGGCCGTTCTCTCCATCGGCTCAACACCTACGTTCAGCTGCTTTAAAAACGCAAAGCGCGGAGGCTTCCAAATCACGGAAGTTCGCCCCGGCAATTACGTTTTCAACGACGCCATTCAGGAGGCGCTGGGTGTTTGTTCGCGTGCCGATTGTTCTTTGACCGTTCTGGCTAGGGTTATTTCTATTCATCGCGACGACGACGGAACGGATCGCGTATTTGTCAACGCTGGGAAGAAGGTGTTGACGACCGACAAGGGCTTTGGATTGACCGACCACGGAATCATCCTCCACAGCCCAAAGACAATGAAGCGCATGCCCCATGCTCGACTCGTAGCTCTGAGCGAAGAACACGGCTGGATTGCAATCCCAGGCGGTTCCCCGTTCGATGTCGGCGACCATGTTCACATCGTTCCAAATCATGCATGCGTAGCTGTAGCGACGCAACGGAAGCTGTATGTGACGGATTTAGATGAAGTGGTCGCTGAATGGGAGGTGGTAGCGCGTTAGTATCTCTGCACGCTCTAGCCAATCTTCATCGCTGCGCAGTGTGATGAATCTTAATCTAGATTAGATCCAGATAAGATTATCAATCAAGTCCAATGCACACCATGCGCACAGCACTCGTTCTCTTGTTTGCAGTTTCCGCGATCAGTCTTTCGGCGTGCCGAGATTCGAACTCTGCCGAGCAATCCACTCCCACGCATCACACTGAGGCCGCTGTAAATATGATCGTGCCGGTCACGTTGAACGAATACAGTTTTGAGGTCGAGCAGGATACGTTCATAGTTGGTGTGCCCTACACGTTCCGCCTTGAAAATGCGGGCGCTCTGGCTCACGAATGGGCAGTCGTTCCGCACGGAGATACAACAGAGAACGCAATGCTGATCGAAGTGGAAGACGACGAACTGCCGGCCGGAGGTCATCATGAGGCGACCTTTGCCTTCGAGGAAGCCGGCGCGTATGACTTTGTTTGTTTCATGGCGGAGCCAATCTCACATGACGGTGCCGGGATGAGAATCCCCATCACGGTCGTCGATCCGAACGAGTAGTCTGCGAGCGGTCGTCAGATCGCCTGGAAATGCACATCAGGCGGCAACCCAACGCTCTATATTTCGGCATTCCATTTCTTCAATAGGATTAAGCCGAAGATTCCATGGCAGGCCACAGCAAATGGTCGAAGATCAAGCGCAAGAAGGGCGCGACCGACGCGAAGCGATCCAAGGTCTGGGCGCGCATCACGCGCGACATCATGGTGGCCGCTCGGGAAGGCGGTGGCAACGTGGCCATGAATCCACGGCTGGCACTGGCAGTGGAAAAAGGCAAGTCGGAGAACCTCCCCAAAGACAACATCGAGCGCGCGATCAAGCGCGGCACGGGCGAAATTGAGGGTGCCGATTACGAAGAGGTAAATTATGAAGGCTACGCGACAAACGGCATCGCGCTCTTCGTTGAAACACTGACCGACAACACAAACCGAACTGTCGCCGACCTTCGGTCCATCTTCTCGAAGGCTGGTGGGAATCTGGGCAACGCGGGCTCCGTAGTGTTCCTGTTTGATCAAAAAGGGATTTTTGACATTCCTGCGACCGGACTCAACGAAGACGACCTGTTTCTTCTCGTAGCCGATGCGGGCGCCGAAGACCTGCGGCAAGAAGATGACTTGTTCGTAGTCGAGACGCCAGTCGAGGCCTTTGGAGCCGTGCAGTCAGCACTTCAAGACGCTGGAATCGAACCCGAGGAAGCGGGGCTTCAGCGGATCCCTAACACAACAACCAAGCTCGATTCCGACGCAGCAGAGAAAGTCCTGAAACTCATCGATATCATCGACGAGCATCAGGACGTACAGGCGGTTTACTCGACGCTGGATGTGGACGAAGAAACGCTGGCCGCAATGGCAGATGGTTGATGACGAATGGCAATTGGCTAGAGCAGGCCTCCATTCCACATTTTCCATTCTCTACTAACCATTCCAACCATGATAGTTCTCGGCATCGACCCAGGCACACGACACACGGGCTACGGTGTTGTTGAGATTGTGGGTCGAAAGGAAACGGCGCTGGACTATGGTGCTGTCGAGATGTCGAGCCGGATGGACCACACGCTGCGACTCGAGCGCATCTACGCAACCATTCTCGATGTCATCGACCAATACCACCCTGACGTTTGCGCTGTTGAGATGCCCGTGTACGGCAAGAACGCTCAGTCGATGCTGAAGCTAGGGCGTGCCCAAGCGGCCGTGATGCTCGCCGCGACGCATCGCCAGGTGCCTGTAACGGAGTACACGCCGAAGGAAGTAAAGAAGTCGGTTGTGGGGAACGGCAACGCCGCCAAGGAGCAGGTCTGGTTCATGCTCAAGACCATTCTGGCTATTACAGACGAGCGTGGTCTGGATGCCTCTGATGCACTTGGTGTTGCTCTCTGCCACGCCCACCGTCTCAAACAGGTTGGATCTGGATCACACAAAAACTGGAAGAGCTTCGTCGAAGCCAATCCGGAACGAATCAAATAGGACGGAAGTCAGGCCGTTTCGTCTCGCACGCGCACAACCTGCGCGACTTCCTTGGCGTCTAGTGAGCCCTCGCTCAAACCGACCACAATGTCGGCGATCAGCCTGTCCTTTCCCGGCGCGTTAGTCAGATCGGAGTACGCCGATTCGATCAGAGAGATCAGGATGCGCAGGTAGGGGAAGCGTTGCTCGGGCGAGGGCATCTCGCTAATCGCGTGGGCAAAAAGTTGGGCATTGCGGCCTATCTGCCGATCAATGATCTTTGTTTCCGAATGCATAAGACGCGCAACAGCGCTTTTGTAGGCGGTGGGGAACCGGATCGTGTATACTACGCGGTCTCAAGCCAGTTCACAGGACCTGCACGCAAAAAACCACGCGGTTCGATCCGCACAATGAAGCTCAGGGAATCCATAGCCAACTTTCCGAATCCGCGGCCAAGGTTTCGTCTGGAACTACTGCCTGTGATTCCGCCGTTCTTCCGCCGCGCGCGAATGAACCGGGTAGGTCGGGGTGAGTTGGTTTATTACGGTCCCGCGCCCGTGTATTACGGCATTGGTGAAGTGGTTGGGCAGACAGACCGGCATGTCGTGGTGGACTTTCGGGGGACAGGCATGTTTGGTGTACATCAGGAAACGATGGAAAAGCAGTACGTCCTGCCGATTCCTGCAGAGCAGCGAGGGTTGCTCTAACTATCGGCCGCGTCTGAAACCAATCAGAGGTTTTCCCTAAGGGGATGGAGGTAGTTTCTCGCCCCACAGATTGCCAGTTCATGCCCCTTCTTCAAGTCGACCACGTCACAAAGCGTTACAGCAAAGTGACGGCCGTAGATGACGTGTCCTTTGTGGCTCAGCCAGGTCGAATATTTGGCCTCCTTGGTCCAAACGGGGCAGGAAAGACATCCACGATCCGAATGATCACCTACATCACGGTGCCGGATACGGGACAGATTTTGCTAGGAGGAGAACCAGTAGGACCCGACACACAGCCGCGGATGGGCTACCTCCCAGAAGAACGCGGCCTGTATCGCAAGCTCAAAGTTGGCGAGCAACTCGTCTATCTGGCTCGGCTAAAAGGGATGCCGCGCGCCCACGCTGAGAAAGCAGTCGTGCACTGGCTGGACCGATTCGATGCGTCCGACTGGTACGGGAAGAAAGTCGAAGCGCTTAGTAAAGGGATGCAGCAGAAAGTCCAGTTCATTGCCACCGTGATTCACGACCCTGAGCTTGTAATCCTCGACGAACCCTTCAGTGGACTTGACCCGATAAACGCCGAACTGCTGCAGAACGTAGTTGCGGAATTGCGGGATAGCGGTCGAACGGTCCTTTTTGCATCCCACCGCATGGAGCAGGTCGAGCAAATCTGCGACGATATCTGTTTGATTGCGGACGGGCGTGTGATCCTCAGTGGCCCTATTCGTGAGATTAAACGCCAGTTTGGCGCGAACACCGTAACGCTAGTATTCGATGGCCCCGATAGCTGGCTGGATGCCCTGGCGGCCAAACAGACTATCAGCATTCTGTCTCGAACAACGGGGTATGCCACTGCACGACTTTTGCACGAAACGTCGCCCCGCGACGTGTTAGACGCAGCTTTGGGTGCGGTTCAGAACGTGACGCATTTCGAACTCCACGAACCTCCGTTGGACGAAATCTTTCGAATGGCGGTGAGCGGAAAGGGAATGCCCGCAGGGCTGGAGGCAGCCTGAACCGTGCAGAAGATCCTTCTCATAGCTCGATCCGAATACCTGCGCCGCGTTCGATCGAAGACGTTTATTCTCACAACGGCGTTGGCACCACTGCTCATGTTTGCAGTGATTGCTTTGCCGGTCGCGCTTGCCGTGCTTTCAGAGGACGATTCTGTGCGGCGTGTAGCCGTCGTGGACGAAACGGGACGATTGGCGGAGCCGCTCATCAACCTGCTGCCCTCCTCGTATGCGGTTCTGGTTGTGAACGAGCCGATTGATTCACTTCGGTCGCAGGTTCTCGACGGTCGCCTGAATGGATTCTTTGTGCTTCCGCAGGGATTGCTGAACGGAACAGCAGATGCGATCTTCTACGGAAGTGGTGGAGGTGGACTAAGCCAGCAAATGGCTTTGCAGGGAGCACTTCGGGATGCCGTTCGTCGCCAACGTATCCGCGATCTTGGCGCGGGTGAGGAAGTCCTGGCGCTGCTGGACGAGCGAGCCAGCCTGGATCTCGTTACAATTTCGGAGGAAGGCGACGCGGCGGACGGCGCGGTCATATCCTCTATTCTAGGCTACATGCTCGGCATGCTGATTTACGTGGCCGTGCTGATTTACGGCGTGATGGTTATGCGCGGCGTCATCGAGGAAAAATCGACGCGCATTGTAGAAGTCATCGCATCCAGCGCAAGACCCTATCAACTGATGATGGGGAAAGTGTTTGGTATCGGCGCTGTCGGACTGACCCAACTTGTAGGGTGGAGCTTGTTGATGATGGTTGTGAGTTCGCTCGCGGGGCCGTTGATGGCGCTCGCGCTCTCCCCTGACATCTCCAACATGCCAAACGGTATGACAAGCGGCGAGCTTCCTATTGACCCCGCAACGCTCGCTGCCGTCCTTTCGCCAGGATTGATGATCTCGTTCGTCGGGTTCTTCCTGGGCGGCTATTTGTTGTTCTCCGCGCTCTTCGCGGCCGTCGGCAGTGCCGTCGAGCAGGAGTCCGACGCGCAGACATTGCAGCTTCCTGTGATGATGCCCATCGTCCTGCCCATCTTCTTCATGCCCTATATCATCGAGCAGCCGGACGCTCAGCTCTCTGTCTTTCTGTCGCTCTTCCCGTTCTCATCGCCTACCATGATGACGGTGCGGATGGCCGTAACGTCCGTGCCAGTCTGGCAGGTTTTGTTGTCGTTCGTCTTCCTGGCGCTCGGTTTCGTTGTGATGATCTGGCTCGCCGCTCGTATTTACCGCGTGGGCATTTTGATGTACGGAAAGAAAGCCACGCTTCGCGATTTGTGGAGGTGGGCGAGGACGGCTTAAGAAATGTGCATACCTGTCTAACGAAGTACGTGCTTTCGAAAGAGTGCCCGCCCTGCGTTCGAAGAGATTCCTAGCGGCCGGATTCTTTCATTGCCGAAACAAGTCGATCGATCAGCTCAACATCGTCTGAAAGGAGCCCAGACGCAGGTAGCCGTCCTACCAATTCTGCCCAACGTGAATCCTGGCTGAATGCGCGCTGTAAATATGGAATGGCTTCATTCGGACGACCTGCGTCGGCAAGCGTAATACCCACCCAAAAAGGAGCTTCACCGTTTGTCGCCTCATCCGGGACAAAGTCCATCGCCATGCTATACGCCTCAATCGCCCTCTCAATGTCGCCTTGCACAACCCAGCCATCTCCTTCGTTGAGCTTTAGATAAGCTCGTTGGAGCTGAACAAGTCTCCGTAACTCGCCTACAGGTTCAGGATGATCCTCCACTCGAAGGTCGAAGATTCGATCTTCCCAAGGTTTGCCGGTCGACTCGGCGCGGACAATCAACATTGCAGCTGATTGGCGTCCGCGGATGTCTCCTCCTTCCGCTTCTGCGGCTTCAAGTGCCTGCAGCATTCGCTCCGCAAGGTCGCCGTCTGCATTCTCGAATGCGACAGCCATCGCGTCCCAAACAGTCGGGTTCTCCATCAGGTTCGCCTGCACGGAATACCCCACTCCGGTTCGATGCCCGGCCGCATAAATAGCGTTCGCTCCCGTGTGTGCAGCAACGTTGCCATCTGCGTCTATCATTGCGACCTGCCTGACGGCTTCATCGTCATCTGTGGACACAAGGGCCCTCAACGCTTCGGGCGCGGTTCGTCCCATCGCCATGAGTTCGAGACCTAGCGGACCATACGAGACTTCAATAAATGACTGTGTGGCGACTGCACCGACGCCTGCTTCAGCAAAAGGAACGAGGGGGCCAACGGAAAACCAGTGAGACTGCACAGCCACTCCAAGTTGACCCGTTTCGGCGTCTCTGGCCACGATGGAATATGTATTTACCGGTCTTCGATCTGACTGTGCAGCAGCAATGCCGGGTACAAGTAGGGAAAAGACCACAAACCGGAATGAAAGGCGCATCATAATTAACTCCGTGCTTTGGTTCAGTGTGCAATCTACTGTTAGTCACCTATCACTTCAGCAGCTTGCCGGGCCCCCATTTCCCTTGCGGAAGACGCTGCTCCGCACTATCGTGAGTGTCCGTCTTGTTCAACATTGGGATGTCCCGTCGATTTTTCCATCTGGCCCTGATTGTTCTGTTTTCGGCCACTGTGGCTAATGCACAGTACTTCTCGTTTGGGAAGAACAGGGTGCAGTATGAAATCCACGACTGGCGCTACATCCAGTCGGAGCACTTCGATGTGTACTTCTACGAGCGTGAAGGCACTGCTCCGGGCGGGCGGGTGTTGGCGGATTTCACGGCAAGGGCGGCAGAGGCTGCCTACGAAGAGGTCGCCGAGCTCTTTCAGTACGATATCACCGCCCGTGTCCCAATCCTCGTCTATCAAAACCACAACGACTTTGCGGTAACGAATGCGGTAGAACTGCCTACCTACGCCGAGGGCATCGGAGGCGTGACAGAGTTGTTCAAGAACCGCATCGCCATTCCGTTTACAGGCGATTGGCGCGATTTCCGGCGAGTTATTCACCACGAGCTCGTCCACGCTGTCGTCAACGACATTTTCTACGGTGGTTCGATTCAATCCATCCTGCAGAACAACTTGCGCCTGCAGATTCCACTGTGGTTCAATGAGGGGCTGGCCGAATACAGCGCGCTCGGCTGGGACACGCAGAGCGACATGTATCTGCGCGACGCGGTCCTCAACGACGACCTGGACGACATCCCAAACCTGCGCGGCTATTTCGCGTACCGTGGCGGGCAGGGCGTGTGGGATTTCGTGGCCGAGGAGTACGGGCGAGAGAAAGTCTCCGAAATACTTCAGCGCCTTCGCCTGACGCACTCCGTGAGTGCAGCGTTTAGAGAATCAACGGGCCTGTCGCTCATAGAGTTGTCCGAGCGTTGGAAGGACGCACTGAAGACCGTCTATTTCCCCGAGGTCGCCGCGAGAGAGGAGTTGGATGTCATCGGACGACCGCTGGTGACAGAAGAGCGGGGCGGCGGCGCTTACAACGCGAGTCCGGCGATTTCGCCGCTAGGTGATCAGGTTGCCTACGTGTCCACAAAGGACGGTTTGTTTGATGTGTACGTTGTGGACGCCAGCGGAACAGAACCACCGCGCAAGCTGATCGACGGGCAGGACAACACGGGCTTTGAGAGCCTTCGAATTCTATCGCCCGGCTTGTCGTGGGATCCGGCGGGAGAACACCTAGCCGTTGCGGTCAAGAGCGGGTCGAGTGATGCGATTGCCGTGATAAACGTTCGGACCCGAGATACGCAGCACTTCCGCATTCCCAACATCGACGCCATCCAGAGCGTTGCCTGGAGCCCCGATTCGATGCGGATTGCCTTCGAGGGAACATCAGGCGCCCATTCCGACATCTTTGTCTTGGATGTGATTTCGGGAGAGGCCATCAACCTGACGAACGATCTCTTTTCGGATCACGAGCCTGCATGGAGCCCTGAAAGCGGGAGCCTCGTTTTCCATTCAGATCGCGGCGGGGTGATCACGACGGGCGTTGTGACGGCTCGAGCAACTGGCCCAAACGGGCACGACCAGCTTGCCCACGATTACGGCCAGTTCGAACTTTACAGGATTGATATAGACGACCGGGGTGTTTTGGAGCGGCTCACGTTTGACGAGGAGTGGGACGACACGAACCCCGAGTTCGGCGACGACCCTAATCGTCTGTTGTTTGTTTCTGACCGCAACGGTATCTGGAACCTCTACGAAAAGAACCTGACGACAGGAGGTGAGCGTCCGCTAACCGATCTGCAAAGCGGCGTCATTCAGGTTTCTCTTTCGGCGGATGGCCAGAGGGCTGCCATCGCAGCACTTCAAGAAGGCACGCCGTCCATTTATGTTTTGCGTGATCCGTTTGGGAGGGCCGAGCAAACGCCCGAGGTTCTTGCACCAAACGTTTGGGCTCAGCGCGTTGCGGGATCGGGTGAAGGGAATGAAGCGCCGTCAATTCTCGTCGCGTCGGAAGAAAACGAAGTGCGCAACCCTTTTCTTCGCGATGCTGCCGATGGCACGCCTTTCGACGAAGACCCCATGCGTCGGCAAGCCGTGGCCGCCGTCGATTCAACGATCATCGATCTGTTTGGGAATCGAATCGGGTTGCTCGTCGATTCCGTTGGCACTAATGGCAGATCACCAACTGGCGGCGTAGCGTTTCACGGAATAACAGAAGCCGATCTGCTCGCGTTCAGCGACACATCTTTCGTTGACTTCCGAGATTACACGTTCTCGGATGCGTTTGAGGAAGCGGCCAGCGAGCGGTTCGAGGACGTCGAGGACCGTTTTCACCCGCCGGAGAACACGAACCCTGATGGTTCCTTTCGAGTGCGGCAATACAAGTTGCGTTTCTCGCCGGACCTCGTTTACGCCGCCGGCGCGTACGACACGGTTTTTGGCGTGCAGAGTGTTACGCAGATGCTCTTTTCAGACATGCTCGGCAATCATAGGATCGGGCTCGCGACCAACCTCGTTCTGGATCTCCGCAATTCCGATTACCTCTTCAGCTATCAGTACCTCGCGCGTCGGACGGATTATGTTCTCGAAGCCTTCCACCTCGCGCGCGAACTGGCGGATTTCAATCGAGGTACCGTTCTTCGCTATCGTAACTACGGTCTCGTTGCAGGCGCGAGCTATCCGCTCGACAAATTCCGCCGCGTGGACGGCTCCCTGTCGGTACTGGGCGTCTCTCTGGCGGATCTAAACGACCTTGGCTCCCAGCCTCGTGCGCGTGGATTTGTCTACCCGCGAATCGCCTTTACCAGTGATCGGACCGTTCCGGGATTCCTGTCTCCGCAGAGCGGAAGACGGTGGGGCGTGTCGCTGGCTGGATCGCCGGGGCCGGATGTCAACTTTCTCAGCCTTCTTGCGGACGCCCGACAGTATGTGGCGCTGGGAAGTGGATACACGGTTGCTTTTCGTGCATCCGGTGGCACGTCGTTTGGGCCAGATCCACAGCGTTTCTATGCGGCAGGCGTTCAGAACTGGATCAACCCCAGCTACAACAGGCTGCCTATCGAGAACTCCGACGACTTCGTCTTCGCCACGCCAATCCTACCGTTGCGCGGGTACGGTTTCAATGAGGCCGCGGGAGATCGTTTTGCGCTGGTCAATGTCGAATTCCGCGCGCCCCTCGTCGCTGCGCTGTTGCCTGGTCCGATTCCCATACTGCCGCTCTACAACATCCAGGCCGTGGCATTTGCCGATGCCGGGCTTCTCGCGGAAGGCGCATTCAATCTCCGTCAGACCGACGAAAACGGACGAAAGGTATTTGATGATGCCTTTGTGGGAGCCGGCGTCGGCCTCCGAACCATCTTTCTGGGTTACCCGGTTCGGTTGGACTATGCCTGGCCATACAACGGCCAGACATGGGGCGACCCGAGAACCTACTTCTCGATTGGGCTGGATTTCTGATTACGTTGCGCGGCCTATTTTGGCGAACCGCTCAGATCAAGTCCTTGCATGCCTCTTCCCGCCGCCCTTCCTGATGGACTGATTATCGAGCCTGAGGGATCGGGGATTTCAGAGCCATTATCTAGGCAGGTCAATTTGCTTGGCGCTGTACTCGGCCGGGCAATTCGTGCACGGTACGGTAAGGATATGCTTGGCCTCGTGGAACAGCTGAGGCATCTTTGCAAAGAAGGCTTGTTGGATGAAGCCGCACGCGTGATAGAGAAAACCGAGACGGATGACCTGTTGGCCGTTCTGCGGGCGTACACAACGTTTTTCCATCTCGTCAATAAGGCAGAGCAATTGGAGATCGTCCGCATCAATCGTGAGCGGGCGCAGGCAGCGACGAAGGAGAAGCCACGCGGGGAGTCCATAGCGGACGCCGTCCACGAGTTGAAGAGGCGGGGCAAATCGTACGACGAAGCGCTGGCATTGATTGGCAAACTCGACATCCAGCCCACATTCACAGCTCATCCCACGGAAGCTCGCCGCCGGACCATTCTGTTGCATCAGCAGCGAATCGCGACGCTATTGGAAGATTGGCGAGATCGCGACCATACGCCGGAAGAAACCGAAGCCTTGGTTCGCGGAATCGAACAGGGCATCCAACTCCTTCTGGCGACAGACGAGATTCGACCTGCTGCTGTAACCGTGAAAGACGAAATCCGGCAGGGCTTGTACTTTCTTGCCACATCGGTTTGGAAGGCCGTGCCGCGCATCCATGCGGACTTCCGTCGTGCCTTTCACGCCTACTACGAGGAAGTTCCGCAAAACCTTCCGCCATTACTCCGCTATCGGTCGTGGATCGGCGGCGACCGCGACGGCAACCCGAACGTGACGCCTGAAATGACGGCGTGGACGCTTCAGGAGCACAGAAAGGACGCCCTGTTGCTTCATCGTCGCGCGTTGGATGAGCTACGCCTCACTCTTTCGGTCTCTGATCAGCAGGTGGAAATGCCTACAGAGTTGTATGCGTCCATTGAAGCAGACAAGGAATCAGTCTCTCTCCCCGACCGACGTTGGCGGCAGAATGCGCACGAACCGATCCGCCTGAAACTGCTGCTCATACAGGCGAAAATTGACAGGGCGCTAGGAGGGGAGGCGACTCCGCATTACACCGCATCGCAGTACAAGGCTGATCTGAAGCTCGTAGCGGACTCGCTCGAGTTTGCGGGACTGAGTTCGTTGGCATCGGAAGGCCCGCTTTCTGACCTTATGGTTCAAGCCGACGCGTTCGGCTTTCATCTCGCTGCCATCGACATCCGTCAGCACAGCCGTGTGCATGAAAGCGCGGTGACCGAGTTGTTGCGGATTGGAGGGATCGAGCATGACTACAGCTCGTTGCACGAGGTTGCCAGGATAGAATTGCTCACGGCACAACTTGGGTCAGAAGAAACCATTGCGCGGGAGGGCGCTGAACTGAGCGACGAAGCACAATCGACGCTAGACACCCTCTCAGTCGTTCGTGGAGCTGGCGAGAGCGAACCAGAGAGCATCGGCAGTTACATCATCTCGATGACGGATGCGGTAAGTGATGTGCTCGAAGTTCTGTTTCTTGCAAAACAAGCAGGTTTGTGGTGGCAGCTTTCAGATGGTTCTGTGGATTCACCGCTTGACGTAGCGCCACTGCTCGAAACCATCGCCGATCTTGAGGCTTCGGAAGAACTGTTACGTGCGCTGTTTCAGCACCCCATATATAAGGCGCACCTTACGGCGCGTGGTGGCATGCAAGAAGTCATGCTTGGTTACTCCGACTCCAACAAGGATGGCGGCTACTGGATGGCCAACCACGCGCTTCATCAGGGTCAGCAACTTGTGGCCCGAACGTGCAACAAGTTCGGGGTGGATCTCCGGCTGTTCCATGGTCGGGGTGGCACCGTAGGTAGAGGTGGCGGACGGGCGAATCAGGCTATCCGCGCAATGCCTGCTGAAGTTCAAAACGGCCGCATCCGATTTACAGAACAGGGCGAGGTCATATCGTTTCGCTACGCCCACGAAGACATCGCTAGAAGGCATCTTGAGCAGATCGTCCACGCACAACTCGGAGCGATTGCCGATTCCCCCCGCGATCCTGAGGACCAAAAGGCCAACCAGCTCATGCAGCGTTTGGCCGATAGTTCGATGGCAGCGTATCGAGCCTTGATTGACGCGGACGATTTTTGGCCTTGGTACAGTGCCGTAACGCCTATCGAATATCTGGCTGGCATTCCTATGGCCTCACGCCCGATTTCTCGCAAGGCAGCTTCTGGACTTGATTTTGATAGCCTCAGGGCGATCCCATGGGTTTTCGGCTGGACGCAGACGCGCTACACAGCGCCCGGCTGGTATGGCATCGGCAGCGCGTTTGAGGATGTCGGCGATGACATGTCACTTTTAGGAGACATGTATTCGGAATGGCCCTTCTTGCAGGCGATCGTCGGCAATGCACTGCGGGAGATGGCGCGAGCACGTTTTCGCATCGCGAGTAGGTACGCAGCCCGCGGTGACAAATCCGTCCACGATAGGATCGAGGAAGAGTTTAGGAAGGCCGAGCGAGCGTTGCTGAATCTCTCCGGCCAGGGGTCATTGCTTGAAAGCAGTCCGGTCATTCAGAAGTCGATTGAACTCCGCAATCCCTACACGGATGTGCTGAACCTGTCACAATTGGAACTGATGCGAAGACATCAGCGAGAGGGTAACGAGCGAGAGGCGCAGGCGCGAACAAAACATGCCTTGTTTGTGTCGATAAATGGAATCGCGGCGGCGATGCAGAGCACGGGTTGACACGCGATTCAACTTCGCAACCAACTGCGCACAGCTTCGTAACGCCCTTTCATGTCACGCGAATTCAAACCGCCCGAGCACCAGAACAAAGCCCTTCGCGTCGTGGCGGGCTGCGCAATACTATTTGTGATTCTCGCACTCGTGAGCATAGCGTGCGCTACGTACTTGTTTACCGCGCCGTTTTCGAAAGACCACGAAGAGACGGCCGAGCGTGAAGGCGGAGATCCCGTGCACTCGCGTCGAGGAGAGCGCTTGCTTTTTGAAGTGGACCACGACGGACAGCAGCGTGTGAATGCAGATATCGAACTGGCTCTGGGCCACGTGATGACAGCTGTAGCCGAGCAAGGCGCACTATTTCAGGCAGAAGGTGTGGTAGCAGGCAGTCAGCTACGACCACGTTTTAATCACGATCGCAATGGCGACGTGGCCGAAGTTTCGCTATCTCTTGATGGTGAGAACGTTTCGTTTCAGGGTCTTCGCGGCACACGCGGAAGTCGGTGGCAACTCTACTTTTCGGATTCGATACCATTGAATCTCAACCTTTCTCTTGGTGTGGCCGAAGGCGAACTGAATATGACGGGCATCCCATTAGAGGGACTGAGCCTGGACTGCGGCATGGCCTCTACGTCGTTGCGTTTTGATGAGCCGAATCCTACGGTATTGCATCGCATGGATATTGAAGCTGGATTGTCTGAATTCACTGCCTCGGGGCTTGGTAACGCACGCTTCGAAGCCTTTGAATTCGATGGAGGGGCGGGCGAGTTCACCCTGGACTTTACCGGCGATTCCTTTATGCCAGGTGCACAGGCCGAAATCAACGTAGGTCTCGCGTCACTCATTGTTCTTCTTCCCGAAGGTCAGCCCGCTCTAGTTGAGGCGCCCGCATCCTTCATGACGAACGTAGAAATGCCTTCTTCTTTTGAGCGCGTTGGAAGACATACATGGGCGAGCCCGGGAGCCGCCAACGATGCCCGCGCACTTCAAATTGAAATTGACGCGGGGCCGGGCAGCATTGAAGTCAGGGTGATCGACTAAAGATCAGAGTAGGATTTACGCAACAGTTTTGATTGCTCAAGGGCTCTGATGGCGGCTATGGAGCGCCGGGGCACGCACGTTCTGACGAGCGCCTACCCGAACCCGTTCAACCCACAGGCACAGTTCACGCTTGCGGTTGCACAGGAGGAGCAGGAAGCTGTGGAACTCTACAATACTATAGGACAGCGCGTTGCGGTTTTATTCAACGGAACGGTTGAAGCCAACCAGGCACAGCAGCTCACGATTGATGGCGCAGGCCTAGCCGTGGCATGTACGTAGTACGTGTAAATGGCGAACGCTTTGCAGATGCCTTCAGCGTAACACTGCTGAAATAACACCAACACCTTGATTCTACCTTGCGTTAGATGACGAAACGGGAGGCTCCCCGCAGCATGGCGGGGGCCGCCCTTCTTTTTGGAACTGATGCATCGTCGAATAGGCACAAAGTTGAAGGTTTCCGGGCTCTGACTTTCGTCGTCCGTTGCTAACCTCTGTGCAGATCCCAACTGCACTGCCGTGATTGACCGCTACACACGCCCCGAAATGGGCGCAATCTGGACCGAACAAGCACAGTTTCAGTCGTGGCTCGACGTTGAGCTAGCGGCTTGCTACGCATGGAGCGAGGCCACGGGAATCATTCCCGCCGAAGAGGTGGAGGCGCTGTATTCAAATGCCTCGTTTGACATCGCTCGCATCCATGAGATTGAGGAGTCCACTCGGCACGATGTGGTAGCATTTACAAGGGCGGTTTCAGAAACGCTTGGCGAGGAGCGCAAATGGGTTCACTACGGTCTTACGTCGTCGGACGTTGTGGATACGGCGCTCTCTTTGCGCATCCTTCGGGCAAACGAAATTCTCCGCGCGGATCTCCAGCGGCTTTCGGATGTGCTTGCCGCAAAAGCCCGTGAGCACAAAACCACACTTATGGTCGGGCGAACGCATGGTGTCCACGCTGAGCCGACCACGTTTGGACTCAAGATGGCGCTTTTTTATTCAGAAGTGCAGCGCAACATTGAGCGATTCGAGGCAGCCGCAGAGGGCATTCGCGTAGGGAAGCTCTCCGGAGCAGTCGGAACCTTCGCGCACATCCCGCCCGAAGTGGAACGACTTACGTGCGAGCGATTGAACCTCAAGCCCGCGCCCATCTCTACGCAGGTTCTGCAGCGGGATCGCCACGCGGACTACATGGCGACGCTAGCGCTAGTTGGTGCAACGATCGAGAAGATCGCCGTTGAGATCCGCCATTTACAGCGCTCGGAAGTACTGGAGGCCGAAGAATCCTTTGGCAAAGGCCAGAAAGGCTCGTCTTCCATGCCCCATAAGCGCAATCCGGTTGGCTCGGAAAATCTGACGGGAATGGCCAGACTGCTTCGGGGATATATGGTTACGGCCTACGAAAATGTAGCGTTGTGGCACGAGCGCGATATCAGCCATTCTTCCACCGAACGCGTCATAATTCCAGATGCCACGATTGTCCTGGACTATGCCCTCAACCGGATAGCTCGCATCGTTGAAAATCTCACGGTCTACCCCGAGCGCATGCTGGAGAACCTTGGCCGAACATACGGGCTTGTTTACAGCCAACGTTTGCTGTTGTTGCTCATAGAAACGGGGCTGAACCGGGAGGAGGCGTACGACATGGTTCAGCCGCTGGCTATGCAGGCCTGGGAGGAGCGAAGGTCCTTCCGGGAGATCGTTGAAGCAGACACATCTGTTACGTCACATCTCTCAAGAGATCAAATTGCCGAGGCCTTCGATCCGGCGTACCAGATTCGCCGCGTAGACGAGATCTTCGCGCGGGTGGGATTGTAAGTGCCACTGATTGGCTTGCCAAGCACTGTACAGAGTTACGGAAAATCGGCGTGTTGCGATTCTGTTACGTATGATAGGGCGGGCAAAAAAACTAGGGAGATAGATTGGATTCTTAGTTCCTTGACACTTATCCTTCACCACTATGACGCTTGAATCGCCAGGAAAACTTTCAAGCCTCTTTCTCCTCCCCACAAACCAAAATGAGGATCCTCATGCGAACTTCGTTTCTCTCTCGATTTACGGCCGTTGCTTTTGCTGCGCTGATCACAATGGGTGCGATTGCCACGGCAAGCGCTCAGGCTACGTTCTTTACAGACCGGGCAACATGGCAAGCTGAAATCACAGGTCCTATTGACTCCGAAGACTGGGAAGATCTCAGCCAGATTGCAGCTGGTGCTGTTGTTGGTTGTGACGCTCCACAGAACAACACAACGACTAATGCGTGCTCTCTTCCAGGCGAAACAGCAGCTGGTCTCGAACTTGTTGACGTTCCTGGACCTGACGCTGCTGGATTGGTAGGGTGTGGTGCTGGTTGTGTTGGAACTGCTCTTCCTTCGAAGATCATGTGCCACAATACGTTCGTTGATCTGCTACAGGTAAATCTGACAAACGGCGACACTCGCGCGTTTGGTGGCCAGATCGCGGCACTCTTTGGAAATACGGACGGTGGAACTGTTGAAGCTTTTGATGCTGGTGACAATTCGCTCGGATCATGGGTTTCTCCAGGCGTCATACCTGACGACGCTAGCTTGTTCGTTGGAATCACATCGGCAACCCCAATTGCCTACGTTCAGTTCACAGTTGACGATGTCGTTGGCAACAACGTTTCTTGCTGGGACGACATTGAGTTCTCGAACGCGATCGTTCCTGTTGAACTGGTTTCCTTCGACGCTGTTGTTGACGGCCAGGACGTAACCCTGAACTGGGCGACTTCCTCAGAGACCAACAATGCTGGCTTTGAAGTACAGGTACAGAATGGTGCTACATGGAATGCTCTTGGCTTCGTAGAAGGCAATGGCACGACAACTGAAGCCCAGACCTACAGCTTCGGCATCGACAACATGGGTGTTGGCACGCATGTCTTCCGCCTCAAGCAGATCGATTACGACGGCGCGTTTAATTATCACGGCGACGTAGAAGTATCTATTGAGACACCAGGCACGCACGTTCTGACGAGCGCCTATCCGAACCCGTTCAACCCACAGGCACAGTTCACGCTTGCGGTTGCACAGGAGCAGGTAGTAGCAGTTGAACTGTACAACACGCTAGGTCAGCGCGTTGCAGTACTGTTTAACGGAACTGTTGAAGCCAACCAGGCACAGCAGCTCACGATTGATGGCGCAGGCCTAGCCAGTGGCATGTACGTAGTACGTGTAAATGGCGAGCGCTTTGCAGACGCCTTCACCGTAACACTGCTCAAATAACACGAATACACTGATTCTGCCTCGCGGTAGATGACGAAACGGCCGGCTCCCCGCAATGCAGGGAGCCGGCCGTTTTCTTAGGCGCTCAATCGTGTATGAAGATCGAGCAAGCTGAAGGCTTGATCTTTGTTCTTTCGTTAGTTATTGTTGGGCAGCACGAAACTGCGTGCGTCCGCAAAATCACGACCCAACCAAATCACGACCATGAAGACAATGCTACGACTCACTTTTATAATGGTTATTGCCGGTGCCTTTGGCGCTAGTGCATTTGCCCAATCTTTCGGAGGAGGTGTTCTAGTTGAAGATCCTCAGACTCCTGGCGTAGCCATTCCAGATGCTGGCTACATCGGTACAGAAGACGGTAATAATGGTACCGGCACCGATGCCGGAATGGCCTGTGTCGATAGCGACTTCTCGGTGATCAATCCTGCGGTCGAGATTACAGATGCTGAGATACTAGTGGGAATCACCCACACGTGGGTTGGCGATGTAGTCGTCAAGATTGAAGCTCCGGATGGGCGTGTACTAACTGTCTTTAACCGACCTGGCGTAGATAACAGTGCTTGCGATGATACGAGCTGTGCAGGCTTCGGCGATTCGTCTAATATGGACGGCACTTCGCTTGAGTTCTGGGATAACGGTGGCGCTGGTAACGACCCAGAACTGATGGGCAGCACGATAGACGGAGACATGAATATCTGTACGGATGATGCGGAGTGTCAGTTTTCTACAAACCCCGATAATACTGGCGACGTTGTAGACTTCAACGCGTTTCTGGGGACGCGCACTGATGACGGCGACGGAATCTGGCACATATGTGTTGGCGATGCTGCTGCCGGAGACCCGGGTACCTGGGATACGGTAAACCTTCGGTTCATCGGCGTTGACGTTACAGCTTCCGAGCCGGGTCCATACCAGATGCCGAACGGCTATTTGTTGGAGTCAGCGTACCCAAATCCGTTCAACCCTTCTGCTACAATCGGTTTTGCTGTTGCCGATGCACAGGATGTTGACCTGGGCCTCTATGATGCGCTTGGTCGCCGTGTACGTGACTTGTATGCAGGCACTGTGGGAGCTAACGCTCGCACAGAAGTGACGATTAACGCCGATGGACTTCCCAGTGGTTTGTATCTGGTTAGGCTGAATGGTGAATCGTTCTCGACGACAAGGCAGGTAACACTGCTCAAATAACACAAACACCCTGATTCTACTTCGCGGTAGATGACGAAACGGGCGGCTCCCCGCAGCATTGCGGGGGGCCGCCCGTTTTTTATCCCTAAGCCAAACGTTCCTTCGCTCCGTTTCCATTGAAAGAGCGAACGTGCGGGCTTAGTTTTCTGCGCTATGTCAACTCGACGCTTCGCCTAGCGATGCTAACAGATTTCGTCCCGCTCTTCTTGATGATTGCGATGGCCCTCGGCCTCGCAATGTCGCTGCTCAAGCTAGCCGAGTGGCTTGGGCCGAAACGGCCGCGGGCGATAAAGGCAAGTGCCTATGAAAGCGGGATGGACCCCGTAGGAACGGCCCGCGACCGCTACTCGGTAAAATTCTATCTCGTAGGAATGATCTTCATCGTATTCGATGTTGAAATCGTGTTCATGTATCCGTGGGCGGTTTCTTTCAGGCACTTCCTCGCCAACGGAGGTGGCCTTGGCTCGCTTGCGGTGATTTCCGTTTTCGTTGTCATTCTCCTCGTAGGTTTGCTTTACGATATCAAGAAGGGCGGGCTCGATTGGGATTAGCCTTGCAGTCACAAAACCATTCTCATGTTTAACAGCGACGGCGGTTTTCTCACCACATCAGTTGACGCGGTCGTCAACTGGGCGCGCTCGAACTCGCTCATGCCGATGCCGATGGGCTTGGCTTGTTGCGCGATTGAGATGATGGGCTTCGCCGGTCCCAAGTACGATGTGGCCCGATTTGGATCGGAAGCGATGCGCTTCTCACCGCGGCAGGCAGACCTGATGATTGTAGCCGGCTGGTGTTCGCACAAGATGGCTCACGCTGTACGCCGTGTGTGGGATCAGATGGCCGATCCCAAGTGGTGCATCTCAATGGGCGCGTGTGCGTCCACAGGTGGCATGCACCGCTGCTATGGTGTTGTCCAGGGCATCGACAATTTTCTTCCGGTAGATGTCTACGTGCCCGGTTGTCCGCCACGTCCAGAGGCTGTATTGCATGCGCTGATGGACATTCAGGAAAAGATCCGCAACGAATACTCCGTTGCTTTGGATGAGCGCGAGAGTGAGCTGTCGAACCATCTTGAGCGGGGCAACATCGTTTCCGCAAAAAGCGACACCATCCGCCACGTTTCGGAGGCTCAATAGGGATGAGTCTTGAGATTCAAACCGCGATTGATCCAGGTCAAGAGAGACAGACGCTGAAGTTCTACTTCACGCCTCGGCAGGCACTTGCGGGCGAGTTGGATGAAACGAACCCACTCGCTAAAGCGTCCACAGTACAGCCGGAGGT
>JAHEJB010000114.1 GCA_024639085.1 Rubricoccaceae bacterium | reverse complement strand
CTGGACAAATTCCTCTTCGGACAGGCAGCCGCTCTCATCACCTCCGATGTGATCGTGATGGCCGTTCTTGGAGCAATTGCGCTCTGTGTGATGCTGCTCTTCTGGAAGGAATTCAAGATCCTCCTTTTCGATCCCGATTTTGGCGAAGCAATCGGGTACCCCATCCAACGCGTGGATGTACTCCTGACCACGCTGCTTGTCATCGCGATTGTGATTGGATTGCAAACCGTCGGCGTCGTGTTGATGAGCGCCATCTTGATTGCCCCGGCCGCCGCGGCCCGTCAATGGACGGATCGATTATCTCTCGTCGTTGTGCTTGCTGGCATTTTTGGTGCAGTGAGCGGGGTATCTGGAGCGGTGCTTAGCGCCACGACTGCGCGGCTCCCAACCGGACCGACCATTGTCCTTTGTGCGACTGTCATTGTCCTCATTAGCCTGATGTTTGCCCCAAACAGGGGCCTGGTTGCATCTTGGATTCGGTCATCGCGAAACAGAAAAATCCTGCGCGTGGCAGGAGTATTGGAAGATCTGTACACGCTAGCACTTCAACACCCGAACCGTTTCCATGGCCACACGATTGGCGTACTGCGCACAATGACCACAACGCCGGAAAGTGTAACCGGAAGTCTGAACGCGCTCGTCGAACGGGGTCTCGTGCGACCAGTTGGAGATGCGGCCTGGGCTCTCACGGATTCAGGGCTCCGAGAGGCCGAAAGACTGTCGACGAATCAAAAGCTGGACGCGGCATTATGACACCCCAACAAGTCGAGATTCAACTGATCACGGCGGTCACGGCTGCCGCGTGCTCGCTCGTTGGCGCATTCCTCGTGCTTAGAAAAGCCTCGTTGATGAGCGATGCCATCAGCCACGCCATTCTGCCGGGCATTGTGGTCGGGTTCTTTCTGACTGAGAATCTGGCGTCACCAATTCTGCTTCTGGCAGCCGTAGCAACGGGTGTGTTGACGGTCGCGTTGATCGAGGCCTTGGGGAGTACGCGGCTCGTTAAGCAGGACGCGGCGATCGGCCTTGTCTTTCCCGCTCTCTTTTCAATCGGCGTGATTCTGATTGCGCGGTACGCCTCTGGCGTTCACCTCGACACGGACGCCGTACTTCTCGGCGATCCGGCGTTCGCGTGGATCGAGCGGTTCTATGTCGGAGGGACAGATCTTGGACCACAGGCACTCTGGTTGATGGGCAGCATCCTTCTTGCGGTTTTGCTCTTTCTCGTCGTGTTCTACAAGGAGCTCAAACTGTCCACGTTCGATCCGGCGCTTGCCGCGGCCCTTGGATTCGCGCCCGGGCTGGTGCACTACGCGCTGATGAGCCTTCTTTCGGTGACGGCGGTAGGCGCCTTTGATGTTGTGGGATCGATTCTGGTCGTCGCGTTGGTCGTGGCACCTCCGGCTGCGGCTTATCTCCTTACGGATCGACTTCCTGTGATGTTGGGCCTTTCTGCCTTGATCGGCGTTGTTGGGGCGTTTTCCGGCTACTGGCTTGCGAACATCCTCGATGCGTCCATTGCTGGTGCGATGGCTTCCATGGTCGGCGTGCTGTTCATGCTGGCGTTTGCTTTCGCGCCCGACCGCGGACTGGTTGCGCAGGCGCAGCGACGAACCCGACAAAGACACGAGTTCGCCAGACGAATGCTGCTCGTACATCTCCTGCATCACGAAAACACACCCGAAGCCGACCACGAATGCAGAGTTGATCACTTGCAAGAGCATCTCCGTTGGGAGCCTGCGTTTGCCTCTCAGGCCATCCGCTATGCGGAGAAAACGGGCACCGTCCTACAACAAAACAAGCGGTTGGCACTCACCTCGGAAGGACGCACAGTCGCTCAGAAAGCGATGGTGGATAACTAGGCTATTTGCCGTCGTCGTCGGCTAGGACGGCATCGATAAACACCTCGACACCTGGCTGAGGCGTCATCCTGATCTGCAGAAGCGCGCCGTCTTCAGTGGCGTAAAAGTAGTGGACGCTCTCGCCGCCAGGATTCGTAGCCGTGACATGCCAGACCTCGTATTTCTGACCACTTGGTAGTTCGAGATCAACCGGCCCGGATGCGCTCAACGTGTAATCGCTGAGACCAGCTTCGTCGGCCTCAAAAGCCGAAACAGTGACCTCATAGTTGTCCTGGAGCGGAAGCGCAGCGGCCAGCGTGCTCATCCACGCCGAATCGAAAACAGGACCATCCGCGGACATCTCAAACGATTCTGGTTCGCCACCTGGGGTTGAGCGTGTACCCGTAATCATCCCGTCGGCCACCGAAAATTGGAGTCTCCGCTGCGGGTTGTTGGACACATGAGAGATCGATGCGAGCGATGGCCAGACTGCCACCGTCGTATCGGCCAGTTTTTGGCCCATCATTTCGTAGGCCCGGATTGACTCAATCTCGCCGGCTTCTTCATTTATTGAGAGGGAGGTAACAACCGTGCCAATGGTTTGCTCTGCTGGCCCCTGCTTAACCCGGATCGAGTAATTCATCTCTTCGGATTCCACAACCGACGTATCAACATCGGAATGCCCCGGCGTGATGACATCCTGAGCGTAAACCGGCGCGGCGATAAGAAGGGCAGCGAGAAGTAGAAGGCGGTGCATTGGGGTTTTGCCTGTGAGAGTAGCGTTGCAGTTACGACCTTTACCGCATCGAGTTGCGAGACTTATCGACGCGCCTCCTCGGCCCGGCGGTAGACGGAGATTCCAAAACCGGCCAGGATCACCAGCACGCCAAGCCAGAGCACGGAAATGAACGGCTTCTCATACGCCTGTACGACGACCCAATCAGATTTGTCGACGGTGGCACCTTCGAGGACGAGATTAATTGCGTTTTGATCGGGCACCATACCGACGAAAGCAACTCCAACTCCGCTCTCCGTGTTGTCTGGCACAATCTGCTGCTCGCGATCATTCGTGATGATATAAATCGGACGTAACGTCTGCGATTCGCCGGTGGCGGTGTTCGTGATTTCAATGCGGGCGGCAACGGCGAGATCGATGGTTTCAGTTGCGAAGCCATGCAATGTTGGATCAACTTCCAGGTCGTAGTCGATGAATTGCAATCTGTACGCACCGCCATTCAATGCTCTGGACTCGCCGCGCTGAATCAACAATTCGCCACCCGAACTTTCCGTGTCTTCGCTCATCGCGCTTGGAAACGCCGCCACGTACAAGTCGCGGAAGAGACCTTCTCTCACATGGGGGTGCTGGATCCACTGCCCACGACCGTCCTGATACACTACGTTGCGGGTTTGAAAAGTCGTACCCCCGGGAGAGGTCCAATCGAGGAGATAAACCGGTCGGCCCTCAACCGTTTCCTCCGTGCCTGAATAAACAACCTCGTACCCGTCGACGGGAAGTGTCTCGCCGCGCGCGACGACAAAATTGTCGCGGTTGCCGCGAAGTTCCGTTCCAACGCCATCCGAAACCGGATCGTTGAAGACCGAAGAGGCGAAAATTCCCAGAAGCGCCAAACCAAATCCTACGTGCGCGAGTGAACCTCCCGCCAGTTTCAGGTTGCCACGCGCCACCCTGAAAAGCACGAACAGGTTGCCGTAGAGAGCGAAAAACGCCGTGAAGAGCAGCATCAGGAGGAGCAGGCTCGTCCCGTGCGATGACAAGAACGACGAAATGGACGCGGGTAGAATTCCGGCTTCAATAACCGTGGCCGTTGTTAACTCAGTCGCCGGACGGATCGTCTCCTGGACGAACGGCGTGATAAGCAGAATGGCACCTGTGGAAACGACTGTCAGTACGAGCGGCTTGAGCAGCACTCGGTTGACATCTTCGATGCTCATCTTCCGCCACCAGAACAACTGGCCCAGCCCGGCCAGGAACGCTATACCGATGGCTAGCGGGATCGTCCACGCGTTGTAGAAAGCGATGGGAACGCCGCTGGGGTTGTCGCGGAAGATCTTCCCGAAGATCGGCGCACTCGTACCCAGGATGATGACGAGGCCGGTCATCGCCAGCAGCAGCGCGCCCGTGAAGATCATGCTCTCTCTGGAGAGCGTTGCGGGGGGCGTCTTCGGTGCGGGGAGCTCCTTGTAGCGATACGCGAACAGCCCGAAACCGAGAATACCGATGCTCAGAATCCACAGTAATAGCTGGTTGTAGAGCCCCAGGTCAACAAACGAGTGGACGGAGACATCCCCCAGAATACCCGAACGCGTCAGGAACGTCGAGAATATCACGAACTGAAACGCGACGACCGACAGGATCAACGCGGCCTTGTGCCCGGCGCTCGTCTTCTTTTGCACGACCATGGCGTGCAGTGCTGCCACGCCGAATATCCAGGGTACGAGCGAGGAATTCTCGACGGGGTCCCACGCCCACCATCCTCCAAACGACAACGTGACGTACGCCCAGTAGCCGCCCATCATAATGCCAAGAAACAGAATGGCCGTGCCCGCGAGCGACCACGGCAAGGCCGGTTTAACCCACTGGGTGTAGCGACCCTTCCAAAGACCAGCCACCGCAAAGGCAAACGGCACCATCATCATCGTAAAGCCAACGAACAGCGTCGGTGGATGGATTACCATCCACGGGTTCTGCAGGAGGTCATTGAGTCCTTGCCCGTCGGGTGGTATAAATCCCGCGACCTGAAGCATGGGGGCATCGGGAAATTTGTCTGCCAAGGCCATGAACGGTGACGAGCCAATGGCCAGTGGACCCAGCTTGATCCCGACGATCATCGAAAGAAGAAAGACCTGGCACAAGGCGACCACCGCCATCACCGGGGCCTCAAAGAAACGTCGCTGCGTGATGGCGCCCTCGCTGAGTCCCTTGGTACGGGAAGACCAGACAAGCAACGCGCCTCCGACCAGCGTGGTCATGATGATCCACAAGCTGAACGAACCTTCCTGCCCTGCCCAGAACGCCGAAAACGTATACCGCCACGGCATTGCGTGCGACGTGTGCTGGTAGATGTAGGCATACTCAAAGCGCCGACCAAACAGTAGAATCCAAAGGATGATCGAGGAAATGGCGACCCCTGCCGCCATCACGCCCCAGCCAATGCGACCGTAACGCTTCCAGACGTCCGCATCCGGGCCATCCTTTGCCCCCTTGAAAAAAGCCACACCCGAGGCAATACATGCCACAAAGGCAACGAGAAGGGCAAGCGAGCCGATGGTGCCGAGAAGCATTCTGCGCTGACGTTCAATCTGTAGAGTCGGGATGCATCATACGCGCAAACTGGACGAAGCTCCCGCGTTCACGGAATTTTGCAGACAGGATGATTACTCCTCCAAACAAGACGCCCATCGACCTACTTGATCGATGGGCGTCGGTGTCCCGACGAGTCGGGACGAAAAGGCACCAGCCTACGGCGGAGGAGAGCGAACCCTCGTTGAACACAGTGGGAGCCACCCGAACCCTCGCGCCTGCCACGGTTCTCACCAAGGGGTGAGGTAATCCCGCCGAAGCAGAAATGTGGCCTGATGGTCAGGTTCTGAGGCCTGCTCCCTGTTGGAGCATTGTCAGGGTCGCATCAAAGATCCGCAGACCGGTGGATGCGAACGGCGTCCGCCGAAACGTCCGCCGCGCAGTGCCAATATAGGGTTTCTTGGGTTCGCGTTGACCATTGATGGGGCAATTCGGAATGGGCTCTAGTCAGTCCCGTCACCATCACCCCCCGCCCTCTCACATCTGGGAGAGGGCGATTTGTTTTGGGGGCACTAACCTGCCAGCACCTTATCCAGTCTTGCCGTAAGTGCTTCGGCCTCTTCCGCCGCCTGCTCTTTGATCTGATCCACTTCTGAGCGCGTTGCGTAGAGCTCGCCAGCCATTTCCAGTGAACCGATCACAGCGTGTGTGAGGTCCGGTTGTGTGGGGATGTTGTTCCGAAGACGCGTTAGCCTCTCGTTCACGCCACTGGCAAGATGCAGCGTGTAGGCTTCGTCAGCGGGTGCGACGCGAAGCGGGTACTCGCGACCCAGAATCGTTACGCGAATGGACTTGCTATCGACGTCTGGCATGTTTCGCGCGGTTAGTTCGTGGCTTCGGCGGGTTCTCCAAGCATAGTGTCAATCGTGGCAATGAAGCCCTCGATCTTGGCTCTCAGTTCCTCTGGAGCTTCTCCGTCGCCAAGGCTGAAGCCATTGCCGCCTCCACCTGCTTCCAGTTCCTTCACCTTTTTCGAAAGCGTGCCGTTTTCCTTCCGCAACCGTTCAATCTCTTTGATCGCCTTGTTGACGCGATCACGCAGATCAACGAAGGCCTGCAGATTTGCAAGATTGGTTGCGTCGTCTTGGGTCTTACTCTTCGCCATTTGGTGTGAGATGAATTTGGCTGAATATAGCCGAGAGCTGCCAAACAGGCGACTCTCAAGCGCGTAACGTTGCGCCGTATTCGTTCTCCAGCGCTTTCACCACCTTCTTGATTCGGCCGTCAACCTCTTCGTCGCGGAGCGTACGATCTGCAAGGAACTGGAGCGCAAACGCCACGCTCTTCATTCCGCCCTCAATGCGGTCGCCGCTATAGAGGTCGAAGACGCGAACCGATTGCAAAAGAGGCCCGGCAGCCTGCCGAATCGTAGCAAGCATGGGTCCGACGGGTTGGGATTCGGACACCACAGTGGCTAGATCACGGTCGACTGCCGGGAAGCGGCTGATGGGTTCATATCGGACATTGCCTTCATTCGTGCCCAAACCTGCAATCACATCCGCGTTTAGTTCGGCGAAATAGAATGGAACCCGAAGATCATGGGCTTCGGCGAGGTCATCTGACAGCCGTGCAATGACGCCAAGGCGACGGTCGCCGACGTGGAATTCAAGCCGATACGCGGTTAGCGCATCCGGTTCTGTGGAAGGCGTCTCCGTGATCTCGCGCAATTCCAGCGCACCAAGCACATGCTCCACTACGCCTTTGAGGTCGTAGAAATCAGCAAGGCGCTCGTCCGCATTCCAGCTCTTCACTTCCACTGACCCTGTAATTCCGAGGATCAGGCTTGTGTGCTCGTGATAACCTTCGACAATGTCGGTCGAGTCCGAGCTATGGTTGTAAACATGCCCGAATTCCATCAAACGGAGGGCTTGCGCACCACGCGCCTGGTTGTAAGACGCCACGCCGAGAAGGCCTGGAAGCAGACTCGGCCGCATGGCCGACATGTCCTGCGAGATCGGATTCAGCGTCTCAACAATTTGCGCCTCCTTGCCGGTTAAGGAGGCCGTCGCAAAGCGTTCGGCAGTCTCCTTCGGAACGAGCGAGTTTGTGTAGACCTCACGGAAGCCAAGGCCAATAAACCGCATCCGCAAACTGTCTAGGAGCTTCGCGTCAGGCGAATCGCCAGCAGGGACAAGCGGGACGGGAGTTGTAGCTGGAGAAGGAATCCTGTCGTATCCCCATAGCCGGGCGACTTCCTCGATTACGTCAATCTCGCGCTCAATATCGGGTCGGAAAGGCGGAATCGTGCAGCGGAGTTCACCATCACCCTTTTTCACTTCAAACCCGATGGCCGTGAGCAGACGTGTGATGTCATTTTCGGGCACTTCCGTACCTAGCACCTTCGAAACGCGCTCCGGCCTGAGGCTGACCGATTGGGCTTCGTGCGGTTGAGGGTTGGCGTCAACCAGACCCGAAACGATCTCACCACCGGCAACTTCCACAATCAGATTGGCCGCACGGATCGCTGCACGAGCTTGACCTGTCGGGTCAACGCCGCGCTCGAAACGATAGGACGCGTCGGTTTGGAGCCCAAGAGCTTTGGCGGCTTTGCGAATGGAAACAGGCTCGAAGTAGGCGCTCTCGAGGAGAAGTTTCGTCGTCGCGTCGGAAACCTCTGAGTTCGCACCGCCCATCACGCCGCCAACCGCAATGGGCTTCTCTGCATCGCAGATAAGAACGGTCCCCTCTGGCAGCTTGCGCTCTTCGTCGTCAAGGGTAGTGATCGTCTCGCCCTTCGTGGCGCGTCGGACGATGATCTTCTGTCCTGCAACGAGGTCGTAATCGAAAGCGTGGAGTGGCTGGCCGAGTTCGTGCAAGACAAAGTTTGTCACGTCCACTACGTTGTTGATCGGCCGAAGTCCGATGGCTTCCAGCCGGTCCTTCAACCATTCCGGTGACGGTCCCACCTTGACGCCGCGAATCACCATGCCGACGTAGCGCAGGCAACCCTCAGCGTCTTCAATCTCGACGGCGACTTGCTCGGAAGCCTTCCCTCCTGCTTCAATGGCAGCGATTTCGGGGAGTTTGAGTGGCTTGCCTGTCAGAGCCGACACATCGCGCGCAACGCCGATATAACTCGTAGCATCTGGGCGGTTCGGCGTTATGGCGAGGTCCAGCACGGCGTCGGTCTTCGATTGGCCAGACACTGCCAAATACT
>JAHEJB010000113.1 GCA_024639085.1 Rubricoccaceae bacterium | reverse complement strand
CGAATGCCCGCTGTGTCATGGTTGCCCGCTGCGGGTTGGCGCGTGTTGATAACCAGGCCCGTCCCAGCGCCGCCGCTGCCGTCAAGGCCGGCGGTGTGTTGATTTCCCCTTTCCCACCAACCCACGGCCCGTTCGATCATGACGATGCCGAGCGTGTTCAATTGCAAACGGCCATTGCTGGTCCGAGCGTCTTCTGCGATCCGCGAGAACATACGCCGGAAGTACACGCTATCGAATGGGCCATTGCGGCCAAACGACCTGTATTTGGTATCGTTGACGAGAGTGTAGACGAGGTAGGTCCTCTTCCCGAGCATGTCCATGCATTGGCGCGACCCGTCGATTACGAATGGGTTATCGCCGCAGCCAGAGTTAGCGACCGGACGTAGTTTTGTGGCTCACAATCCATCAAGCCGATCAGGCCGCAACACGTTTACTTCGTTTTCGTCGATGGCGTCGGGCTGGGGTCTGCCGATCCCGTAACGAACCCATTTGGGCGCTTTGACCTCCCAGGTTTCTGTAGGCTCGCCGGCGGCTCGCCGTGGACGAGCGACCTGCCAGAAATAGACGAAGCCACCCACGTTTTTCGCCCGATAGACGCAAATCTTGGCGTCGAAGGACTCCCACAGAGCGGGACAGGACAAGCTGCTCTTTTTACGGGCGTGAACTGTCCGGAGGTGGCCGGGCGCCATTACGGTCCGTTTCCACACTCCACGTCCAAGCCCATCCTGAAAGAGCAGAGTGTATATGCGCGGCTCAAAGAGGCTGGTTACGTGGTTGACGACCTCGCTTTCGCCAATGCCTATCCGCAGCGCTTTTTTGTGCATGCGTGGGAGCGCAAGCGCTGGACAGTAACAACGTACATGGCTCGCAAAGCTGGCATTGATTTACACAGCAGCAATGACCTTCGCGCCGGAATCGCTATCAGCGCGGGCATCAACAATCATGTCTGGAGAAACCGCCTCGATCCCTCCATGCCGTCCGTTTCGGAGGAAGAGGCCGCCCAACGCTTTCATGAGATCGGCCAGCAGCACGTCTTCAGTCTCTTCGAATACTATTTGACAGACAAAATTGGCCACGAGCAGGACTTTGGTAAAGCTGAAGACGTACTCCACACGTTGGACGTGTTCTTTGAGGGCCTTCTCAGCCACGTAGACCCCTCCCGAGATCTCCTACTCATTTCCAGCGATCACGGTAACCTCGAAGACCTCTCCATTAAAACCCACACGCGAAACCCTGTGCCGCTGATTGCCTACGGTTCTGGAGCCGACGCCTTCAGAGAATCGAAAAGCCTACTAGATGTCACGCCTACTCTCGTAGAATTGATGGCCCAGAGATAATCCTTGAAAGCAAAACGGGGCGTACAGCCAAGCCACACGCCCCGTCGATTTAATTGATTCGTTGCTGACTAGCGACCACCGTTGCGAAGTTCTTCTGCTAGGTGCTCCATTCCGTACACATGCTCCAGTGCAGCGAGCATTCCCCGAACGTCCACCGAAACCGTGCGGTTGAATTCGTCGAGGTAGATGTAGTTACCCGACAAGCTCTCGATGTTGCCATCGAACGCAATGCCGACGACGTTGAGGTCGCGGTCGAGCATGGGTGAACCAGAATTGCCGCCGATAATGTCGTTTGTCGAAACGAAGTTGTACGGCGTTGAAAGGTCCAGCTCTTCTGGAACAGGCAGCCACGTCGAAGGCAGATCCCAAGAGCCGTTCTCCGCATCTGGACCGTACGAGTAATAGTGGTCGTAGAGGCCGTAGAACGTTGTGTGTGTCGGCGCGACGGTTCCGTTATACTCGTAGCCCTTCACGATGCCATCAGAGATGCGAATCGTGAACGTGGCATCTGGCGGAACGGACGTGCCATAGACCTCAAACCGACCTCGCGCTAGATTCGTAACAAGCTCGTTGGCTTCGGAGTTGGACGCGCCGAAAGCCTGCTGGAACTGCATGAATTGCGGCATGATCGCCGTAACCAGGGCAACAGCCGGGTCAGCGGAAAGGTCACCTCCATCAAGCAATGCGGCTGTGCCGTCGGATGTCGTAAGCGCCGACCCTTCAATCATCGCCCGCGCGGCAGCAGCTGGCGTCCGTGTGCCTCCACCGAGCGCAGCGCGAGTTACTTCGGAGTCACTTCCGAGATAGTCCACGAAGTCCTGAAGGCGGGCGGTTAGAAGCAACTGCTGAAGCTCGACGGGCTGATCTTCCATTCCGAGCATCTGCTCACGGATTCCTGCTTGCTCCTCTGCATCAGCGGAATTGAGATACTGGTTAGCCATGATCGCGCGTCCAACAATCGTCGACGTAAGTGCCGATCCGGCCCGGAAACCAACGAACGCTGTAAACATTGGGCCGAGATCGCGGGCGGCAGTTTGGTTTGCAGCGATCGCATCAAACAGGCCACCATACTGTGCCTGAAGGCCGGCATTGGCTGCAATCGCATCGCGCACATCCTGCTCATATGCAGCTCGGCGAGCCATGATGTACGGATCCTGCAGGCCTTCAACACGACCCGTGTATGCCTTCCTGCTGTTCGCAAGCGAGAAATACGTGTCGGTCAGCTCAGGCGTTGCAGGGTGGTCTGGGTTGTTGTCTACGAACGCCCCATAGGCCAATTCACGGGAGTGCAGAGCTTCCAGAATTGCTGGCTCGGTGATATCCCGGCGGTATTCCAACTGTGCCACTGTCTGCAGCCTCGTCGTCGAGCCGGGGTTGCCAATAATGAATACAAGGTCGCCCTCTTCCGTTCCTTCCGGATTCCACTGGAAGAAGTTGTCCGTCTGAAGCGGCTCGCCAGCGTCGTCGTAGGCGCGGAAGATCGAGAAATCGAGCGAGTAGCGCGGGAACGTAAAGTTGTCCGGATCGCCA
The DNA here is from genome assembly GCA_024639085.1 of Rubricoccaceae bacterium. Classification (GTDB taxonomy): domain Bacteria; phylum Bacteroidota; class Rhodothermia; order Rhodothermales; family Rubricoccaceae; genus JAHEJB01. The sequence goes on along the minus strand of JAHEJB010000113.1, from coordinate 5,474 downwards.
CCGTAGTAGCCCATTTGAGTCTCTGGCGCAAAAACAAGACGGATGTTGTCGTACCGCTTGTATGTATATGCTTTGTACTGTCCACCACTGTACAGCGTCACAACCTGGACGCGATGGTCGTCGCCAAGCGTTTCTCCCATCCGGTCCTGAATCGCAGTGATGGCAGATTGGCGAGCCTGCTGGCGCTCCGAATCCGTGGTGGCATTGACGGTAGCGGCGAATACTTCCGCTGTCACGTCTGAAATCGAAATGAGCTGCTCAACGAAGAGCCCCTCAACGGGACGCTCGTCGTCCATCGACTGCGCGAAGAAGCCGGGCTCATTGTAATCCGTGCCGTCCTCCACAGAAATCTGGGTCACGCTCTGGCGCGCACAGTGGTGGTTGGTGAGTATGAGGCCATCGCCCGAAACGAACGACGCCGAACAGTATGTGGCGAAACGCAACGCGCCCAGCCGGGCGTGCGAGAGCCACTCGTCGTCTGGGGTGAAGCCGTACTCCTCGCGGAAGTACTCCAGCGGTGGCTCATCCAGGGTGAACATCTTGCCGTTATCGAACTGGCCCGCCTCAACGTCGGCGTAGGGATTGTCCTGGGCGTGGATTGGTTGCGCGACGGCTACGAGCAGAAGCGCAAAGGCTAGAAAAGCCGCGTGAATTAACCTGGTCATGATTATAACGGTTGTCTTACACAAGGGAAGGGATGGCGGAGGCCGGATGGATTCACCTCAGTTTCCGCGAACGCGCCGGATGAGGCGGTATATTCGGCCTGTCTTGCGAGAGTGGCGGAATTGGCAGACGCGCTAGATTTAGGATCTAGTGGGCGAAAGCCCGTGGGGGTTCGAGTCCCCCCTTTCGCACCAGCCCGGCATCGGCAAAGATAGCCGATGCCGGGCTTTTTCGTTCCTGTCCGCCACCTCCAAGACCATGCGTACAGCCCTCCTGCTGCCTGTTTTTCTATTTTTTGCAGGATGTTCGGCATCGCGGTACGCCGTGCCGGACGTACAGCGGCTACCCGACCAGGCTTTTGTTCGCCCACCGGATAGCTTGCTGGAACGGCCCGACCTTCAGGAGATCGTGGATCTGCAGGTCCTGCGACGTGGCCCCGAGTTGATGTCATACCTCAACCACCCGGACGCGGCACTGCGAGCCCGTGCTGCGTTTGCCCTCGGATCGGTCCAGTTCTCGGGAGCCGTTCCAGAGCTACTTGGTCTTCTCGCGGATTCCTCACCTAACGTTCGGGCAGATGCAGCCTTTGCACTCGGCCAGACGGCAGATTCTCTGGCCGGTCCATACATGCTGGTTGCGTTATCACAAGAAGACGATCTGGCCGTGCAGGCGGAGCTTATCGAGGCTATCGGAAAGATTGGAGACGAAGAAGCGCTTGTTGACCTCCTGCATATCTCGATCCCAGAGGCCGTTGAGAATGTGCGCCATCTCGCCATTGCGCGGTTTGGATTGCGCGAGGTCTTCCACCCAGACGCCGTCGCATTTCTATTCAGGCAGCATCTTCCAAACTTGATTCTGAAAGAGGAGTCGGCGTATTTCTTTGGTCGGATTCGGGATACGGAAGTCTGGGCCAACGAGGCGGAGAACCTGCGATCCGCCTACCACAACATGTTCGGCAGCGACCCAGCTATCATGCACCTCATGTCCGCATTCGGTCGCCAGGGGCAGCGGGAAGAGCATCGGGCCCTCCGTTCTACGCTGTCCGCCGATCCCGACTGGCGCAACCGCAACAACGCAGCACGTGCTATCGGGATGCTTGGAGTTCGTGTTCCCCGCTTCCAAAACGAACTGCTGAATGCCCTGGACGACGAAAACCGGAACGTCGCGATGACGGCGGCGGGTGTGCTGGCCAATATCGAAACGCCGTCGCCCGAACTCACTTTGCAGGTCAGCGACTGGATTGTGGCGAACGAAAGCCGCCCGAACGTATCCGGAGCGCTGATGCCCTTGTTGGTGAGCGGCGGCCATGTGGATCATGTGATGGCCTGGATGGATGCTCAGGACAATCCGTTCATTCATGCGCAGGGAATTACCGCACTTGGGGGCGCCTTGGATGGCACTTCGTTAGATCTGTTGTTCGACGAATCCGACGACGATGACACGCGCATTGCCTACGCCGCCCTTAACGCCCTGAAAGCTCGCTGGGAGGCTTCTCGCGAAACGGCTGACGCCGAGCGTTTCTACGATGCCTTCGCAGCTGGCGTCGCGCGGAAAGACCTCGCAACTACGTCGGCTTCCGCCTCCATCATGTCGGATTCGCTCTTCACGCCGTTCGATCCGGGCAGGGATCTCCGCGCCGTCTATCTGGACATGGAAGCCCCGCAGGACATCGAGCCGATGGTCGAGATCATAAAGGCGTTGGCGGAGATTCGCGATGGGCAGGGCATCGATTTTCTGGTGGATGTGGTGATGCAGTCCGGCCATACGGTGTTGCGCCAAGCCGCAGAAGAAGCGCTGAACGGCCGTCTCGAAGAAGGCATCGAAGCCGAGATGCGCGGCGAGACGCTCACCTCAACCGTTTTCATTGATTGGGAGCAATTGGCTGGATACGGCCCGCGCCCGCTGCTGACGTTGTTTACCGAGCACGGCCCCATAGTTATTGAGATGGACGCCGAACAGGCTCCCCAGACGGTCCAGAAGCTGATTCGCACAGCCATTCGGGGCGAATACGACGGCGTGCCCTTCCACCGCGTGGTGCCCAACTTCGTCATTCAAGGGGGCGACCACTTCCGCGAAGACGGCTTTGGCGGACCGGATGTAGCCATCCGCAGCGAGTTCACCCGCATCCACTACACGACCGGCACGGCGGGCATTGCCAGCTCAGGCAAAGACACCGAAGGCGTCCAGTACTTCCTAACCCACAGCATGCAGCCCCACCTCGACGGCCGCTACACCGCCTTCGGCCGCGTCATCCACGGGCAAGATGTGGTGGATGTGATCCAGCAGGGGGATGTGGTGGTGAGGGCAAGGGTGAGCAAAGACCTTTAGCAGACGACAAATGACAAGTCAAGAACAGCGGTATGTCCACTTTGTCTCCAGTATTGATAATCTGAATGACGCTTGGCGAATACTGCAACTGATCAAGGAATCGGGAGACAGCCCGCTAGTAGGCCCTGCCTTCATGTTTGCATTGATCGAGTACGCGAAACCATATAAACACTCGAAAGATGACGTAATGTGCTCTCACAGGCTTGACAGCCAACGTGTTCCTGTTGAGCATATGGACCTTCATGCAAAGATTATCGATTTCCGCGACACCTAGCTTGCCCACTCAGACCTGACCATCAAAGAACTGCAGATAGACGTGCTTGAAACTCAGGCGGGGAGAAAAACCTCTTCGATTGTCCAAACGATTGTTAATCCTGCCGAACTTTTAGCACAGATTGACAAGATCGTCGACCTCATCGAGACGTCGCTGGAATCGATGTACGCGGAAGTAAAAAGGCTAGAACAGGACTTACCTCTTAACTACCCACTATCAGATTAGTGTCTCTGAACCCTATGCCCAGATCGACCACGTCGAGTTCTTCGTGCCGGACCGGTGCGAGGCAGCGACGGGGTCCGAGTGCGCTCTGGGATTGGCAATCATGCCCTTCCACGAACACTGATCAGAAGATCAAAGCAACCGGTATGTCATCCCAACGACCAGAGGAAGGAGGAATACCACGGCTCCCTACGTGAACAGAAGTCGGGAGATCCTACGTCGCTGCACTTCTCAGGATGACAAATTTGGGCTAATAACAAACCAATGAACAACCCACAGGTCCGTATCTCCCAAATCGACCACGTCGAGTTCTTCGTGCCGGATCGGCGGGCGGCGGCGGCGTGGTACGAACGCGTGCTGGGGCTTAAAATCCTTCCAGGCTACGAGCACTGGTCGGATGCGCAGGGCGGCCCACTCATGATCTCCCCGGATGGCGGAAACACCGCTTGCCCCGCGCTTGATGCGGGGAAGCTGGCACTATTTCAGGGCACACCGCAGGGCGAAAGGGAAACAGCCGGATTCCATCGCGTCGCGTTTCGGGTCGGAGCTGAAGGATTTGTTCATTTCCTGCAACGATTGCCCGAGCTTGGCCTCACAGATCACAACGGCCGGGACGTCACGGCAGACCTCGTCGCAGATCACTCCAGTGCCTTCTCCCTTTACTTCAACGACCCGTACAGCCACCACTTGGAGCTAACGACGTACGAGTACGAGGAGACGAAAGTGGCGTTAGTGGGGATCACATCGCTATAAAGACAAAAAAACCAAATAGTCATTCCCGCGAAGGCGGGGACCCATTCAGCAAGATTTGCGAAGTACAGGTTCGTTTGATGAAGAACCGCGCAGAAACAATGTTGGATGCTGGACCGAGGAATAGGCTCCCGCCTATGCGGGAGTGACTTTACTTGGGGTTTCTGCCTAATGCCCAGGTACATCATCGCAACCTCCTCGGGATGACATTAGGGGAGATGATCGGAGTCGTTGAATAAAGAGGCGCAGACAAGCTCCCAAACTATATTGATAGAGCAACCAAACGGCGGCCAGCCACGCTGCACATGAAATCACCCCTACTCGTCGCCGTCCTTTTGCTCGCTGGCTGCAGCGACGTGAATGTGCCGGAGAATGTGGTAAGCACGGATTCTACCACGCAGATTGATTCTGTTATGCGGCCGGGCACGGCACCCGTTGTCGATGTCGATTGTGCGCGTTCCCTCTGCGGCTGCTGGGAAGACCACACACTGGCTTACGAAAATGCGGTTGTTGACGAATCGACTGAAGCTCCGTTGGAGGGCATCACACTAACCTGCATGGGTGAAGATGAGCCCATCGCCACCAGCGACGCGGACGGCAGCGTAGGCTTCGAGATTGAAACACGTCGGAGCCCTGGCTGCGGCTACGAACGCTGCCGAAATCTGCGTTTCGAGGACCCAACGGGTGCGTACGAGCCGATTGAAAGAACCGTGTTTCAGTCAGAGACGATCGAGATGGAGCGGATCCGCGAAGACTGAGGTGCGCGGACCCACAAGAGATGTATGGCATTCCCTACACTCTAACTGTGGGTGGTAGCGCCTGGAAGCAATAACTTTCAGTGTCGACTGAACGGATGCCAATTCACGTCGGCTCGGAATCACAACGATGCCGTCAAAATGATGAATCAGCCTACTAGAAAGCCAGAGTGGTTCAGGCCATGGGGATATGGCTATCTGCCTAACACCTGGCAGGGATTTAGCGCAACCATTCTCGTGGTGGTGATCTGCATCGTCGTCTTTCTCGTGATTGACGCCAATTCACAATCGGTAAGCGACACGTTGATCGGAACCGGATTCATCATCACGCCAATCGTCGGCGCTCTTTACTGGTTTGCCCGGTCAAGGAGCGCAGCTTAGTAGGGGTCGTCCATGAACGAATCGGAGCTGGAACAGCAGGGTGCTGTGTTCATCGAACGACATCGCGTGCAGGGCGCTCCCTTGAGCGCAGCGTCGAAGGC
>JAHEJB010000021.1 GCA_024639085.1 Rubricoccaceae bacterium | reverse complement strand
TCGATATCCCAGACGAATAATGACGATCAAAACAACTCTGAGTCTTGCATTTCTAGCGGTCATGCTGATGAGTATCGGCCCTGCCGCAAACGCGCAGTTGGCATTGTCCGATGATGAAATGGCGTCGGAGCGCTCCGAGCACATTCTGGCCAACCTGAAGTACAGTATTCCTCCGCTCAGAGAAGCCTTTGTCGTGATGGGTGACATATCGGCGAGCGAAACCGCTGGATTGGATATCGGGAGTTTCACCGTCAATGGACAGGTATACAAGTATCTGGTGACGAGCGACGACGCGACTCTTTATCTGCTTGGCGCGGACCCACTCGATATCACATTGTCGCCTCAGGAGATCGCCGCAGCCCTGGCCGAAGAGTATCGCGCTGCAGAAGTTGAGAGGCTTGCGCGCCACGAGGATCTGCTTGCTTTTACGGATGGAATGCCGGTTCGTGGTAATCCAGACGCGCCCGTAACCATCATAGAGTTCTCAGACTTCGAATGCCCATACTGCTCGCGGGCATTTCGAACTGTCGAGGAGGTCCTTGCGAAGTACCCGAACGACGTGAACTTCGTCTACCTGAACTTTCCGCTCGACAACCACCCATGGGCTATGCCTGCTGCCGTGGCGGCCCTCTGTGCGGCGGAACAGGACGACCAGGCCTTTTGGACACTGCATGATGGCTACTTCCGCAACCAGCAGACCATTACTCCGGCCAATGTCATCGATGTAAGTCGCGAGTTTCTCACGGAAGAGAATTCTGCTATTGACATGGAAGCCTGGGCGAATTGTTCAAGCAACCCAGGAACGGAATCCTATGCCGCGGCCATGTCTTCTGTCCGAAGCGCCATGACAAAAGGCAGCAGCTACGGCGTCTCCGGGACCCCCGGCTTCTTCATCAATGGATTGTTTGTTAACGGCGCACAGCCGATAGAAACATTCGATGCTGTGATAGCGGAAATGCTACAGATTAGTCAGTAGCGCGAAACGAACAAGTACTGGCTTTTGCACCACACTTAGGCTACATAGCTGGGAGTGTTCTGAGCATTGCCAGTAGGATCTCGGGCCGCGACGATATCATCGACCAGCGCGTCGATTTGCTCTTTCGTGACGTGAGGCATGCAAATGACGTGGCTGATGTCCCCTGACGTAGCCAACTGCCATTTCGTACACACCTCTGCCGGAGGCATTGGGATCACCACGGTCAAAGCGCCAGCATTGCGTCGGGCTTCAATGCCGACTTCTTGAAAACGCAACTGCGTGTAGTCGGCCATGGCCATGGCTTTGTGCAGCCGTTTCTTCATGCCATCCACCCCCAATGATTTGATGGCATGCCACAGCAGGATAGGCGAGAATCCATCACGAGAACCAGAGATGGTTGTGTCGCGCGTGCCTATGTAAGAAACGGCGTGGCTGATACGCTCAACATGTGCCTTCCTTGCCAAAACGATTCCACACGGGATGGGTGAGGCGAAGAACTTGTGGCCGGAAATGGCGATGCTGTCGGCGCCGTCGCTAAAATCCCAGGAAGGTCGCGGCTCAAGGAACGCGGCGTATCCACCGCACAATGCCGCGTCGCTGTGTATGTAGCGCCGTTCCATCGCCAAGTCGTCGAGAATGGACCGGATCACTTGGAGGTCGTCGCGCCCCTCCTTCATCGTTGTACCAATGTTGGCGAAAATGATGGGCGTGACCTCACGTCGCATCTTGATGGCTTCCTTCAAGTCATCGTAATCCATCTCGCCGTTGGCTTGCGTGCGAATCATGATGGACTTCATACCCAGGAAGTGGAGGTTCTTCGCCACGCTGTAGTGGCTGTCCTGCGAGAAGTAGACAACGCCCTCAGGAAACAGCTCGCGGGCCAGATACATGCCGTACAGATTGCCCTCCGTGCCGCCATTGGTGACATATCCCCACCATCCTCCGTCTGGAGCGTGAGTGAGCTCTGCAAAGAACTCCAGCACTTCCCGCTCAAACTCGTGCGAGTTCAACCTGTACCGCCCACCTTCCACAAACGGATCACCGATATTGTTTTGGCTGTACGAAAGGAACGGCGCCAGCAGCTTGTAGTCGATGTCGAAGGCGCACGGGTAGCCAAGCTCGGTCTGGGCATAGGTGCCAAGCTTGGCCAAGTGATCGCTCAGCCGATTCCCGTCTGTTGTTGATAGTGCCACGTCGTCTCGCGATAACTCGCTACGAGGGCGACCGCATTCACGGGCCGTCCTTCTTCTGTGAAACGGAAGTGTTCGACCTACTCTAGGGCGACGAGGAATACAGAATCAACGACGTGCACGAGGCCATTCGCTGCTTCTACCGTGCCCAGAATCTTCGCGCCATTCACGTACGTGCCGTCGTCACGGACCTCAACAGAGACATAGTCACCGGTCGCCAGATACACGTCGTTGCCGCTTGCTAACAAGTCCATCGTGAACTTGCCAGGGCTTGCATGCGATGTAACCACGTTGGCAAGCGTTTGCTTGTTCTCCGGCTTGAGGAGGTCATCCAGCGCGCCTTCGGGTAGGGCTTCAAATGCGGCATTGGTTGGTGCGAAAACCGTGAGTGGCCCAGACGCGACCAATACGTTTTCCAACTCTGCCGCCTGTACCGCCGCTACCAGTGTGGTGTGGTCAGGCGAACCGATAGCCACATCCAGGATATTAGGATCTGACGTTTCGTCCACGACGTAGGCCTGCCCCTGATTGCCGGCGTTGGTGCTCGCATCAGCGCTTTCGCCGGAGTCCGTACTCTGGACGCATCCGGCAAGCAGCGCCAATAGTGTAAAAGCAAGCAGAGGTAACCGAAGGCGAGTTGTACCAGAAGACATAGTCTCCTCCTTTCATGTAATGCGTGGGAACGACCGGGAGGCTGCGCCGCGATAAGTCGGTTCATCCCCAGTCTGAAGAGGGAAGTTTAGAAGGCGCCCTCGACGCTCTCTGCCAGCCAAAAGTGAAGCGGCATGTAGTCGTTTCCCGGACACTGAGAAAATTCTCGTGGACAGAGGGGACAGCCGTTTGATGTACGACTCTCCGGGTGAACTGCAGATTCAGAATCGCCACGGCATTATTCATTTCAGGCCAGTCCAACGAAGGCTGGATCTGTCCGGCTGCATCCTGCTCCTTGACGGTCAGAAATCTGCATTCTCAATTGAGCTCATTTTCGACACGTCGGGCTTCCCCCCACAGATTATTTCGCTCTATCCCCGTTACTCCATCGGAGACCTGACAGTACATAGGCGATGTAGCCCCGCCATCGGCACGATCATAATATGTCGCGCGAGATTAGTCTGATCGACGGCAACGAAGCCGCCGCGTACGTCGCCCACAAGACGAACGAGGTTATTGCCATTTACCCGATCACACCCGCCTCTCCAATGGGTGAGTTGTCGGATTTGTGGACTTCAATAGGTCGGACGAATGTCTGGGGCAGTATCCCGCGTGTCGTTGAGATGCAAGCTGAAGGTGGCGCTGCGGGAGCTGTGCACGGGGCACTGCAGACTGGGTGCCTGACCACCACATTTACGGCGAGCCAAGGGCTCCTGTTGATGATTCCCAACATGTACAAGATCGCTGGCGAGCTTACGCCCACGGTCTTTCATATCGCTGCCAGGTCGATCGCCGCCCAAGCGCTTTCCATCTTTGGCGACCATTCAGATGTCATGGCCGCGCGATCTGCAGGTTGGGGCATGTTGTTTGCAAATTCGGTGCAGGAAGTGATGGACTTCGCGCTGATTTCCCAGGCGGCGACCCTGCGCTCTCGCATCCCGTTCCTCCATGTCATGGACGGATTTCGTACGTCCCACGAAATCCAGAAAGTCGAAATGCTCTCGGACGAGGATATCCTTGCCCTGCTAGACGACGACGCTATTCGTGAGCACCGAAGTCGGGCCCTGTCTCCAGACAACCCTTTCATCAGGGGTACGGCCCAGAATCCGGACGTCTTTTTCCAGGCTCGCGAATCGGTAAACCTCTATTACCTCGCGGCGCCGAGCATTGTCCAGGAAGTCATGGATGCGTTCGCGAAGCAGGTTGGCCGCGAATACCGGCTCTTCGAATATGTCGGCGCGCCCGACGCAGAACACGTTGTCATTCTGATGGGCTCCGGCTGCGAAACCGTCCAAGAAATGGTTGACTTTCTGACAGCCAATGACCAGAAGGTTGGTGTTCTGAAAGTGCGCTTGTTTAGGCCCTTCTCGGTCGAGCGTTTCATTGCAGCTCTTCCCAAGACGACGCGCTCGATTTCAGTACTCGACCGAACGAAGGAGCCGGGCGCCTCCGGCGAACCTCTTTACCAGGACGTGGTCACCGCCATATCAGAAGCCATGAGTAGCGACCGCCCACCCTTCCCCTCCATGCCGCGCATTGTTGGTGGACGCTACGGACTTTCCTCAAAAGAGTTTACGCCGGCACATGTCCGCGCGGTACTCGAGAATCAAACCTCACCGGCTCCGAAGAATCACTTCACCGTTGGCATCAACGACGATGTTTCGAACACGAGTCTGACGTTCGAGCCCTCGTTCCAGATCGAGCCGGATGATGTTACCAGGGCTGTTTTTTGGGGCCTCGGAGCAGACGGCACGGTTGGCGCCAACAAGAACTCCATCAAGATCATCGGTGAAGGTACGGATCTCTTCGCCCAGGGGTATTTCGTCTACGACTCGCGCAAGGCCGGTGCACGAACCATTTCCCACTTGCGGTTCGGTCCACGCCCGATTCACAGCACGTATCTCATCAAGCAGGCTCAGTTTGTCGCGGTCCATCAGTTCGAGTTCCTCGACCAGTACGACACGCTCGCACTCGCCAAAGAAGGCGGAACATTTCTCCTGAATTGCCCATTCGGGACGGAAGCAGTCTGGGACGAATTACCGCGTTCCGTCCAGCAGCAGGTTATTGCCAAGAAGCTCCGCTTCTTTGTAATCGATGCCCATAGAGTAGCACAGGAAATGCAGCTGGGCGGGCGCATCAACACCCTGATGCAAACGTGCTTCTTCTACTTGAGCGGCATCCTGCCCCAGGATGAGGCGCTCGACCGCATAAAGGCTTCGATCCGGAAAACGTACGGTAAACGTGGCGAAGCCGTCGTCAGACGAAACTTTGCAGCGGTCGATGCTGCAATAGCCAACCTCTCAGAAGTGGAGGTTCCTGCCTCGGCCACAAGCACGATCGAGCGGACACCAGTGGTTGCGGAGGAAGCACCGGATTTCGTCCAGAACGTCACGGCGCAGATTATGGCTGGCCTTGGAGACAACCTTCCAGTTAGCATGCTACCCGTCGATGGCACCTATCCATCTGGTACAACCCAGTGGGAGAAGCGCAATCTGGCCATGGAGGTGCCCGTCTGGGAATCCGATCTCTGCATCCAGTGTGGCAAGTGCGTCATGGTCTGTCCCCACGCCGTGATTCGTGCAAAGATGGTCGACGAAGGAGACCTCCTGGATGCCCCTGCAGATTTCAAATCGATGGATGCCTCGTGGCGAGGCCTCGAAGAGAAGAGATACACGCTACAGGTTGCCGTGGAGGATTGCACGGGCTGCGAGCTTTGCGTCGAGGTGTGTCCAGCCAAGGACAAGAGCCAGGTCAATCGGAAGGCGCTGAACATGGCGCCGCAGCGGCCGATTCGGGAGCTTGAGAGCGAAAACTGGTCGTTCTTCGAAACGCTGCCAGATCTGAAACGAAACGGAAGTAGCTCCGGGCTGAAGTTCACAAAAGCCAAGGACGTGCAGCTCCTGGAGCCTCTGTTCGAGTTTTCGGGCGCCTGCTCCGGATGTGGCGAAACGCCGTACCTCTCCCTCCTCACCCGTCTGTTCGGAGACCGAGCAATCATCGCGAACGCCACGGGGTGCTCCAGTATCTACGGTGGCAACCTTCCCACAACGCCCTGGTCCAAAAACAAGGATGGACGGGGACCCGCGTGGAGCAATTCCCTTTTCGAGGACAACGCGGAATTTGGTCTGGGTATGCGGCTCGCCGTAGACAAGCAGACCGAGTACGCACGCGAACTTCTCGGGCTGTTGCGCAGAAATCTTGACGGTGAGCTGGTCGACGCGTTGCTGAACGCTGACCAATCCGACGACGAAGGGGTTCATACGCAACGCGAACGAGTCGTGCAGTTAAAAGAGGCCCTGCAGGGACACGATGATCCCAGGACCAAAGATCTGCTCAGTCTAGCGGACAACTTGGTCCAGCGAAGCGTTTGGATTGTTGGGGGTGACGGCTGGGCCTACGACATCGGCTATGGCGGGCTCGATCACGTGCTGTCGAGCGGGCGCAACGTCAACGTTCTAGTGCTCGATACCGAAGTCTACTCGAACACAGGGGGGCAGGCTTCAAAAGCAACGAGCCTGGGCGCCGTGGCCAAATTTGCAGCTGGAGGCAAGACCACACCAAAGAAGGACCTCGGCATGCAGATGGCAGGCTATGGCACCGTATATGTGGCTCAAATTGCGTTGGGAGCAGACGAAAACCAGTCTATCAAGGCCTTCGAAGAGGCCGAGTCGTTCGACGGACCATCGCTGATCATTGCGTATAGCCAGTGCATTGCGCACGGCATTGATATGACGAAGGGCATGGTCCAGCAGCAGCTTGCCGTGAAAGCGGGCTATTGGCCGATATATCGCTTCGATCCCCGGCGCATCGCCGAGGGTAAGAATCCGCTGCAACTGGACTCAAAAGCCCCAAGTATCCGCCTGAAGGACTACGCGTACAACGAGAACCGCTTCCGCGTGCTGCAGCAGATAAATCCCGAAACCGCCGATACGCTCATGAATGAGGCCCAGGAGTTTGTTAACGCGCGCTGGAAGCGGTACGAGCACCTGGCATATTCCACTGCTGCGAATGGCGAAGAGCAGAATCCACCGCGAAGTCCCAAACTTCCTCCTGGGGTGTGATCGCACATGAGAATCACCACAATTCGCCGGACGAACCCATGAACCTCAATACTTCCTACTTGGGTCTCTCGCTGAAGAACCCGATCGTTCCCTCGTCTTCTCCTCTCTCTCAATCGATTCACAACATTCGGTGGATGGAGGATGTTGGCGCGGCGGCAGTAATCATGCACTCTCTCTTCGAAGAACAACTCACGTCGGAGAGCCACCGACTGGACCACTACCTCGACTATGGAACGGAGAGCTTCTCGGAAGCGCTCAGCTACTTCCCGATAGCTGAGGACTACATCGTGGGCCCTGATGCCTACCTCGAACACATTCGAAGGGCCAAAGAGGCCTGTTCAATACCTATCATAGGTAGCCTGAATGGTATCAGCAATGGCGGCTGGACCGGCTACGCCAAGCAGATCGAAGAGGCCGGTGCGGATGCTTTGGAACTCAATATGTACTACATCCCCACGGATCTGCGGATGACCGGCGACGAGATCGAAGGTAGATACGTGGCGATTGTATCTGCGATACACGCCGCGACGTCGCTCCCGCTCGCCGTAAAGATGAACCCCTTCTTTAGCTCGACAGCGAACATGGCCCAAAAGCTCGTCGACGCCGGGGCTAGCGGGCTTGTGCTATTCAACCGATTCTATCAGCCGGATATCGACCTAGAGGCCCTTGACGTCGCTCCACACCTTGTCCTCTCCAACTCAAATGAGATGCGTCTACCCTTGCGATGGATTGCAATCCTCTCTGGCCGTATTGACGCGGACTTGGGCATAACCAGTGGAATCCACACACATGAGGACGTGCTAAAAGCACTGCTAGCGGGTGCCAACGTCACGATGATGGCCTCCGAACTCCTGCACAACGGTATCGATCGGATATCCGAGATCCTGAGCAAAATGACCACATGGCTTGAGGAACACGAGTACGATTCCGTCGAGCAAATGAGGGGCAGCATGAGCCAACGCCACGTCACCGAGCCGTCCGCTTTTGAACGTGCGAACTACATGAAGGTGTTGCAGTCCTGGCGGCCCGATCCTTCGGCAGTAAGAGCCTAAAAGACGATAGACTGTGAAGTGGAGCTGCTTTATCGGAAGTGAGCCCATTTGAATATCATGCTCCTTTGCGCCCAGTCCCTGGCAATCCAAGCCGAAGGCAGGAACTCACGGATATCAATTCGAAAAAGATTGCCCTGTTTAGCGAGCGTGCCTTTCATACGCCGGTGCCGACTAGTAGGGGAGCCGGTGAATTCCCATGCGAGTACTCACGTCCTGCGCGCGAAGGCTCGCAGGTCCATCATCCCAACTTGGCGAAGTAATCGGCTGTTCTAGCGCGTGAGAGTGACGGTGCGCGACTCTCCTCCATTCGCATGATCCATTCGAATCACGTACAAACCGCTCGGGAGATCTTTCGCCTCAAGCTGGGACGTGTGCGTACCGGCTGCCTGTTGCTCCATGACGAGCCTGGTGATTTCGCGACCTAACACATCGTAGACGACGAGCGACACGTCGGACGGCGACGTCAAGGCGTATTCGATCGTCGTACTCGTCGAAAATGGATTCGGCGCGATGTTCTCAATGGAGGTACGAGAAGGCAAGCGGGAGCCCTGTTCGTTGGCGACGGGCAGTATTTCTTGATCCTCGACAGCGATGGCGATGCCGCCAAAGGCCGCGACGTCGACATCCGCATAGGTGTCGATACTGCCAGAGGGCCACTCGATTTCCAAGAGGTCGATCACGGTGGCATCGCCTAGGCCAAAATGCACGGTAAGGTCGTTTTGCCCCGCAAATGTGCTCTGAGAGGAGACATCTCGAAGCATCGTGACACTCTGCCCAAAAATGGTCGCCGTTGCGCGAAGCCGGGCACCTATACCGGCCGCGTTTGAAGTAACGCCTGCCAACTTCACCTGGAACGAGGTATTGCCATTCGCCGAGTCGTTCCGATATAGCCGGACTGGGCCACCTCCCGCAATTTGTGACGTCACTACAATGTCGAGATCTCCGTCCGAGTCATAGTCGCTTAGCGCAGCACCGGACGAGGTCGTAGAGCTCGAACCGACGGGCTGATCAGTAATGCGCGTGAACGTACCGTCGCCGTCGTTCGCGTAAAGTCTGTCCAGGCCACCGCCACCGGTTGTAACAAGCACATCAAGGTCACCGTCGTTGTCGAGATCACCCCATGTATTGGCTAGAGACGTGCCACCCGAGTCATTTACCAGCGGCCCTTCCGTGACGGGGACGTACGTACCACCGCCGTCGTTGCGGTAGAGATCATTGGTGGGCACCGCCGCGAAATTGGTCACGAAGAGGTCCAGGTCCCCGTCATTGTCATAGTCCACCCAGTTCATGATCTGGCCATCGCGGAGATCTGTAGCAATGGGGTCCGTCATGATCCTCGTAAAAATGCCTGTACCATCGTTTTCATATAAGTTATCCAGACCAGGCTGGTTGGTAGGTCCGCTACCTATGAAGAGATCTAGGTCGCCGTCCATGTCGTAGTCGCTCCAGCTTCCGATCGTGTACGGCTCCAGTCCAGTTACAATTGGGCCATCGGAAACACGAGAAAAGCTGCCGTCGCCGTCGTTTTGGAAGAGATGGTTGGGTTGAGCGGAGCCGACAAATCCCGCCGGATGAACGACGACCAGATCCACAAAGCCATCCCGGTCGATATCGCCCCATGCAGCGCTCCAACCCCGGTTGTCATCAGCAGGAGCGATGGGGGCCTCATCCACGATGGCAAACGCACCACCTTCATTACGGAAAAGGTGACCAGGCCCACTGATCCAACCGCCTACAGCGTAGACGTCCAGATCCCCGTCGTTGTCGTAGTCGGCCCATGAATGGCCCAGTGAGCCAGGCGTTGTATCTGCGGTCAGGTCACCAGCCTCAATAGCTTCAAATGTGGAACCCGAATTCCGATACAAAACGTTGCCGCCAGTGGTGGCCTGATTGCTAAGAAAGATGTCAGAATCTCCGTCGCCGTCGAAGTCCACCCAACTTGCCCCCCACGATCTGATAGGGGTAAGCAGGTCCCCTGTCGTAGCGTCGGTGAAGACAAATTGCGCGTGGGCAGACGTGTAGAGAATCGGTACGAAGAGAAGCAGTAGGATCGAGCGCATGAGAATCGATGATTGGAGTGGACCGGCTACGCCGGCAACTTCTGAGAATACGGGGACTACGACAATCAACATCGACATCGTGCGCTGACCTGCACCTGATGAAACCATGACAGTTGTGTAATGGCCCTGTAATACAGTGTCTTGGGGCGTCAGGAGTACCTTGCGAACGGCAACCTCCGACAGTACCATTTAGGTTCAGCGGCCCTCCCTGACCATCATAAGACCTGAACCCAAGACACCTCGTCTGATACTCGAAGGCGGCTTTCGTATTGAAGGCTGGCTTGTGGTACCACGAGCTAACGAACTCGTTCGCCCGGGTGAGACCATCCGTATCGAACCCAAGCCCATGCAGGTGCTCCTGTATCTCGCGGCGCGGGCTGGTGCAGTCGTTTCCAGGGATGAACTGATGGAAGCGGTATGGCCGGGCGTTTTTGTGGGGGACCATGCGCTGAACCGATGTATTTCCCAGCTTCGAAAGCTGTTCGGTGACGAGGCACACACGCCCCGGGTCATCGAGACGATTCCAAAGGTTGGATACAGACTGATCTCCCCTGTGGAACGGATGGGTGATGGCTTTTCCGCGCCGGTCGAAGCCGTGGATGTTACGGTGACAACGCCTCGCGAGGCTGCACGGCTGCCTGCGGCCCATTTAAGGAGTTCAGCCTTCCCGAAAAGGGCCGGACTTGTGGGGGGGGTGGTCCTCGCTCTTGCGGCTTCGTACGCTCTCATCTTGTGGAACCAACAGGCGCCAAACACGACCACACGGCCCCTCACCACAAACTCGGGTGTGGAAATGCAGGCAATGTGGTCGCCGGATGGTAACGAGATCGCCTACGTCCATCGCGACGACGGCGCACAGAGTATATGGATTCGGCGACTGGATGCAGACACGCCCCTCCAACTGACGGAAGGTCCCCGCGATTTTGCCCCGGCGTGGTCGCCGGATGGGTCGACCATCTCCTTTGTGCGCTGCGATCCAGGGCCTTGCCGGCTCTTTGGAATTTCTCCTCTTGCCAGCGACGAGCGGCAAATTCTAGACGGACCCGTGCCGGCCGAAGGAGGCCGCTGGTTTCCGGACGGCAATTTGATGGTCTGGTCGGGCTCGTCGGCAGACGGAGGAAGCACCGGACTCCTTCGCGTCGATCTGACCAACGGGCAGCGCGAGATACTTACCGAGCCCCCTGGCGGATTTCGGGACATTCTACCTCGTCTTTCCCCGGATGGAGTGATGATCTCCTTCATTCGACGTAGCCCCGCTGGCGACGATCTCTTTCGAGTCGCCACCTCGGGCGGAGAAGCCCGGCGCTTGACGTCGGATAACCGAACGATTGCCGGGCATTCGTGGACGGAGGACGGCTCGGCTATTGTGTACTCTTCGAGCCGAACAGGCGTCTTTGCCCTGTGGCGCGTTGGCGCGAATGGTGGAGAGCCAGAAATTGTGTCGGGCCCGGCTGTCCGCGATCCTGGCGGACCAGCCTTTGCACCGTCGGGTGATAAGCTGGTTGTGGAGGACTGGATCTTCGAGGTCAACCTTTGGGAGACGGCCGACAACGAGGAACCCACGCGCCTGGTGAGCTCGACCATGTGGGATAAGCAACCCGATATTTCACCGACCGGCGGCCAGCTTGCCTTCATATCGAACCGGACGGGTCCCCCGGAAGTGTGGCGTGCCAATCGCGACGGAAGCGATGTTCTGCGGCTGACCAATTTTGGTGGTCCGTCCGTCGAGTATCCAAGGTTCTCTCCAGATGGGCGATCTATCGTGTTTCAGGCTCGTCCGGACACTCAGGCCGAGTTGTTCATAATTGGGGCCGATGGTGGGGTTCCTCGCAAACTCACCACTCATTCGGCCGATGACGTGGCGCCACGTTGGTCCCGCGACGGCACACACGTTTATTTTGGATCGAACCGCAGCGGGGCGTGGCAGATCTGGATGATTCCAGCTACAGGCGGAGAAGCTGTGCAATTATCGACTGGGGGAGGTTTCACGGCTGAAGAAGCAGACGATGGGGCGCTAATTGTCTCGCGATATGCAGAACCGGGCCTTTGGCGTATAGCCAACGGTGTCGAAGAGCGGATTTCAACACTGCCACGGACAGGAGACTGGGGGAATTGGGCCACCACGAGCCGCGGGCTTGTCGTACTCGATCGCGCCGCAGCGAAGCTTGTTCTAATCACGTTAGGCACAACCGGAGAGTCTCCATTCGCTTACTCACTACCGGTAGGCAACCTCATGAACGGCGAGCCTGGGTTTGCAGTGGCACGCGGCGGTGATGTGCTAATTACGGCCCAAATAGACCGCGTCGAGTCGGACCTCCTGATTGTGGAATCGTTCAGGTAGGAGCAACTTTGCTAAGGACCGCTCGCTTCCCCCGCCCTCAGCCGGCAGATTAGTCAGTCGTCGTCGGGACAGCGTCTGCCTACACGTTATGGGCTATGCCGCGTATCGTCGGTCGGACGATAGGCATCGCTTTTCTCATGCTCTCTCGCCTCACCCAGTGAATCGAGAATCCTGCTGCCACAACTGCCTGCTCCGTCTCTCTATTCAAATGACAGTTCGAATTTACCCGGCGCCACACCGGGTTGATCCAGTTCTGCCATCGCCTTCGTCGAGACCCGCGCGGCGCCGCAACGTGTTCCATGAAAAGCAGTCGTCCGCCGGGTTTAAGTACACGTTTGATCTCCTTCAATCCACCCTCTAGATCCCGCACCGAACACAAAACAAGCGTACCGACGACGCAATCAAACGAGGCGTCGTCCTGGTTGATCAACTCGACTGAGCCCTCGGTAACCATCGTTTTCTCAGCTTTGCACCGAGACACTTTTTTTCTCAGTCGCCCGCGCATGTGCACGTCCGGCTCTGTGAGCACGAGTTCTGAAACAGCTGGCGTGTAGCATTCGATGTTTGCCCCGGTACCAGCACCAATTTCCAGGACCCTCCCGGCCGCGTTTTCAAGCAGGTCCATCCGCCACTCCCGTAGGCACGCGTCTTCCACGTTTGCCATGAAGCGATCGTACAAAAAGGCGCCGGGAGCTGACAAGGACTTGCTACGGAGTGAGCCATAAGGTTACGATCAATAAAGGCCGCTTGGTAGGCCGGCAGGTGCGGGATCATGCGCACTCAGACGGATGCCGTCGCTCGAATGTTTTAATTCCTTGACCGCTCAAGTGTGTGACCTGGGCCGCCATCGGCCCATGATCGAACACTTGGTGGAACGTCGTCCGTTTTCTGGACCGGTCGGCAAAATCGCTTATGCAACGGCCAATTGGCCCCGATTTAATTTCGGAGAGACCTGGGTTTGACCTGAAGCACTCCGAAGAAATGCGGGCGCTTGACATCCGCTGGTTTATAGTACCTTCCGATTCGTAGTCTCGACCAATCCTACACAGCCATGTCTCTGACGCAATCCGAACACTATAATGCCGTCGTGGTGTGCCCCAAAGGCGAGTTCCTTGGAAGCATCGTGGGCGTCGCTTTCCGAGAGGAGATCGGCAAGCTTCGCACCAACGGTAAGAAGAACGTCGTTCTGGACCTGAGTCACACTACATTGATGGACTCGTCTGGAATTGGTGTTCTGATTGAATCTGCTGAGGAGCTGAGAGATGAAGGTGGCGACCTTCGCCTGGCAGAGCTCGAAAAGAAATTGCGCAATCTGTTTCTGATGACTCGCCTGCTTGGCGAGGTGTTTCAGATATTCGACACGGTCGATGAGGCTGTAGAGAGTTTTTCTGCGACCTAAGCGCGGTAGCCTTATCGACTCCAGGTACCTCCGAACCTTCATGCAGGTATTCTAGGTCGTTTCCAGGAGTAGGTGGAAATGGACTCTCTTGATTTGCGTCAAAGCCAGTTTTCCGCCACTATCCAATCTGTCGTTACTTCGCGTCCACTAGATTCAGTCTCTGGCAAGCAGTACCGTCAGCCGATAATGATGTCCGGTACTCTGACCACATCGCGCCAGCACCATGCCCAAGCCCGAGGCTAAAGCGAGCGCTCTACAATCGCTCGAACAAGAAAATCAGGAACTGAGGCGATCCGTGGAGGAGCTTTCGCTACTCAACGAGTTGGCCCGCGAGATCGGGGCTTCAGTCGATACGGACAATGTGATCAGGAAGATTATACACCAGGCCCTGATTAGCGTTCAGGGCGAACAGGGGGTGATTACGCTGGTCGAAGAGAATGCCGAGGATCCGATGAACACACTGGCTCGAACCGTCGGCAGCAAAGCTGGGCAGAGCCCCTACCGGGTCAACGACAGTATGCTCGGATGGATGCTGCAATACAAGCGGCCGCTGTTGCTGAACGACCCCGTCCACGATGAACGCTTTCGGGGTGCCCGGTGGGACGCTGGCGTTCGCTCGATTCTTTGCGTGCCGTTGATGAACCGTTCGCACCTAATTGGCATGTTGGCCGTCTACAACAAGAAGTCCGAGACTGGATTCTCGAAGAACGATGAACGTCTCTTGGCCATTATGGCCGCGCAGTCGGCACAGATCGTCGAGAATGCGCGCCTGTATGAGGAGGAGAAGGCTTTGCTGCACATGCGCGATGAGCTGCGCCTTGCTTCCGATATCCAAGCGTCGTTGTTACCGAAGACCCCTCCGGAAGTGCCCGGTTACGACATTGCAGGAGCCAGCATCCCTGCCCAGAGCGTGGGCGGAGACTATTTCGACTATATCGAACTCCGCGACGAACGACTCGGTCTCTGCGTCGCCGACGTCTCCGGCAAAGGACTGCCTGCCTCCCTGCTGATGGCGAACGTGCAAGCGACACTTCGCGCGCAGGCCCCCTGGACCGACTCGGTTAACGTTTGCCTGGAACGTGCCAACCAATTGTTGTGCAAGAGCATGCGGCGAGGCAAGTTTGTGACGCTCTTTTATGGCATCCTTGACTCGACTCAGCACCATTTTCGATACGCGAACGCCGGCCACGATCCGCCTCTTTTGCATTCCGCCGGCACGATCAAGCGTTTGGACCTGGCTGGCCTCGCGCTGGGCATTCGGCCGGCGTCGACATATATGGGCGACACGCTCTCATTCGCATCTGGCGACGTGTTACTCATCTATTCGGACGGCGTTACAGATGCGATGAATCCAATGCGAGAGCAGTTTGAAGGAGACCGTCTGAAAGCGTTACTTCTTGAACATGCAGACCAGCCTGCACAGACTATCGTGGAAAGAGTCCTCGAGGCAGTTCAAGACCATATGTCAGACGCCCCGCCGTTTGACGACATAACTCTCCTGGTGGTCAAACGGGCCTAAGCGTCGGGGTGAGATACGCCTCCGAATGCAAAGGAAGATGGCGTATGAGCGCGTCGAGTAGCGATTTTGACACCACTGCGATTCCCCCTATTTCCTCAGCTCGAAGCTCTGCATGCGGCCCTCGTGCTGGAACGTTAGGTTGAACGAACTGCCACTTTCGATGGCGGCGTAGTTGGATTCGAGCTCACCAGTAGATTCGATTGTGTGGCCGTCGATTGAGACAACGACCGCCGGAGGCCGAATGCCGGCGTCCATAAGCGCAGCCGGATACCGCTGATCTATACGCCCGACCATGCGTACCTGGCCGTCGCGTTCGGCGACAAGGAGTCCAATCTCCTCCAATATCAGAACACCAGGCGGCGGAGAACCGCCAGCCCCTGGACCCACGCGCTGCACCTGCGGATTCGGACCCTCGGCTGGAGGATTGACGAGTCGCCCTTCAGGAGGATCGGCCAGTATGGAATCGATCCATTCGGCATGCGATGAAACGCGGACATAGTGCTCGACGGCACCGTACGTGCCCGGGCCATTCTCACCTGGTTCACCCAGTGAAGAGACGCCTGCAACAAGCGGCAAACCGTCTTGAAGGATGAATGCCGGACCACCGGAATCGCCCGGACCGGCTGTGCCTTCCAGCGGAGACGCGTCTTTCGGCTCGTCGAAATCGAAGACGATGTGCGAGTCGGTCGCCTGGTCGATAATGTTGGTAGCTCCGCGCCGAAGTCCATCGGCAACCCATTCGCCGCCGGAGCCCGGTTTTGTGTCGCCGTGGCCAACGAGGACTATCGGCTGCCCTCGTTCGTCGCGATCTCTGTAGATCCCGGCAGGTTCGACGTCAGTCAACGCACGCTCAAGATGTAGCAGCGCAATATCATCCGGGCCCATCGGATAGAAGTCTGGATGTAAGACTACCTGGTCTACAACGAATCCTTCATCCTGACCATCAACAAACACTTCGACGTTTCCGTCGCTTCGTTGATATATGCCATGCGCTACGTGGGCGGCGGTCATAACCCAGTCTGGAGCGATGAGCGTCCCATCGCCGCCATTCTCGCCAACCCGAACAACGGACGGAAAGTCGGCGCCAAGCTCGAGGTATGCACGGTCATCCACGTCGTGGCGGATGGCAATCGGATGCGAATTGAACGGAACGAACGCGACGATGAAAAGCGTAGCCGGCAGTGGCAATAATCTCACGGAATTACGACAAGGTGGAAAAGATCGGTGAGTCTCAAGAACGAAGTGAGTCAGCATCTGTTGTCCGGATCGCGGGAAACTTGAGCTTCGAATTCCTTCTCACCCGGCCCGATACCGATCCGGCAGTCCATCACGCAGGATTGTCTGAATCGCTTCCACAAACCGGTCGAGTTCTTCGAGCGTCGTGTACACGTTGGGCGATATGCGATTGCCATCGGAAAGGCGCTAACGAGCGACGACGATCACGCCACTAATCCGACCTTCGATCTGTCCGTCACCGAATCGAGATCGAAGCGCGTTCGCTGCAACTGCGGTTGCCCGGTGGAGCCCATCCGGTTCTCGAGCCAGTATCTCACCGCGTAGCGGGGTTCCTTGACAGTAGGCTAATGCCGGAACGTCCGGTGATTCGGCTACGCTCATGTCATCACGCTCGATCAGTTCGCACGTTTCGAATCCAGCACCTATCACGTCCCCCTCAATCTCTGCCGGTGACCCATGGCCGTGAGGCGTTCGCGCCAGGAAGAGCGGCGGGTCCTCGGGATAGAGTGAACCCACGGCCCTCGTCACAACCTCGGCGAATTCGTTCTGCTCAATCCCTTTCCACACGTTGAACAGAAACGTCCCGCCGGGCCGGAGCACGCGCCGTATCTCCTGGTAGGCAGCCACACGATCGGGAAAGAACATGACCGAAAACTGGCAAACCACAACGTCGAACGAGTCGTCGGCGTACGGAAGAGCCATCACATCGGCTTGGTGCCACGTCACAGGCCTGCTCGTTCCTACTCGCTCACCATAGTCGATCATGGCGTCGTTCAGGTCCGTCGCGAAGATGGCACAGTCCTCCGGCAGCGCATCGGCCAGTGCCCGCGTCACGACGCCGGTGCCACAGGCGATTTCGAGCACAGTGCCCGGTGCAACGCGCTGCGTTCTCTCTGCCAGATCCAGGGCATAGGGCTGAAAGATCAAAGGAACCAGCGTCGTTTCGTAGAAGGCTGCTACATCCGTTGTGAACGAGCTGTCCTGCGGGTCGAAGCGGCTCATCCTTCTAGATACCGGTCAGGAAGTCCTTCCCGAAGGATCGTCTGCATCGCTTCCACAAACCGGTCGAGTTCTTCGAGCGTCGTGTACACGTTGGGCGTTATGCGATTGCCCTCGAACTCGTCGTGCTTGATCGGCGTGATGATGATCCGGTGCATGTCCCACAGGTACCGGCCGATCGCGCCTGAATCGATCCCTTCGATTTGAACAACGCCGATTCCGCAGGATTGCCCAGGTTGTTGACTCGTGTGCAGAACCACTCTGTCGTCCTCCAGTAGCGGCTCGGCCCAGTAGTTGAGCAGGTAGCGGAGGCGCTCTTCTTTCCGCTTCGATCCGATCCCCTCGTGGAATGTCAGCGCATCGGCAATTGCGAGGTGGTTGGCAGCCGGGTGCGTTCCGATCTCCTCGAATTTTCGAATGTCGTCGTCCTGCGTCTCCGCAGCCGCCATCATGGGCCAAAGATCCCGGATTTTGTCCTTGCGGACGTACAGCATGCCCGTCCCGTGCGGTGCAAAGAGCCATTTGTGCAAACTGGTCGCGTAGTAGTCGCAGTCGAGGTCGTCGTGGGTGAAATCCCAATGGGCGAAGGAGTGCGCGCCGTCGACGATTACAGGGATTCCATGCCGCCTCGCCATTCGAACCACCTTTTTAACGGGCAGGATCTGCCCGGTGATATTCACGATGTGGCACATTAGAATGGCTTTCGTGCGAGGCGTGATGTTCTGTTCAAACAGGGACACTACTTCATCCTCATTTTCAGCGGGGATGGGCAGCGAGAACTGCTTCAGAACGATGCCTTCTCTCCTCTCCCGCTGCCGGAAAGTGTTCAACATGCGCCCATAATCGTGCGTCGTTGTGAGGACCTCGTCTCCCGGCTCCATGTCTATGCCCAGTTGGCAGATCTGCAGCCCTTCGGACGCGTTTCGTGTGATGGCAATTTCTTCAGGATCGCAGTGGAAAGCGCGGGCAAGACGTTGCCGGGTTCCTTCCTTCTGCGGCTCAAGAATCCGCCACATCGTATAAACCGGCGCCTCGTTCGAATAGTCGAGATGCCGTTTCATGGCCTCCTGCACGGCGGCCGGAGCCGGGCTAACACCCCCGTTGTTCAGATTGACCAGTGACCGGTCGACCGTGAACGCCTGCTGGATTTCACGCCAGAAATCTTCATCGCGGGCGATTTCCTCCGGCGTGCCGGTGTAGTGAACCAACGAATCCAGGAGGTCTGGGATAGAAGCCGGCTTAAGCGAAGCGATGGCCACCGAGGCCGCGGCAGGACCGCCCATTGCGCCGAGGAATTGTCGTCTGGAGTACATGGATTCGGGCGGAAGATTTAACTACCTAAGTGCACCTAAGGTAGTCGGTTTGGGCTAAACGAAGTCCCCTTACCTTTGCTACTTGAGGACTCACCGATTAACCCCATCGTTCGCCATGTCACGCTTCTCCCAGATTGCTTTCTTCTGCCTGATCGCTGGCCTGACTGCCTGCGAGCCCGCTATCCCAACATCTCAAGCTCCACCCTCCAATGGGCCAACCGTTGAATACCTGAAAGCCGATTCGGCTTCACTCATGCCATTTTCGGACGCCGTGCGCGTGGGGCACATGCTGTATCTGTCCGGACAGGTCGGGACGGACACTACGGGTGCGCTCGTTGAGGGCGGAATTGCGGCAGAGACGCGGCAGACCATGGACAACATTCAGGCGGTGCTGGAGCGCAACGGTTCGTCGCTCGACGAGGTGGTAAAGTGCACGGTGATGATTGAGGACATCGCCCAGTGGGGCGAACTGAACGAAATCTATCGGACTTACTTTCCGAACCACTTTCCCGCCCGCAGCGCACTAGGAGCTGACGGTCTCGCATTGGGCGCGCTCGTCGAAATCGAGTGTTGGGCGACGCTCCATTAATCGACGACTCCTTTGGTGACTAAACGGCAAACCAGACAATGAAGGCTGTTCTCGTCATTGACATGCTTGAGGATTTCTTTCAAGACGGGCCACTTCGGAGGGCCCGCGAAGGCCTGACCACACATATCAATGCCCTCACAGCGGAGGCCAGGAAGGAAGAAATTCCCGTGATCTGGGTAAGGCAGGAGTTCAGAGACGACCTCGACGATGCCTTTCTCGCAATGAAGAAGAAGGACATCAGAATCACAATCGCCGGGACTGATGGCGCCCGAATCCTTTCTGAGCTGGAGCGAGCTTCCGAGGACCACGAAATCGTCAAAAAGCGCTACAGTGCCTTCTTCGGCACTGGCTTAGACGATCTGCTTTCGAAGCATTTTATCACCGAACTGATCCTGACCGGGGTCAACTCCCACGCCTGCGTACGCACGACGGCAATCGACGCCTACCAGCGCGACATGAACGTGACCATCCCGGTTGAATGCGTGGCCTCTCGGGACGTGGAGCATCATGAGGTCTCGCTTGAGTACCTCGGTGACGAAATAGCGACGGTTGCCAGCTTGGAGAACGTTCTCGCGAGCATGGCCATATGAGACCGTTCGGTTCCGCGGAGCCTGTGCAGCGTAAAACGAAGCGCTCGCAATGACGATGCACACTCGGGGCGTTTTCGACCGGCGATATTTGCTCATTCCTCTTCAGGTTCCAGAACCTTGCCCACGAGGAAAAGTGGTGGGTGATCGGGCCATGAAAAGTCAAAGTGCCAGATGGCTGCGCAAGCATGCGTTCGAAAATGGCGTCCCTCGACGAAGACCACGTGGGCTTTGAACCGGAGACAACGTATTCTATGACATCTAGTCGATGCCGCGATGATCACCAAAAGCACTGAATTCTTGAGGGCCCTCCTCACTGCGCTCATCGGCGCTGCCTTCACACTGATCCTGATCGAAGCCATTCGGCAGCAGGTTGGACCCTGGCTTTGGGCTGCCTGCGCCAGTGGAGCTTACCTCGTCCTTTTTGTATGGACGGCTGTAAGAAAGAGATCCCCGGGTAAGCAGCATAGCTGGCGTTGGCGCCTGCTTGAATCTCTGCTCTGGTTTGGTGTTATGCTGTTCGTAGCGATCCTACTCAATGGAAGCGTGGGTACTGCTATCGCGGTCGGACCGATCAATGGCCACGGTGTGGTTTGGATAATGATGCTGGCATCGCTGGCTGCCTCTCTGGGTGTGATTTTGGTTTTGCGCCCGGGTCCCCCGGCGGTCTGGATTACGTTCAGCATCCTCGGGGCGTATGCGGCGGGTAGCGTACTGCTGCTCCTCATTTCTGGTCAGCTCATAGAAGCGGCGCTCGAAGGCGAGGCGTTCTGGAGTGTGTTACCCTTCTGGCTGCAGGGACCTCTGGTGGGGCTCGGTTTCGTTGGCGTAGCGTCGGCCCTGCTTCTCGCCCAAGTGGTCGAGAAGAATGGCAAGGTGGACTGGGTGGATGCCCTGTCCCTCGCGGCGCCAACCGTCGCAATCATTGGCATTTTGATGCTTTCCCCACCGGATACTCCTCATTCCCCGCAAACATCTCAGGGCACGACGGAACAATCCGCAGCGGCCAATTCTCTTCCGCCTCTTTCCATCGAAGTTGACTCGGTACTGGTGGTTGACGACGCTGTGCTGCAAATGAGGGAGATCGCCGGTCAATATGGATCGGCGGATTACGACATCTCAACACTGGCCGGGCGGCTTGGAGACGACCCTGACTCAGCGTTCGCCTACGTAAGGGACAACATAGCGCTGGACGCTTACGCCGGTGTTCTCCGAGGTGCGGATGGGGTATTGAGCGCTCGCGCCGGCAATTCGTTTGATCGAGCCCTTTTACTGAAGTCCATTTTGGATCTTCAAGGGCATACTACGCGCCTCGCCGTCGGCGAATTGGGCAGCGAAGCCGTTAGTCAACTGCGGGCGCATGTGCTGTCACGCGATCCTAACGCCTCGAAGGAAGAACCGATTCTGGCACTTGCCGGCATGAGAGGTCCGCCGCTCGACCGCTTCAGAGCTCGCATTGGGCGCGATGAAGCCTGGTTGGTAGATGCGCTCGGAGAGAACATTCCAACGGTACGGCCAACTGACGAATCGGAGATAGACGCGGGCCGGCACGCTTGGGTACAGATCGAGCGTGGGGAAGATTGGATGGACTTGGATACCTCCCTCCCCAGTAATGAGCCGGGATTCTCGCTCGCCACGTTGGTCTCGACCATGGCAGGTCCGGACGACTCGGAAAGGCACAAGATCTCTATTCGTGTCATTGCCGAATCCCTCAACTCATCGGGTGCGCTCGCATCGGAGACTTTGCTGGAAACGCAAATAACATCCGAAGAAGCCGCGAGGTCGAACGTGCTCCTCGCTTTTTCGCCCGAGCAATCCAGCCAGGGGTTGGGAGCGTTCTCATCCGCTTCCCTCCTCGGCGAAAGCAAATATCATCCTGTTCTAATGGTAGCCGACGAGATCTTGGAGGGTGAGATAATCCCTTCTACGGACAGTGCAAATGAAGGCGGCACCTCAGGTGAGACGGCGCAGGACTTCTTTTTCGGCGGTGGCGACGAGGATTCGGCGGCGAGGCTCTCTGCACTGGTTCTGGAGGTCATCGTCAACTCGCCGGGTCGCGGGTCCGTCGTCAAGAGGCGCCCACTTTTGGACCGGCTCACATCAGTACAAAGGGAGAGCGAAACAGCGTCTCTTGAGGATCTTTCGCCTATTGAGATGGCCGGCGACGTACCCGCCGCGTTTACGGCCGTTCATCAGATCGTGACGTCGACGGGTGGTGCTAACCCGTATCAGGCCGCGTCGGAGATGGCGAACGCGCTCGCATTCACGGCTGTCCAGATGTCGACACCGGAGGATGCCGCTGAGCTGTCTCTTCAGAACGCATTATGGCCGATGGCCGAGCTGAATAGCCAAATTGCGCTTGCGTCGGAAAACCTATCGATCCACATGCTCAATGATCACGAGGCGATCCGATTTTATGCAGATGCGCCTCGCGTATTCCTTCTCTCGGTTCAGCAATACCGACAAGCCGGAGAGGACGGTGCACGACTCGAGATCGACTTGATGCACGACCGCGTGGGGTGGATAGCGGGCGATAGCGCGGAAGCCACCGATATCATTGCTCGCCGCATCCGTTATGGCATTGCCCAGTCGGCGCTAGAAACCACACTGATGGAGCTCCGAGCTCTCGCGCTTGGCGGGAATTACGAAGATGTGGTGAGCGCTAGCACGGGATTGAATACGGACTGGTCGGTGCTTTCTTCTCGTGAGCTAGATCGGGGTTCGGCACGCCTCCCCCGTGCGTTGTTGAGCGATGCAGAGCGTGGACTTACCATCCTCTTGCCTGCTGAAAGCGGCGACCAGCAAGCGGAAATCTGGTGGGCGTTCGATAAAACGAACGGAATGTTGGCAGCCCGTCTGGCCCCTGGTCTCTCTGGGGTGTGGTGGGTCAACGAAGCCGGCACAAAATCGATTCAGGAATTGACGACGCTTTCTGAAAGACTTCAGCACACGGCAAACACGAGTTCGTGCCAGCCGGGAAATGAGTATCTGACGATATTTGGCTGTGTTTCGATCAAATCCAGTACAGCGGCGGGCATTCTGGTGGCCATCGTCGTAGGCATCTACGCCATCATCGCGGGCGAAATCCTGTACTACTCCCTATCGTGAAAGCGTGCATTTCCACGTTCCACCTTCCCAATTGCCACTTCGAAGGGCTACTTCCATGCAAAAAATCCTCCTTTGTGTTGCCCTCGGGCTTGCTCTCCCAATAGCGGGATGCCACACGCTCCAAAGCTCGTCGGACTACTACGGCATCAGCACCGCGGGCAAGAACATCGTGTTCGTGATTGATATCTCCGGTAGCATGGAGGGCAAACAGGAAGGGACGCTCCAAGACCGGGCGCAGGGTGAAGTTGCCGACCGTGCCGGACGCGAAGCAGAACGAGTGGTTGGCGGAGTTGTTGGCAGAGCGCTGGGAAATCAGGTGCGCCAGCAGACCACCAAACTCGCGGGCGCTAAGCGTGAACTCGCCCCAGCGATTCGAGGGCTGGAGGAAAGCTCGCTGTTTACAATTTTGACGTTCGGGGAAAATGTGCAAGCGTGGCAGAATGAACTGGTTCCTTCCACTTCCGGAAATAAGAGCATTGCCATTTCCTACGTCAACGGACTGGATGCGGACGGCGGCACACCCATGTTGGCCGCTCTGGAACGAGCTTTCCGCATCCCACGGACTGATGCCATCTTTCTCATGACGGACGGTCAGCCGACGGATGCGACCGCCTCCGAGATTCTCTCACGCGTACGATCGCTGAATGCGAACCGCCGAGTGGCCCTCTATACAATAGGACTTGGGCCTGATCAGGACGAAGAGTTTCTCGCCGAACTCGCGAGGCAGAATGCTGGTGCGTTCGTGCGAAGGGAATAACCAACCACACAGCAAGACGCGTGTTGCCAAGGATTGGCACGCCCGGGAAATTGATCGCCTGGCTCTGAACAAATCCCCTGTTTCCCTTGCGGGCCCCATCGGGCCGACGCATTGCATTCGTCGGTAAGCCGGCACAGGGCGCGGAGGGCTGTGTATGAGGAGGATTTCCTGCCCTCAGGGCTCTTGGAGCTGATAGCCCTGCACCCGGTGCCCCTCTTGAAATCGAATGCTGGACGACGGTGCAATGAGAAACGACCGTGCGTCTTAGTCGTCCATATGGTGACTGGAATCGACCGGTTTCATGAGCGCGTTGCTGACCAGCGCGATGGCCAATAGCAATGCCATGAGATACATCGTCGTGTTGTAGACGCTGCTCGTAGGATCAACCGTTCCAGGCGGCGCAATCTCCATCAGCTTCGCGATCGTGACCGTTCGCTGCTCAATGAGCACATCGAGTTGATCCATACCAGCACCGAACTTGGCCTGGAATGCCTGGGGATCGATTTTGCCAACCAGGTCTCTGATCGCTCTGGCGATCGAGCTTTCTCGGAGCGAAGTGATCGCGAGCGGACCGAGGACGCCGGCCGTGCTCCACGCCGTCAGCAACCTTCCGTGAATCCCACCGACATACTTGGAACCAAAAAGGTCGGCGAGATAGGCGGGAATCGTTGCGAACCCACCGCCGTACATCGTGAAGATGATCATCGTGGCTGCGTAGAAGTACACGAGCCACAATGCGGCGGGCGACACGCTGACCTGCTGGGCTGAGAACGGGATCGAGACGTAGAGCGCGATTCCGAGCGCGAAGAATATCCAATAGGTCGTCTTTCGCCCGATATAGTCGGAAGTGCTTGCCCAGAAGAACCGGCCGACCATGTTGAAGACGCTGATCATGACGACATAGGTCGCCGCAAATCCACCATCTACAATACCGGGCAGCGTCGTGCCGAATATTTCCGTCATCATCGTGCGCGCTACGCTCAGGACTCCGATGCCGGCGGTGACGTTGAAGCAAAGAACAATCCAGAGCTGATAGAACTGTCGCGTCTTCAACGCTTCGTCGATGTGGACATCATGGGTGCTGATCATCTTCTTCGCGCGATTGGCCTCGTCAGGCGGTATCCAGCCATCGGGCGTCCAACCCGGTGCCGGAATCCTGTACGAGAACGCGGCGATCATCATCACCAGGAAATAGATGAGGCCGATCACGAAGAACGTCTGAGCGATGCCAACCGTGCCCGTCCCAACCAGATAGACGCCCTCCGGACCGGGGACAATCATGTTCGCGACGTCTCCGGCGCCGACGACAACGACTTCGCTCAGAGCTCCGGCGATCTCAACAAATCGGCGACCGCCTTCCGTGATCAGCTCTATCTGATCGATGCTGCCGAGGTAGTCAGCGGAACGATAGAACAGCTTGATCAGCGACTCTTTCAATGGCGCGGCAATCATAGCGCCGCCGCCGAATCCCATGATGGCCATACCGCTAGCCATACCGCGCCGGTCGGGGAACCATCGGATCAGGGTGCTAACCGGTGAAACGTATCCCAACCCGAGACCGCAGCCTCCGATTACGCCATAGCCCAGATAAATCAGCCACAGCTGATGTGTCGTGATGCCCAGGCTTCCAATCAGATAGCCACCTCCCCAGCAAAAGGCGGCGACTACACCTACTTTGCGCGGCCCGACCTCTTCAAGCCATTTCCCGGCGAATGCTGCCGAGAGCCCGAGAGAGACGATAGCGACGGTGAAGATCCAGACAACGCCTCCTAGCGTCCAGTCGTCAGCGGCCGGAGTTACGACCCCAAGCGCTCGAATCAACGCGGGGTTATAGATGCTCCACGCGTAGACCGAGCCGATGCAAAGATGTATCGCGATCGAAGCGGGCGGGACTAGCCAGCGATTGAAGCCCGGCTTGGCGATGATTCTTTCTTTCGATAGCAGCTTGCTCATACGATCACCACAGGCATCTTCCGCTTAATTGCGTGATTCATTGGCGTCACAATCTGGACTGAAGAGATGTTCCGACTGCAACGCTCCGATCCTCCAGTTCGGTGACTGAACTACCATTGGTCCGAATAAGATTGATGTTGCTCACTGAAAGTTCGATTATCTCTCGCGTGGCAACATAGCAATCAGCACATTATTAGGTACCCAGTCTTCGGCATGCATAGGCCCTGCGCTGGTGGCCAAACCTTTTGCCATTGTTCCCGTAGGCAAACACCTATCAACCTTCCTGGCTCATGCAGATCATCAGAGCAATCGGCACCGGACTCGTCGGCTATGTCGTCTATGCCATCGGAAGTATGCTCCTGGTTGGACTGGTCGTATCCAACTCCACCATACTCGGAGTCGTCATCGCCGTGATTGGCCTTCCCGTAATCGGTTTCCTGGCCGGAAAGGTCATTGCCCTCTCGGACGCGAACCATGGGAAAATTATCGGATACATCGTTTCTGGGATCGTACTACTCGCGACGCTGGTCAACATCATCCAGAACCTCGGCTCCGAGCCCCTCTGGTACAAGATCGGCACTATCCTGCTGGTCATCCCGGCCATCCTTTTTGCCTCGCGTGGGAGATCAAGCAAGCAGGAGTCGCCTGAGGAAGGCCCCGCCTGATTCAGGGTTAACAGAATTGCACGACGCACGTTGCGGCAGTGCCGCGAATCGCCATTGCGAGCCTGAATGTGTCATGAGTCTTGCCACTCCCGACTGACACAAGCTTTGACGCATCGAAGCGGGCGAACCTGGTTGAAGTGGTCTGACTCTCAACCTACTTCGCAAACAACGAAGACAGGTCACGGAATGCCTTGAACTCAAGTGCGTTGCCCGAAGGGTCCAGAAAGAACATCGTTGCCTGCTCACCGGGTTCGCCTTTGAAGCGCACGTAGGGTTCAATCAAAAACTCAATGCCGGCCGACTTTATACGGTCCGCGAGGCTATTCCAGTCGTCCATCGTAAGCACGACCCCGAAGTGTGGAATTGGCACAGCATGGCCGTCGACTGCGTTGTGGCGCCCGGGCTCGTGGGAGAGCGAGATCGGAGCCAGGTGAGCCACAATCTGGTGGCCGAAAAGGTCGAAGTCGATCCATTCGTCCGAACTGCGGCCCTCGGGGCACCCTAGGATGCCTCCGTAGAAAGCCCGAGAGTCCTCCAGGTCATTGACCGGGAACGCGATGTGGAAAGGGCGAAGGTCGCTCATAGGACTCGCTTGTCAGACGAAAGTGGCGGAAGGATTGCAGCGAGGTCAGGGAAAGAGCTTGTATGTCTTCCACCCGTCCCCATCGCGCTCGTAGGCGGTGCGCTCGTGCAGCCGGAACCGCCCTTCGCGCCAGAACTCAACGTACCAGGGAACGACCCGGAACCCGGACCAATGAGGGGGACGCGGCACCTTGAGGGGATACCGGGCCTCGACCTTAGCCACCTCAGCCAGCAGCTCGGCGCGTCCTTTCGTCGGACGGCTCTGGCGCGACGCCCAGGCACCGAGCTGACTGCCGCGCGGACGGGTGGCGAAGTACTCGTCGGCCTCGGCGTCCGACACCGGTTCGGCCTCACCTTCGATGATGACCTGATGGCCGCGATCCGCGATCTCGCGCCAGTAGAAATTGAGGCTCACAGATGGCCGCGCGAGGACCTGACGCCCCTTTCGGCTCTCCAGATTCGTGAAGAAGACGAATCCTCGCTCATCGAACCCTTTGAGCAGCACTACCCGTGTCCACGGACGGCCCTGATCGTCGACTGTGGCCAGGGTCATGGCGTTTGGGTTTAGCGTGTCACTCGCCATCGCGCGGTCAAAGAGCTCGCGGAAGGCAGCGATTGGATCCGTGGAAGCCATCATGCGTCCGGATTCAGCATGCGGATGACCGCGGCTTCGATCCGGCCAGGCTCAATCTCCTCGAGCTCGTACGTGACGCGGGCGATTGGCTTGTCGACCTTGAGCACGCGCCGCAGGTCGATCGGGGTTCCCTCAACGACCACGTCCGCGTCCGCCGCGTAAATGGTTGCCTCGAGATCCCGCATCTGCGCGTCGCCGTATCCCATGGCCGGCAGGATCTCGCGCGCGTTCGGGTACTTCTCGTACGTAGCGCGTAGCGACCCGGTAGCGTACGGCGTGGGGTCGACGATCTCCGACGCGCCGGCGTCTCGCGCAGCGTACCAACCGGCGCCGTGCCGCATACCGCCGTGGGTGAGCGTCGGCCCGTCCTCGATGACGAGAGCCCGCTTCCCGGCAATGAGCTCCGGCTGATCTACCGTGATGACCGAGCGGCATTGCAGCAGCTCGGCCGACGGGTTCGCCGCACGGCAGTTCGCGATCACACGGGCGATGTCACCCGCCTCCGCGGTCTGCACTTTGTTGACCAGGATCAGGTCGGCGAGGAGCAGGTTGGTCTCGCCCGGGTAGTAGGTGAGCTCGTCGCCCGGGCGGTGCGGATCGACGAGGGTGAGCTGCAGATCAGGCTTGTAGAACGGTGTGTCGTTGTTACCGCCGTCCCAGAGTATGACGTCCGCCTCGGTCTCCGCCTGCTCGAGGATCTTGCCGTAGTCGATCCCGGCGTAGACGACGAACCCGGCGTCGATGTGTGGCTCGTACTCCTCGCGCTCCTCAATGGTAGTCTCGTGGCGATCGAGGTCGTCGTAGGTGGCGAAGCGCTGCGAGATCTGGCGCGCCAGGTCGCCGTACGGCATCGGATGACGTATTGCCACCACCTTTCTGCCCAGCTTTTGAAAAATCCGTGACAGGAAGCGGGTCGTCTGCGATTTGCCTACGCCCGTGCGCACCCCCGTCACCGCGATGACCGGCTTAGAGGACTCGATCATCGTCGATTTCGCCGAGCAGAGTTTGAAGTCGGCGCCGGCGACTGAGACGCGGCTCGCCATATGCATCACGTACTCGTGCGACACGTCCGAATAAGAGAACACGGCCTCATCTATCGATTTGTCACGGAGAATAGACTCGAGCTCCTCCTCGGCACGAATCGGAATGCCGTCCGGATAGAGGCTTCCGGCAAGCTCCGCCGGATAGACCCGCCCCTCGATGTCGGGGATCTGCGTCGCGGTGAAGGCGACAACCTCCACTCCTTCGTTGTCGCGGTAGAGCGTGTTGAAGTTGTGGAAGTCCCGCCCGGCAGCACCGAGAATGACGATTCGCTTACGCTCCATCTATGATCTCTCCATGCTGATCGACCGGTGGTTTGCAGGTAGCCGAACGACTAGAGCACCACGGGGTCTTTTAATTAGAGTGATTTTCTGCTGCATCGATAACGCGCCGAGTGACCGGAGGACGGAAGATAGAAACGAGAAAGGATAGTGTTTGCGGTTGAGTGGGGCGAGCTGAACGAGATCTGCTGGACAACCTTCCCT
Organism: Rubricoccaceae bacterium; assembly: GCA_024639085.1. GTDB lineage: Bacteria > Bacteroidota > Rhodothermia > Rhodothermales > Rubricoccaceae > JAHEJB01. The sequence goes on along the minus strand of JAHEJB010000021.1, from coordinate 86 downwards.
GACCACTCCCCTGCGCGCAGCGCCCTCGGCGCCGATGGTCCCGCGCTCGGTGCGCTTGTCGAGATCGAATACCGGGCTACAGTTGT
>JAHEJB010000112.1 GCA_024639085.1 Rubricoccaceae bacterium | reverse complement strand
GGAAAGACTTCGACGCATCCGCGAGCAGGAACCGCCTCGGCCCAGCAACCGCGTAAGTAGCCTTGGCGAAGCCGCCACAGCCACCGCGGCTTATCGTGACACGGTGGCCAGCTCACTGTCGAAGATACTGCGCGGCGATCTGGACACGATCGTCATGAATGCGTTGGAGAAAGATCGTTCACAGCGGTACGAAACGGCAAGTGGATTTGCCGCTGAGATCGGGCGCTACCTAAATGACGAACCACTGACCGTCCGTCCCCCTTCTGTCTGGAAGCAAGTCGTTCGGTTCTACCGGAAAAACAAAGCAGTGGCGACCACAGCCGCAATGGTTTTTGCAACACTCGCCATCGGACTGAGTATCGCCGTTGTGGCCATTAACAAAAAGAACGATGCGATTTCAAATCTGCGGGAAGCGGAGAGGGACCTTCGATCGGCGAACGAAGACTTGCAAAAATCTGATGAAAATACCAGGCGCGCTTTGGAAACAGTTGCGGGTCAGGCCCGGGATCAGGCCATTGGTAGTGCTCTTCTCGGCCGTTTCGAGGAGTCAAGAGAATACTTGAAAATACTAAAAAAGTATGATGTTTTGTATCTCGATCAGCACCTGATCCGAGGCCTGATCGCAATGCTAGAAGGTCATTTCGATCAAGCGGAAACGGAGTTTGATAAAGCTGAAGAGATGGAGTCGGGCGACACGTCAGTTTTCTCGCTAAAGACAATCAACTGTTTTCTAAGCGCCAAGGAAGACCAATACATTCGTCGACTTCCCAAGCTTGAAAAAATGCCAGCAAGTAATTTCTACGATCGTTTATTCAAAGGGTATGCCGAGTCTTGGTTTATCACGGATCAAGCTGTTAAAAACCTGAAACTCGTGACCGAAGAACGCCCTGAAAGCCAAATTGCCTGGACGATGTACGCGAGGGCGTTGGTGGTCCGCGGTCAATCGCGGCCCAATGCCCTACAAGGGAAGTCGGAACTTTTGCGAGCGATCGATGAGCTGCAAATCGTACGGCGCCGTGGGCTGGATACGAACCAAGTTAGATTTGACTTGATCGATGCATACATCGGGATCCTGCTACTTTGCGAAGAGCTGCAGGATGAAACACTTCGGGATCAAAAATTGAACGAAGCCGATCAATTGGTTAACGAGTTTTTGAGCGATCAGCCTGCTGCCAACCAGGCCAATACGGCCCTAATGTACCTGGCAATCATCAAGAACGATGAAGCGAGAGTTAGACGTCTTTTGAGACGGCTCTTGGCTTCCGAACGCGAAGATTTTGGATATGTTGGCGTTTTTGGCGCCACTTGCCTGCTCAAATACAAGCAATTCAAACTTGCTAACGAAGTTTTCGATCGCGCAGGCACTGAATTGAAGACTGCAGCCGATTGGGTGGATGCGATTATCAACATGTCTGTTCCTGATTGCGATTTGGAAAAAATTCGCAATTCATATGTCGAAAAGCTAAACGAGAGAATCGGCGATTATACGGGAATCAATCTCCATATGGACTAGCCGGTCCTACGCCTTTTCGGATACGACAAGAAAGATGAACTTACGATTGAAGTCGTGAATGCGATGGAAGCTGGCTACCAGACATTCATGGTAGGACATGAAAGATTTGGGCGAGATATGGCCTGCTTCATGCGCGGAGAAATGACAGGAGACCAGCTGCTCGACAAAGTCAATGATCACCGTGGACAACTGGCTGCGGCGCACCTCATGATTGGTATCGATCAACTTGCAGAAAACAGGCGTATCGAGGCGAAACAGTCTTTCGAGCAAGCGGTCGCAACCAATTTCCATCAATATTATGTCTTCAATTTTGCCTGGGTTTTCCGCGAGTTAGTGCAAGATGAACAGTGGTTGCCCTGGTTGAGCACAAATAGCTCAAAATCAAGAACGATTGAATGACGAATTCTCGATCCGGCGGGATGAGATCAACCGGTACTGTCTCGACTCCTACGATTCAATACCGAGCCCCCAAGTAGGGCCCGCAAAAATCGGACTTGGCAAAAACTTCAAGCCTTCGAATTCGTTTTCTACGCGTCGCACGGCTCGGCGCCTGGCGAACCCCGAATTCTCATGAGACATGGCGCTACGTAAGGAGCGTATGGGTGCCCACCAATCAAGTTGGTTTGGCAGAGAAAAAGCGTTGGTCAGGCGTTGCTTGACTGGCAACACTAATCCAACGTTGTGTCAGATTCTTGTGTCAGCAATCGTAGCGCTGCGCATGAAAAAATCCTAACCCGTTGCAGGTCAGGACTTATCGAGTGGGCGGTATTGGACTTGAACCAACGACCTCCACGATGTCAATCTAAGGAAACGCGTTGGATCGGCGTTGCAGAAGCAGGACATTTAGGAACTTGACACGACAAAATCCGCGTGATGCGTTGCTTTGGAATTGAATCAACATTGCATACACGTTGTGCAACACTGTGTCAGAAGTGTGTCAGATTGTTTGGGCGGTCCCAGCGATCCATCTAATTCAACACAACATTTACGGAGTTGATAGTGCCCTCGAATTCAAACGGTCGGCGTTTGGAGTAATCCTCAGAGACCGTCGAACCGAGATCGACCCCCACGTCAAAGGTTTCACTCGCTGTGAATGCAGCCGGAGCCGTTCGCGGCGCGATTAATTCGCCAAACTTCTCGCCATCGACGGTCAGGACAATCGTGGCCGGCCCACCTGGTCGGGAAACCTTGGTTTCCACGACGACCCGATACTTTCCGGAAGCAATCGTTTTATTGGATTTGAACTTTGTCCTTTCAATGATGAACAGGTTGTATTCGAAGCAAAGGTGGCCATCTTCCATGTAGCAGGTCAGCCCAGCCGAAGCACCGCCAAGCGCATAGAGCACACCGCTGGCCGCTTCACCAACTTCCAGGTCAATTTCTACGGTATTGCTTTTCTTTCCTAATCCAGGAGCCGTGAATTCCGGCATGCGGCAAGTATTTCCAGTGAATTTCCAACTCGTGTAAGGAGTCGCAACGACGTCCTCCGGGTGAACTCGTGTCCAAAGTGCGGCACCAATTGGCAGGTCTTTGTTGTCCTCCGCCAGTTCCAGAAAACGCGCCTTGAGTTCGGCCAGTTTGTCGGGATGTTCTGCGGAAAGGTCATTGGCCTGGGAGAAGTCATTACCCAGGTCATATAGCTCCCAACGATCCGACGAGGAGTCCCACGCCTTGATCCGTGCTGGATTGTTGGCGGGGTCCCATGGCAAAGTTGGACCGATCGTACAAGCCATCCAGCCATTTTTATAAATTCCGCGACTGGCGAAATTGTCGAAAAACTGTTCGTTGTTTTTTGTCGGTTCTTCCGGACGATCAAACGTGTAAGTCATACTCACGCCATCAAACGGCATCTGTTGATGACCGTTGACGACCTTTGGAGGGGTTATCGTTCCAATCGAACTAACTGCCGCGGACATCGGATTGCGCACAAACTTCGGTTTAGCAGATATAACAACTCTGATTTCTTGCGACATTCGAATTTGAGATCGCCGATTCGCTAAAAGCGGACGGGATGGATTACGTGTTTCAAAAACGCGACTAGCTAACGGCAACAATTGGCAACAAAAAAAATGACTTGTCACAAACAAGCATCATCGCACAGATATTCGACCTCGTTGCCAGATTCCCGGTTTGTTCCGTAGAAAGGCAGAAATTAAGTTCCGTTTCCGCCATGTAGCGAAATGTCAGATATCACGACATGCTGTGTGTATTAAAGTAGTGGTTAAACGCGGCAAACTGAATGAGAGCCAATGAAACTGCCTGACACGCAAAACAGCCTGATCGCTCGTCTTGGAGATACCGCCGATGCGGAAGCTTGGAGTGAGTTTTCGCAAGTTTATCGGCCGCTAATTGTTCGAATGGGACTGGCCAAGGGACTGCAACGGGCAGATGCTGAAGACCTGGCCCAGACGATTCTGGTTTCTATTTCCGGTGCTATTGATCGATGGCAACCTGATGGACCGGCAAAATTTCGCACCTGGCTGAAACGGATTGCGGATAACGCAATTCTCAATGCCTTGACCCGCAAGAAACCCGATCTCGCTGCTGGAAGTACCAGCGTTGACCAGTTACTCAATAATTCGCTGCGGCCCGACGGCCCTGACACCAAATTACTTCAACTTGAATATCGTCGCGAGATATTTCATTGGGCCGCCAAGAGAATTCGAGATGAATTTACGGAAACCACGTGGCAAGCATTCTGGTTGACTGCGGTCGAGGCGCAGCCAGCGGAAGCCGTTGGTCAGACGCTTGGCCGAAATCGCGGCAGCATTTACGCCGCCAAGAGCCGGGTGATGAGTCGTTTACTTAAACAAATCGATCAATTTGAAACTGGAGAGTCATCATGAACAATGCGTCTGGAATTTGCAGTGTCGATGCAATTGAACGGTTCCTCGAAAATCGCTTGAATCCTGATGAACAGAATGAGTTGGAATTGCATCTGGACGCCTGTAACGACTGTTGTGAACAGCTCCAATGGATGACAGCTAATGCAAAACAATGGTCACACGTAAAAGAACACCTTGGTGATGCGGGCTTCGACTTATCAAACATCGCTCCTGAGGAACGATCGGAAATCTCTCTTGATTTCCTGAAGCCTACCGATGACCCCCATAGGTTGGGGCGGTTCGCGGGCTACGAAATTGCGGGCGTTGTCGGGCAAGGCGGAATGGGAATTGTAATGAAGGGTTTCGATCGGGCTCTGAATCGGTACGTTGCGATCAAGGTGCTTCTGCCGCACTACGCCTGTAGCTCAGCAGCGAGGAAACGGTTTGCACGGGAGGCAAAAGCGGCGGCGGCGGTTGTACACGAAAACGTGATTGAGATTTATGGAGTCTCGGTAGATGAAGATCGGGAAACATTACCCTATCTGGTAATGCCTTATATCCGGGGGGAGTCACTGCAGAAAAGGCTGGACTGTTGTGGCACATTAACTGTTGCAGAAACGCTTCGCATATCCATTCAAATTGCAACTGGGCTGGCCGCAGCACACGAACAGGGTTTGGTCCATCGGGATATCAAGCCGGCCAACATCCTGCTGTTGGACAACGTAGAGCGGGTCAAGATCACCGATTTTGGGCTCGCTCGCGCTGCCGATGATGCCAGTCTGACGCGTACCGGCGTTATTGCCGGGACCCCGCAATACATGTCTCCCGAGCAAGCAGAGGGCGGAAAGGTGACCTGTCAAAGCGACTTGTTCAGTCTCGGAAGCGTGATGTATTTGATGTGCTCAGGCCTGATTCCCTTTCGAGCCGAATCTCCTATGACCGTACTTCGGCGAATCATCGACGACACTCCACGACCGATTCAACAAATCAATCCCGATGTTCCGGCATGGCTATGCGGCATCATCGAAAAACTACTCCACAAAAAACCTGATCAACGATTCGAATCGGCTGGGGAGCTTTCCCGAATTTTGCGGCAATGCCTGGCGCACGTTCAGCAACCTGACGCCGTTGAGTTGCCGCCCGAGATTGTTCCTTCGAATCAACAAAATACGTCGACCGAATCTAGCTTGCGTAACCGCTTAATAAAAGGAGTTTTTGTGATGGCGTCAGTATTGTTGCTGGGCATGATGGGCTGGATGCTGGTGGATGCGAATCTGCAGGCACCAAACCCGAATTCGCTCAACGGTCAAATGAACGGAGTCGTAATTCAGGAAAGCCAACCATTCAAGAAACGATTTACGGCTGAGTTTGCCAATCTCGAAAGAACCAGAACGCTAAACGTCGATATCAAGCGTGGAAGTATCAACGTGATCGGGCATGAAGGGGACAACGTGATCGTCAATCTGGAAGTCCCAAACTACATGCAGAAATCAACGAGCAACGAAGGCTTGCGAGAAGTCCGCTCCAACAACCTCGATTTCGACATTACATCCAACGACAACCACATCAAAGTGGATTCTAATTCAAGACGCTACATCACCAACTTGCAGATCAAGGTGCCTCGTAATTGCAATCTGAAACTTGATTCTTATCAGGACGGGAACTTGAAAGTCCGAGATGTTCACGGGCACCTGGATGTGCGTAGCTTTCACAGCAACATCTCGCTCACCGATTGCTCTGGCTCAGCTAGTTTGTATTCCTATCATGGCAATCTGCAGGCTGATTTGAGTTCGGTTGATTCGCATCGCCCGCTGGAATTCGAAAGTTACAACGGCTCGATCGATTTGTCGTTGCCAGCCGACATTCATTTGGATACTCAGCTTCGAACGGTTCACGGCAAAGTATTGACCGACTTTGATATCACTGAGTCCGTTAATCCGGTTCGGAAGGAAGTTCAAAACGATGGGACAAAAAAGGTTGAATTCGACAAATACGTACGAGGAACAATTAATGGCGGCGGAGTCAACTTGAGAGCGGAAGCGCAACACGAAGACATCCGGATTCGCAAACGCATGTCGACATCTGTTGGAACAACATCGGGAAAAGAACTCGGCCAGGAAGCTGACCAGCGATTGGGTAAGAAACTGGGCCAGGAGTGGAACGAAAAAATCGGGCGAAAACTTGGTGAACAAATCGACGAAAAATTGAATCCTCAACTTGGCAAAGAATGGAATGAAAAGCTTGGGGAAAAACTCGGGCGAGAGTGGACTGATCGGCTTAATGGAAAGACAAAAGACGGCGGAAAGCCAGAACACGACGGAAATCCAAACCACGATCGTTAGATTGGTGTCGCGGAAATAATAGTCGCAACGGAGTTGCTGATGCGAAGATTAATTATTTTGTTTGGAGCTGCGATTCTCTTGGCAGTAGTTGCAGTAGCGCCCGCCGATGGTCAGTCGAATAAGATCAAGTTGCCAAAACCGGTAGGAATTCACTCGGTTGGCACGATGACTTACGAATGGGCAGACCAACAGCGAACATTTTCGTATTCTTCTCACGATCAAGACCAACGAAAAATAGTTGTTCAGATCTGGTACCCGTCAACGAACGACTTGAAAGCACAACAGGCGTCGTATTCGCCGCTTTCCAATGAATTCGACCAGGTTGTATGCAATAGCCAGCTGCGTCCAGGATTTGCGAAAGGCTTATCAAAGTGCCCATTGATTTTGGTATGCCCCGGTCGCGGGGTTAAACATTGTGCTTATACAGTGATTGCCGAGTCATTGAGTAGCAGAGGATATGTCGTTGCCGCGATTGGCATGCCAGGAATTGGCAACGTGTCTTTTTCTGATGGTTACCAAGCCCGACCCGACCCTCGCTTCCAACCTTCCCGCGGGTTGATGTCTGGACCTTACGAAAAAGTTGATGAATTCTTTGAAACGCCAACGGAAATCGGGCGGCAAGACTTGGATTTGGCCGTGCGACGATTGCGCAAACTAAATGAAGGTGATCCAAGTAATCGGTTCATCAACAAATTGGACCTTTCCAACATCGGGATTTTCGGACATTCGCTCGGTGGACGAGTTGGCGGCGCGTTTGCAGCCGCCAATACCAGTGTCAAAGCCTATATCTCAATGGAAGGGATCGCGCCTCGACGAGCTCGGTTTGAAGGCTTGCTCCATATGCCCGTCGCCATGATGTGCAGTAGCGGAACTCTTCCGTATGCAAAACAGAATTATCAAACCTTGATTGACGGACGTACGGAACAGGTTTTCATGATTGAGCTGCAAAAATTCGGTCACAATTCTGTAACGGATTTACCGCTAATTGATCCTGATCGATTTAATTACGAAATCGAACCCAAGCTTGGCCTGCTGACGTCTGTCAAAGTGATTGAGAGATTTTTTGATACGCACCTGAAGCGGGGCAACTCATTCGGCGAATCGTTAAAGGGTCTCGACAACGTTATCGTTACCGAGTTTACCAAGAAGAATAAATAGCGGGACGTTGATCGCATCAGCTACTGGAGTGTTGTATGAGTCTAACGCGATTATTCTGGGGAATCGTACTGGCAGTCACTTGTTGCCCGGTGCTAACGGCGCAACAAACGCTTCCCGATCATCTTCCCACCCTTGGATTCATGGGGGGGAAATGGTTCAACGGACGTGATTTTGAAGCCCGTACGATGTATTCGATTAAAGGCGTGTTGCGAAGCGAACGTCCTGACTCGGTTGATGAAGTCATCGATTTGGCGAACGGTTACGTCGTGCCACCATTCGGCGAAGCGCACACGCATCGCCCTTCAACACCGAAACGATTTCAGCAAGGCGCGAGCTTGTTCTTGCAAGACAGCATATTTTATGCCATGAATCAGGGAAGTCTTGCGCGCTACCAAGCCGAGTTCAAAAACCTGACATCCGATCCACAGTCGATCGACGTTCAGTTTGCCGGGGCTGTGATTGCATCACCACAAAGTCACGGTGTTGAGTTGTGGCAACGGCTGGTCGCCCGCGGATCGATGCCCGGCGTCGACCCGAGTTCATTAAACGGTGATGCGTTTTTTGTCGTCG
>JAHEJB010000111.1 GCA_024639085.1 Rubricoccaceae bacterium | reverse complement strand
TGTTTGAGGGCACGGGATGAGAGAGCCTCGAATGCTTCGCGGAAATTCTTTTCCGCCTCCTCAAGAAGCATTCGCTCGGCTTCAATGCGTCGCTCGGCGTTTGCTACTTGTTCGATGGCGACGGCGTGAAGCCGCTCGGCGTTATTCGCACGCACCTCGGCGGCGTTCCGATCAAGCTCAGCCTGCTCGATCGCTACCTTTTGCACGGAAAGCTGTTGCTCGCGTTGGGTTAGCCGCTCATTCAGCGACGAAACCTCAATCTGTCGTGCTGCATCCCCGCGTACGCGAAAAATCAAATACACTACCCCTCCTCCAACGAGAAGGCCAATAATCAGGAAGAGAAAGGGGGTTAGATCCATTCGTGATAGTATCTGCGATGGTCTGTACGGTACACATTGAGCACATGCACCGCAAGCAGACTTGGAGTCTAATCCAATGGTATGACATTGTGTGTCATCGGGCCCCTCTCACTATTGAAACGAATCTGCAGCCGCATAATGATCGGCTGCGGTTCCCTCATTGCACGATTCGCAGCACCTTATCCCCTTCTGGTGGGCAACTACCTCGGCCGTCACAGTTACTGGTGGTTACATAGAGGACACTGTCTGGCCCCATCACAACGTCACGAAATCGTCCATATTCGTCTCTGAAATAGACTTCGTTGACGTCTACGTTGCCGTTGTCATCCAGATCAATACGCTGCAAGTGCTTCCATCCCAGCACGCCAATAATCAGACTACCCGTCCATTCCGAAATAGCATTCCCTGTATAGATGATGGCTCCACCTGGAGGGTTTGACCGAGCCCAGGTTATCGAAGGTGACACCATGCCTTCACCTCGCTCGCAGCCGTAAATGGTGGGCCAGCCCAGATTATCTCCGGCAGATGTGATGTTCACCTCATCGTGGCCGCTCCTTCCTAATTCACCCGAGGGGCCATGGTCGGTCAACCAGATCGTAGAATCGTTTGGCCAGTCGAATCCCTGCGTGTTTCGAATACCGAGGAGATATACTGGACTTCCTGGAAAGGGGTTGTCCTCAGGGATAGATCCGTCAAGGTTGATCCGAAGGAGCTTGCCAGCTAGACTTTCAGGATCCTGCGCCAAGTTGGGTTGCCGAGTGTCACCAGTTCCAACGTAGAGTTTTCCGTCGGGGCCAAATCGCATGCGGCCGCCATTGTGATATCTGGCAGCGGGGATGTTGTCTAGGACGACAATGTCTCGCCTTGCGGTGAGATGGTCTTCAGAAAGTATCCATCGCTCTACACGGTTGATCAGGTCCCCTTGTTCAGGGTGAATCGTACGGTAGATAAAGAACTGTCGGTTGGCGCTGAATTCCGGGTGGACGAGAATACCAAGCAGGCCGCCTTCCGAAGTCTCCGAGTCATCCATGGATGCGACAGGATCCTGCACTAAACGACCGTCCTTTACCAAGCGGATCCGGCCGGCTCGCTCTGTTATGAGCATGCTTCCATCTGGCAAGAAGCCAATGCCCCATGGTACATCCAAGCCCTCCACAACGGTTTCAGCCCGAACCTCAACCGTGCCGGTTTGACCATGCCCTTCTTCGACATAGACGCACTGATCCGCCATCTCCCCCGATGGAAGGTCGACTTCGGTCTCACACCCTCCGAACGCTGTGAAGCACGCGAAGCTTAGGGCGAGAAAGAGTTGAGGAAGTGGTCTTAAGCTGAACTGCGTATTCACCAGTCTGCGTTTTCAGGTCGTCTGACCCACATGGTCTTCTCAGTCTTCGACAATGTATCGAAGATCGATGCGCGCGTGAAGCTTGATGACCCTATCTACAGACTTGCGTGTACACGTTCTACGTTTTCGTGTAGGTAGCCCGGAATCTCCTTGGCGAACACTGCGTCTCGTTCGGAGGTGATTTCCAGGAGATGCAATGAGAACCCGAGGCACGATGCAGCTGAAACGAGAGAACTGATATCCTCGCTTTCCATGAGGAGCTGCTGAAGTTGAGAAGCGTCTTGAGGAGCGTAGTCAGATTGGTGTTGCTTCGGAAAAGCGCCCGCCGGTCGGAGAATAGGCCCATTGGGGGTCGAATAGAACCGGTAACCCTCTTCAGTTAGGTTGTGCAACAGTTCTTGTGCACGCACAATGTTTGAGGTCGTTGCGACCGTGCTCTCAGTCATCATGGCGGAATTAAGTTTTCAGTGGTCGACGGCGACAGGGAGCAGCCGACGAACAGTAGTGACAAACGACTGCACCACACTCATTCATCATTTCTCCACACCGCTACGTCACACACACGTATCCAGAGGTTCATTTAAACGTGGCGCTGATCCCCAATACAGCTTGATATCACGAGTGGCTCAAGCCAAAGCCGCTACGCTCACTTTCAACATTTGTGCCCGGGGGGGGACTCGAACCCCCACAATCTTGCGATCGGCAGATTTTGAGTCTGCTGCGTCTACCAATTCCGCCACCCGGGCAGTGGGCGCGCAAGATACGGCGCGCATGAAAAATGGCCGACCCACCGCGAGGCGAGTCGGCCATAAGACTTGTACTAAGTCTGGTACGGTTTACTGACCGTCTACTGCGTCGGCAGCACCTTCAACAGCGTCGCCTACAGCATCGGCAGCGTCATGTGCAGCGTCAGCAGCGTCGCCAGCAGCGTCGCCCATTGCATCGGCAGCGTCGCCCATGGCGTCAGCAGCATCGTCCATGGCGTCGGCAGCGGCGTCCATAGCCGTTGAATCGTCCATGACCTCTTCAGTCGGAGCCATTTCGTCGGTAGTGTCAGTCGCGTCGGTGGACTCGGAACCGCAGGCAGCGAGGCCAAGCACAGCGAAAGCGAACGTAAAGACAAGAAGCTTCTTCATAGTGTTGGTGCTCCTGCAGCCGAAGCCGCGCAGAGCCTAATTGGGTGAGTGAAAATTCTGAAAGCCCAGCTCCGGGATAAGTGGCGGTTTTCGCCTGGAACAGGACTGACAACATAAAATACCATCGTTCGAAAGGAGGCAAGAGTGGCTTAGCCAAATCCTGCAAACCTTCGAGAAGTCCAATATTCGGGGTCTATTAAGCCTCCAGGGGCTATTATCTCGTCTGAGTTCACCATACAGATCGAACCATGCGACTGCTTGCCCTTGCTACCCTCGTAGCCGTTATGCCCATTTCTGCTGTCGCACAGGACGACGAAGCCAAGTGGGATGTTAACGAACCACACGGCCCAACGGAGACCGTATTCTTCACCACATCAGAAGGAACGTGGATGAACCTCGATGTGAGCCCGGATGGCTCTGAAATCGTGTTCGATTTGCTCGGGGATCTTTACATCCTACCTATTGAAGGCGGCGAGGCGACGCGTATTACGTCGGGTCAGGCATTCGACATCCAGCCGCGCTTCTCGCCAGACGGGCGCCACATCAGTTTCACTTCGGATCGCTCCGGCGGCGACAACATCTGGATTGTCGACCGCGACGGCATGAACCCCGAGCAGGTTACCGACGAGTCTTTTCGTCTATTGAACAATGCAGTGTGGACGCCGGACGGTGACTACCTCATCGCCCGGAAGCACTTTACGAGTGGCCGGTCACTAGGTGCGGGCGAAATGTGGCTCTATCACAGATCGGGCGGTGGCGGACTTCAGCTTACCGAACGACGCAATGACCAGCAGGATGCCGGCGAGCCTGCCATCAGCCCAGACGGACGCTATGTCTATTTCTCGGAAGACATGACGCCTGGCCCCACCTTTCAGTACAACAAAGACCCGAATGCGGGCATCTATGCGATCCGCCAATTCGATAGAGAAACCGGCGAACTGGAAACGATCATCGGAGGGCCGGGTGGGGCAGCAAGACCACAGCCAAGTCCAGATGGGAGGCACATCGCATTCGTGCGAAGGGTTCGCAACAAGTCGGTCCTATTCATCTACGATCTCGAAACGGGAGCAGAACGACCGGTTTTTGACGGTCTGAGCCCCGACCAGCAGGAGACGTGGGCTGTTTTCGGCGTCTATCCGAACTTTCAGTGGCTGCCCGACGGATCGGCTGTAATCATCTGGGCACAAGGCGGGCTACATAGAATTGATGTCACATCGGGTGAAGCGGCAGATATCCCGTTCACTGTGGATGTCGAATTGGACGTCGCGGAAGCTGTGCGTTCGCAGCAGGAAGCCGCACCGGATAGATTTACGGTTCGCATGATGCGCGACATGACCACATCACCCGATGGCCGTACGATCGTTTTCCACGCGGTGGGCTATCTCTGGAAGATGGCGTGGCCCGACGGCGAGGTGATGCGCCTAACCCAGCAAAGCGACGACTTCGAGTATGACCCATCGTTTTCGCCAGATGGGCGGACAATCGTCTACACAACGTTCAACGATGATGACTACGGGTCCATCCGTTCCATCACGTTGGATGGGGGGCAATCCCGAGCGCTGACTGACGAGCCCGGCCACTATTTCGCGCCGCGCTTTTCGCAGGATGGTGGGCAAATTGTCTACGACCGTGAGGGCGGCAACGGGCTGCGAGGTCCGCTGCACGGCGTTGAAACGGGGCTGTATGTGATAGATGCCCGTGGCGGTGAAGCAACGAAGATTCGTGACGGAGGTGATGAGCCACGGTTCTCTGAGGACGGGGAGCGCGTGTTTTTCCAGACCGGCGGTGGTTTGAACAAGCAGTACCGCAGCGTGGACATCCACGGAGGGGATTTGCGGACACACTTCACGATGAAGTACCCGACGAGCGTTGTTCCGAGTCCCGATGGGGAATGGATCGCGTTCATCGAAGCCTTCAATGTCTACGTCGCACCGTTTCCGCAGACAGGCGGCGAGATCGAGATCAGCAAGGAAATGACTGCGATCCCCGTAACACGTGTGAGCCGTGATGCTGGAACAGAGTTACAGTGGGTTGACAACAGTCGCGCCTTGCGGTGGATGATTGGGCCGGAGGTCTACACGCGGCATCTCGACGAAGCCTTCGCTTTTCTTCCCAATGCCAACGACGAGCTTCCCAAACCCGATTCTGTTGGCGTGACGATTGGGATGGAGCTTCCTTTCGATGAGCCAACGGGGATGATCGCGCTCACAAGCGCGCGCATCATCACGATGAATGGCGACGAGGTGATCGAGAATGGTTCGATCCTAATTCAGGGTAACCGCATTGTGTCGGTCGGTACTGGGCAGCTTTCCTTCCCGGCAGGCACGGAAGTGATTGACGTGTCGGGCCAGACCATCATGCCGGGAATCGTGGACGTCCATGCCCACGCCGGGCACTTCTTTGGTGGAATGTTGCCGAGAGCCAATTGGTACCACTACGCAAATCTCGCGTACGGCGTCACAACGATGCACGACCCATCCGCCAACACGGAGACTGTATTCAGTCTATCTGAATTGGTGAAAGCAGGAGAGACGGTAGGGCCACGCGTGTTCTCGACCGGCACCATCCTATACGGCGCGGACGGCGATTTTCGGGCCACGGTAAACTCACTGGACGATGCACGGAGTCATCTCCGCAGGCTGCGAGCCGTAGGCGCATTCTCCGTAAAGAGTTACAACCAGCCACGCCGCGACCAGCGCCAGCAGGTTTTGCAGGCCGCGCGCGAGTTGGGGATGTTGGTTGTTCCCGAAGGCGGATCGACCTTCTTCCACAACATCAACATGGTTATCGACGGGCACTCGGGCATAGAGCACGCCATTCCCGTTGCCCCGCTGTACAACGACGTGCTGAGTATGTGGGAAGCCACGGATGTGGGCTACACGCCAACCCTCGTTGTGGGTTATGGCGGACTCTGGGGCGAGAACTATTGGTACGGCCACACGAACGTCTGGGAGGACGACCGCCTGCTGACGTTTACACCGCGCGGTGTAGTGGACAGCCGCGCACGTCGCCGCACACTCGTCCCGGACGACGAGTACTGGCACATTACGCTCGCGGAATCTGCCAACCGGCTCACGGATCGGGGTGTGCGCGTGAATCTCGGGGCACACGGCCAGATGCAGGGCCTCGCGGCCCATTGGGAAATGTGGATGTTCGGGCAGGGCGGGATGTCATCGCTCGAAGCCATACGCGCGGCTACCCTCAACGGCGCTTACTACATTGGCCTCGACCATGAACTGGGCTCCATTGAAGAAGGCAAACTGGCGGACCTGGTAGTCCTCTCTGAGAACCCTCTGGATGACCTCCGCAACTCGACGTCCATCACCTACACGATGGCCAACGGACGCCTGTTCGATGCTACGACTATGAACCAGATCGCTCCTGAAGCCATAGAACGGTCTACTTTCTGGTTCGAGCGTGATGGTGCCTCGGATGCCTCAGTCTGGCGAGATGGCATCACCTACGAAGGGGCGAATTGTGCCTGTGAAGTACAATGATCCTCCGCCGCGTCATATCCCACGTCCGCAACCAGGAGTGGACCGCTATTGCATTGGATTTTGTAATCGTAGTTGTGGGTGTTTTCATTGGTATCCAGTTCTCGAACTGGAATCAGTCGCGTTCGGACCGTGATCTCGCGGGCCGGTACGTCGCACAGATCTCAGAAAACCTTCGCTCAGACGTTTTCGACATGGAAGAGGGAATCGCAACCTCTTTGTGGCGGGCGGCCGTTCTATCCGAACTTCTTGAGCAGGCGGGCTTCCCGCAACCTGATAGAGTGCGAAACACCTCGAGGTATGTCCACTTTTCTATCTCAGCGGAGAAGGTAGACCTGCCTGATAGGCTCATTCAAGGCGCATATTACACCCGTGTCCTCGACAACGACCGACCTGCCTACACATCACTGGTCAACTCGGGCGACGCTCATCTTGTCGCTGATTTGCCAGCGTTTCCCTGCATACAGTCTTATTACGCGTACGAGGATGAGGTGCTGAAATTCGAAGAGCGGCTTCTCATTTTTCGCACCGAGCTTGTCCGCGCCCAGCACGACGCCGGATTGTCTATCGCTGGCGACCGACCGAACGACGATGCCATTGCGAGGATCCAATCATCAGAATCGCTTGCGGCTTCTCTGGCCAGCTATAGAGTCTTTTCCCACTTCCATGTGGATGTTTTGCAGCGGTTGAAAAATCGAGCAGACGTGCTGCTGGAAACGCTTGAGAGCGGTGGATACGAGTGCTTCGAGGAAGAAGAGGACTCGCTATGATCCTTCGACGCGTTATTTCCCGCGTCCGCAACAAGAATCCATTCATGTCATCCTGAGCGAGCGCAACGAGTCGAAGGATCTGTGCCGCCAGCATAGCTGCGTCACAGCAGAGATCCTTCGACTACATTCGCTGACGCTCACTCCGCTCAGGATGACACATTAAAAGAAATGAACCCCGTCCTCTCCAACTTCCTCGAAATCCTTGACCTCGAACAGATAGAGGTCAACATTTTCCGTGGCCAGAACAGGCCATTGGGGCGTACGCGTGTGTACGGCGGCCAGGTGCTGGCGCAGGCGCTTGTTGCCGCCGGGCGCACCGTAGAGGATGAACGGCACATTCACTCCTTGCACGCCTATTTCATCCTGCCCGGCGATCTTGAGATCCCCATCATCTACGAAGTGGACCGCCTCCGAGACGGCGGAAGCTTTACCACGCGGCGTGTCACGGCAATCCAGCACGGGCGGCCCATCTTCAACCTGTCGTGCTCCTTTCACAAAATTGAACCGGGCATGGACCATCAGTCTGAGATGGCCGATGTGCCCGGACCGGACGGTTTGCCAACCGAGGTTGAGCTGGCTCGTGGCATCGCCGATTTGATTCCCGAGTCCGTTCGGGACATCTACACGCGGGATCGGCCTATTGAATTCCGTCCTGTAAATCCCATCAACCCGTTTGCGCCCGACAAACGCGAGCCGATCAGTCATATGTGGATTCGGGCAGTTGATGAAGTGCCCGGAGGTCTTCTCATGCAACAAGCCATTCTCGCCTATGCCTCTGATTGGGGGTTGCTCGGCGCATCGCTACTGCCGCATGGACGATCGTTTTTCCAACGAGAAGTGCAGGCCGCCAGCCTTGATCATGCGATCTGGTTTCATCGCCCGTTCGATGCCCACGAATGGCTACTCTACACCATGGAAAGCCCCAGTGCTGCCGGTGCGCTTGGATTCACGCGAGGCTCACTTCATACTCAAGATGGCAAACTCGTTGCCAGCGTCGTGCAGGAAGGCCTTATCCGGCTCGTTGATATCCGTTAGGTTATCGGCGAAAGGAGATCGCGTCGACGTCAAATGTGCCTTCCGGCGCTAATTTCTCGGCCCACCCTGTGTAGCGCTCGTCAATGGTTATCGTTCCACCATCGGCAAGCTGCACCGTCTGGACACGCCTCATCGGAAGCCCGGTTTCGCGGCGAAGGTATAGGGTGGCCTCCGCGGTATCCACGCCATCAATGCTGATCGTGAAGTGCATAGGTCGGGTCAGTTTTCGTGCTACGACTTCCGGCTCCATCCATTCAAAGGAGTGGACCTGAACCCATTCCTGAACGCCCCCATCAACGT
>JAHEJB010000110.1 GCA_024639085.1 Rubricoccaceae bacterium | reverse complement strand
CTGAGATCATCAACATTCCCGCCAGTGATGGCGTGGACGTTCCTGCGCGGATCTATCGCCCGGAGAACCCAAACGGTGCCGCCGTCCTGTTTGTCCACGGTGCGGGGTATCTCCAGAATGTTCATCGTTGGTGGAGCGGCTATTTCCGCGAATACCAGTTTCACAATCTGCTTGCGGATCGTGGTTACGTCGTTCTCGATCTGGACTATCGGGCCTCGGCGGGCTATGGTCGGGATTGGCGGACAGCTGTCTATCGCCACATGGGCGGGCGGGATCTACAGGATTATGTGGATGCTTCTCGTTTCGTTGGCGACGAATTCGGGATCGATCCTGAACGCGTAGCCATCTACGGCGGCTCCTATGGCGGTTTCATAACGCTGATGGCGCTGTTCACGGAGCCCGAGCATTTTGGCGCCGGAGCGGCGATGCGCTCCGTCACGGACTGGGCACATTACAACCACGGCTACACGGCCAACATCCTGAACACGCCGGTTGAAGACTCGCTTGCCTACGCTCGTTCGTCGCCCATCGAGTTCGCCGCAGGGCTGGAAGATCCGTTGCTGATGACACACGGACTTGTTGACGACAACGTCCAACCTCAGGACATCTTCCGCCTGTCTCAGAGACTCATAGAGCTTGGGAAACAGGATTGGGAGTTGGCGATCGCGCCTCTGGAGCCCCACAGCTATCAAGAGCCCACATCTTGGGCAGACTTGATGCGTCGCATTTTCGATCTCATCGAACGCACGGTTGGGCCTGAGCGAGCGAGTGACTAAGCGGCAAGCCGCATTCCGTTGCGTTTAGATGGCTCGTGTGCACACACATCCATAACCGGTGCAGCGGCCAGTTCGCGCTTCATGGCCTTTATGGCCCGCTCGCAGTCTTCCTTGGATGAGAACTGCTCGGAGTTGAAGAGTCTTCGACCAGTAGCGGTGGTGAGCCACCAGAAATAGCGATTGTTGCCGGCTCGGCCAATTCCTATGCAGGTTTTGCTTTGCATCGTTCCAGGAGTTGTTGTCTTGATTCGTAGATGCAGGTTATCAAGGCAATGTGACATACGAATGTCATAGGCTCGAAATAAACTGGTGACGTATCATCAGATAGAATTATTCATGACCGAATTGCCTGAATACCTGCACATCGTTGGCTTGGACATTGAGACCGTCCCGCTACCTGTTGAGACCTTCACTGAAGGCCAGATGCGTCGCTATGAGTTGGATGTAGCGCGAAAACACGAGCGTATTAAGGGCACGCCCGATGAGGGCATGACGGACGAAGAAATCTCCAGCCTCATCCGCGCCACGCATCCGATGCTCGGTTGGGTGTGCTGCGTCAGTGTAATTCGGGCGGACCAGGAGGGAAATCGCCAACCGGGCAGAAGCTTTGGCTGCGCATCAGTAGAAGAGGAGGGGGCCATGCTTCGAGAATTCTGGGACGCGGTAGACCGGATGGAACGGACCGCTGCCGACGAGTATGCCGAGCAGATTCGGGGCAAGCGGATCTACAACGATCCGGGCGCAATCCAGTGGGTAACGCTCAACGGAAAAGATTTTGACATCCCATTTTTGCTGGCACGGACTTCGAAATACGGGATAGATATTCCTTCGTCAGGAGTGCGGAGTACCTACGCCTTCAGTCATGATCCGCATTGCGACCTGAAAATGTTATTCGGGAAGGGTATTTATTTTCGGCTTTCCGATCTGTGCGACCATCTGGGAATCGCGCACACCAAAGATGATATGGACGGGAGCCAGGTTGCCGACTACATCGACGCTGGAAAACTGGAGGACGTAATTGAATATTGCCAGAGCGATGTCGAACGGACGTTGGACTGTTTTTTCGCAGCGCGGGGAGTCATTCCGCCTCGCGGAGCGAAGTGGTAGGCTTGTCATTTGCTGGCCGTGTTCAGGGCATCTTGGCGTGTCCGAATAAAGCTTCGGTAAAGGCTGGGATTGAACGCTTCGATACGCGGGCCAAACCGTATGTTTGGCGAACAGCACCGCCGAGTCCGATATTCAACACTTGGCTGGTTGCGGCGCTGGCTTACATCCTTCCCTTCCCCTAGCCCGCCTAAATGCTTAGCCGGTTTTGCTACCTGGCCGCGTTGTGCGCCCTCCTTTCGCTGGTACCCGCTGAAGGGTCGGCGCAGCCTTTTGAGGAGGCCGTCCACGATGTGGGTAATGTTGGCCTCACGGTTTCCAATGCCGGATTTATTGGCAGGGCCAACGTCAGAAACAACCCAGGTGGCGACCCTTCCTTTGAGTACCCGCTTGACTCTGGAGTAGAGCACTTATTCGAAGCTGGACTTTGGGTTGGCGCACTCCGCTCGGATGGTCTTGTAGCGGTTCGAACAGCGGCTATTACGACCACAGCCGGTTACTCCCCAGGCGCCCAAGGGTACGAGGTTGTGCAGGCAGATATTATTCAGAGGCGCTCTTCGCTACCCGAGTCACCATCGTTTTCGCCGCTTGCCATTAGCCAGCAAGATTACATGGCGGCGTTTGTCGATACCGCTAGAGTAGTACCAGGCACTGCTACGCCGACACCAGACCCGCAGGGCCAACTTGGAATGCACGTGGAGAGCCGCTCCTATGCCTGGAGCTTTCCGTTCACGGAATACTTTGTCATTCTTGAATACGAAATCACGAACATCTCCAGTACGGCGTGGGACTCCGTGTATGTCGGAATATGGGAAGACATGGTGGTCCGCAATGTGATCACTACGACGGAAACTGGTGGCAACTTCTTTAATAAGGGCGGGCGTGGATTTCTGGGCTATCCGATCTACGATGTCGACCTGAACATCCTCGACGCTGCTCCTGACTCTCAGTTTGTTTCGTATGCATGGAATGCGGGAGGGCAAGAGGAAAGCCTGAATACCTACGGTGCCATCGCTTTTTTAGGCGCCGAGTGGGAGGACCCTATTCGCGGGCGAAGGTTCTTCCACCCATTTCTTCAGGATGAATATGTAGCCGATGGCTATGCGGCGCCTCGTGTGAACCCGCGTTATTGGTTGTTCTCCAACGGAAGCGATGAGCTAGCCCGCCCGAACGACGATGCGGAGCGCTTTAGGCGGATGGGAGCGCCGCTTCTACTTGATGAACCTGTCGGTGGCGATCC
This sequence comes from Rubricoccaceae bacterium, assembly GCA_024639085.1. Lineage (GTDB taxonomy): Bacteria > Bacteroidota > Rhodothermia > Rhodothermales > Rubricoccaceae > JAHEJB01. Next base: position 5,336 of record JAHEJB010000110.1, on the reverse strand, counting down.
CAGACCGCTTCGCCAACGATTGGCCGAGGACGGGCTGAGTGCATCGGGCAACTGGATTGGCGTGTTTCCAGTTGGGCCAATTCCGCGCGTAGAGCCGGGAGCGTCTATCACCGTCAATTTTGCGATGGTCGCTGCACTGAAACCGGAAGAATTTCAGGATCTACCATCGCGTCCGTTCGACAACGAAGAATCGCGTCGCCTTCTTAGGAACAACGTGTTCTGGGCGATGCGCACGTACGCAGGCGAAGATCTCAATTTCAACGGTCAGCTAGATCCAGGAGAAGACCTGAACGGAAATGGAATGATGGATCGATACCTTATCCCCGAACCGCCTGCTTCACCCCGGTTGCATGTTGAGGTGGAACAGGGTCGAGCCTCGTTGTACTGGGATGAGTTGGCAGAGACGAGTGTCGACCCGATTTCGGGTAGAGCAGACTTTGAAGGGTACCGTATATACCGTTCGGACCCCGGCGATGATCGTCAGGGAAACATTTTCGGCGAAGCCGACCTCCTGGCTCAGTACGACCGCGAGGGCAACGCCGTCGGCTTTAACAATGGCTTCGAGGCCGTTCGGCTTGCGAGTCCAGTTACGTTTTCTGGCGACTCGACACAGTACTTCTACCGCTATGACGCCGAAGGATTGCTTAATGGCTGGCAGTATGGCTTCGCCGTGACCGCGTTCGATGAAGGCGACCTCGCGGCAGGCCTTGATCCGTTTGAGTCCAGCAAAACCACGAATGCGGTTCGAGTCTTTCCAGGCGCGCCTGGTCTCGCCTCTGCCACCGATCGCCCGCCCGTCGTCGTCTACCCGAATCCGTACCGCGTGAATGCGGCGTGGGATGGGGGCAGCAACTCGTCGCGTAAGCTGTACTTCTCAAATCTTCCGCCGCGCGCCGAGATACGCGTGTATACACTAGCGGGCGAGATCATCAGCGAAATGGAGCACGACGCCGCAACGTATCAGGGCGACACAGGCTGGTACGACGCCCTGAGTGGTGAAAATCGCGTACTCGCAGGCGGCGAGCACGCGTGGGATATCCTCTCTCAAAACGGCCTTCAACTCGCGGGCGGCCTCTACCTTTTTTCTGTAAAAGACCTTGATTCCGGTGAGGTGCAGACCGGCAAGTTCGTAATCATTCTCTAGCACCTATCGACACCTAACACCGCAACCACAAACCCTCCCTTCCCCATGAAAACCGCTATTCGAACTACGCTGGCTGCCATGCTGAGCGTCTTGTTGCTTCCCCTGACCGTTCAGGCTCAGGACTGTGCGTCTGCCCCGGAAGTGACCGTCCGAGACATTAACCTCATCCCACAGGCCAACATCGACGTGCTGATGGCTGCAGGAACAGGTCTTGATCATGCAACGATTTTTGCAAACCTGACCAACGACATCGAAGGAACAACGGTCAAGTTTACAGCGGTCGTTCTCACCGACTGGCGAAATTCGGGCCTTTCGACGCCGAACGATGGTGTTCCCAGCCGAATTCACGTTTTTGTTCGCGACACGTCGGCTGCCTCGATGGGCGTTGGCGGCATGGGCATTCAGATTGTTGACGACACAGGCGCCATCCTTGCGAACGACTTCGTTCCTGGTGATGTGGTTGATATTTGTGGCAATGTGGTTCCCTTCACGAGCAGCGACGGCAAAGTGATGCAGGTTGTACCTGTAGACCAGACCTCGATCGTACTGGCCCCAGTACCGTCGGTACCGGCGGAAGACCCGCTTCGTCAGCCTGTTCCTATCACCATCGACGACATCCACCAAGAGCTCTCCGACGGCTCAACCCAGATTCTATGGACGACAATTAGCGATTTCCGCGGGCAGTATGTTCGGCTTGAAAACGTCAATGTTGTAGACAGCACGCCCGACGACACCGGCAGGCCAGACATGCTCATGCAGTCGGTGGGGGAGAACACGCTGCTGAACATGTACGATACATCGATGCGTTTCAGGAACGATCGAGGCGTCTGCCCCAATTGCTATCCGAACCCGCCGTACAACACACGGCCGACTGACGATCCCTTTGTACCGCCTGCTCCTGGTGGCATAGTTAATATCCAGGGATTCCTTGGCTATGTTGGCTGGGATGGTGGCTATGGGTATTCGCTCCCTGCCAGCACGAACTTCGGCATCAGCCCGATAGTGGACGAAGATCTTGAGATCATCGCGGGCCCACCAATCATAACAACGCCAAGCAGCCCTGAGGGCGTGCCAGGTAACGAAGCGATTACCATTACGGTAGTTGTCCAACCGGGCGATCCATCGCGTACAATCACGGGCGTAGACCTGGACTACAGCGATACGAGCGGCGGGTTTCAGCAGGGCTTCGGCGGTACCGTAGCAATGGTAAACACTGCTGGTGACACATGGGAGGGCACAATTCCTGCTGCTCCCGACGACATCTTTGTGTTCTATTCGGTTACGGCAACCGACAGCCAAGGCGAGTCGTCAACGTCCGCAGAGGTCTACTACCGCGTCCTCTACGGCGGCATTACGGACATCGAGCACATCCAGCGTACGCCGGATGGTTTGCCCGGCAACAGTCCCTTTAACGGTGTCACAACGTCCACGGACATCACGCTGGATGCTGTTGTCCAGGCCGACTTTGAAAGTGCCGATGGCCGCTACATCATGATTCAGGATGATCCTGCGCTCGGCGAATGGAGCGGCATTTTCATTCAGGACGATAGCGCTCCTGCTGTAAGCCTTGGTGACCAGATCACGATTACGACTGCAACCATTCGCGACAATTTCGGCCTCACGCGCCTTGAAGACGTTACGTTCTCAATCGATGGTTCCGGATCACCATACGCCCACAAGCTGCTCAATACTGGCCTGCTCAATGGCGACGACCAGAGCATCCTGGAAGCGCACGAGGGAATGCTTCTCCGTTTCGACATGGTGGAGGTGACTGACGCCAATGCCGATGGCCCCGACGACGGATCGGGAAGCAACTTTGGTGAGTTCCAGGTTGCGAGTGATGGTTCTGAAGCCAACGAGATCCGTGTAGACGATCTAGCGAGCGAGATCCCTGTTGACTTCAATATCAACAACCTCGGCATCGGCTACAGCATCGCGTTCGTCCAGGGACCGTGGTATTACTCGTTCGGCAATTTCAAGCTGGCTCCTACTGGCCTGAGTGATATTGGAGCTATCACGGTATCCAACGAGCCAACTGGACCAGCAGTACCGGGTACGTACCGGCTCCACGCAGCGTACCCCAACCCGTTCAACCCGTCTACGACTATTCGCTACGACGTGGGTGATGCGGGGCCAGTTTCGCTGAAGGTCTTCGATGCGCTTGGCCGTGAGGTAGCCACGTTAGTGGATGCCAATCTTGTTCCGAGCGCTTACGAGGCCACTTTCGACGCCACCGGACTAGCTTCGGGCACCTACGTCTACCAACTGGTAGCGGGTGGCGAAGTACTCACCGGTCGAGTCACGTTGCTGAAATAAGGTGTTGGAGGGGCAGGAGCACGTTTCTTGCCCCTCCGACAAGTTTTTGATTGATTTTCTGTATGCACAATCTCCCCACTTAGACAGAGCCTGTTCCGACTCGTCGGGAAGGGCTGGGAAAGGTTGACCAACACGAGTATTTAGCTCCGTTCTTCTACCCCTCCCCCTTCGGGGAACCCCCAATCCAGGGGGAGAACTAATCCAGAATTGCTTAGAGTGCTTGGACGTTTTCTGTTTCTCCTCATTGTTGGGCTAGCTCTCGCAGCATGCGACAGCGGCATCACGGGCGCATCCGGCGCCAATCAGGCGCCGGAGACGGAGTTGGCTGTTCGCGTAACAGATTTGAGAGAGACGCTGGAAGATGGGACGTTGACGAGCACGGTCGAGATCAACTGGTCAGGAACTGATAGAGACGGTTTCGTGGAGTCGTACGATCTGCGCTACTTCGACGAGAGTCGGCTAGGAACGATTGGCGGGGAGGAAGGGTGGATATCTACGACGGCGCGAGATACAACGATTCTGCTTCCGATACCGCCAGGCTCGTCGATGGCCGCGGTTGTTGTGGAGGTGCGAGCCGTAGACAATGCAGGGTTGAAGGATGCAACACCTGCTCGAACGATTTTCCCGATTCGAAATTCTCCGCCGACATTCAGAATCGTCGATGCAGAGGCTCCAGCAGACACAACGTGGCCGGTGTTTTCATTTGCATGGGTGGCGTCCGATCCGGACGGCGAGGAGGATTTGGCAGCCATCGAGGTAGCCTTCAATGACTCGCTCGCTGGATTCACAAGACTTCCCTCCGACATTGATTTCGCGACGTTCGTAGCGGAGGATCCGGGAGCCTCGGGCGCGACTGGCGCGCGCGTATTTCTTGGCCGCGGATTTCAATCGAGTGAAATTGTGGTTCCGGGTCTCCTGCCCGGAGGAGAAAACGTCGTCTATCTGCGTGCTGCGGATCGGACGGATACGACGAGTACCACGCTGCGCTTCCCTAGAGACGAAGAGAGCACTTTTTTCGTAAAGCGCGTGACGAGTGATGTCCTGTTAGTCAATGATTTCCGCACCATCGCGGACGTGTTTGTGATGCCGGTTGCGCGGGAAACGCTTACCCGCTACGGAACGACATCGTTCGACGAATGGGATCTTTCCGAGACGCCGCAGACCGACAACAATCCACTCTATTCGGCAGCGCTTCCGGCAACCCCAGATCCGACGCTTCGACAAACGTTGGCCCTTTGGGAGAACATTTACTGGGTCTCAAATCGTGCTACAAACCGCATTCGCGGAAATAACCTGCCCCTCGCCGCGTCGGTGATGGACTTGTTCTTCGATCAGGGAGGCACCTTGTTTGTCCACGTGCCCATCACTCTGCCCATCACAAATGACGATGGGGAGAATACAGGCAATGCGGCCCTCAACATCCTTCCGCTGGAGGATCTCGTAGAATTACCGCCGGAAAATGTGAATCTTCGCATTTTGCCTGGAGAGCAAATGACATCTTTGGAGCCCATTCCAGGTACTTCGTTGAGCATGCCAACCCTCACCGTTATATCTGTCGCTGCGATTACTTCTGCGTTACCGTACGAAGTGGGATCGAACGACGTGCCCCTCGCACGTATCCAGTTCTTCAACCACATTGCAGGCGAGAACTGGGAAGGGACCGATGTAATCGCTTCGATAAGTTCGGATAGGAGAGTTGGCCTGTTTGTCTTGCCGGTGGTCAACACGGCCAGCGGCGCTCTGCTCTTTGGGCCCGCCACGTCGGGTGGCCCTGATATTTACGATGCTCTGGGCGTGATGCTCGAAGGGCTGAACTTCTCACGCTAGCTGACTATGCGCCGAATCGGCTACGCAATCTTTCTCGGAATCCTGATTG
>JAHEJB010000109.1 GCA_024639085.1 Rubricoccaceae bacterium | reverse complement strand
TCAAGGCGCATTCGCTTGAACATCCGCGATGCTGTAACCGTGCTGTCAGAGGAAGAAGGATGGAGCCACATTGAATGGAATAATCGCAGAGGCTACGTGCCCACTTCGGTTCTTTCGAATCTTTGGATTCGCGTGGACAAGAGCGACCGTCTCGTTTATGTTTACGAAGGCACTGAACTGATTCGCACCTATCCGGCCGACGTGTCTGTGAGCGATGAAGACAAGGTTCGGCTCTCTGGCCGAAGTGAGCAGGAGCACTGGCGCATCCCCGAAGGCGTCTTCTTCATAGCCCGGTTAAATTCCAATTCGCGCTACTATCGCGGACTCGTAATCAGTTATCCCAATCAGGCACACGCGGCGCGTGGCTTGAGAGACGGCCTTATCAGTAGAGACCAATACGACGCCATTGTTAGAGCCGATATGGAATTCCGCTCTCCGCCAATGAATACGCCCCTTGGTGGCCTCATTGAAATCCATGGAAATGGATCTGGACGTCAGCGCTCATGGACACGTGGCTGTGTCGCACTGCGAAATGTCCACATGAGCGAGTTATGGGATATGGTGCACGTGGGCACGCCGGTGATCATTGAACAGTAGCGGCAGGCGCATTCTGCTGAATCTTCTGTGCCTCAGGTTTCGTACGTTGTTTTGTACGATTTCCGCACTCCATGCACACTATAGCACGCTCTCTCACACTGCTAGCGATTACACTTTCCTCGCTCGCCGTAGCTGCACAGGATGTTTCACCGCGCCTCGCAATTGAAAACGCGGGTGATGGACCTGTTTACCGTGTTCCGATCGAAGGAATGATCGACAATGCGCTGGCCAAGTACATAGATCGTGCGCTTGCCGATGCGGAAGAAAGCGGTGCCTCCGTTGTCTTGTTCGAAATGGACACGTTTGGTGGGTTGGTGGAAGCTGCGGACCACATCCGAACTTCCATTCTCGATGCACCTGTGCCGACCGTGGTATTTATCAACAAAAATGCAGCTAGCGCCGGTGCACTGATATCATACGCCGCCGACCGAATCGTCATAGCCCCCGGTGGTTCAATTGGCGCTGCGACAGCCGTCGATGCGACCGGCCAGTATGCGAGCGAGAAAGTGCAGAGCTACATGCGGAGCATCATGCGTGCGACAGCTGAAGCCAACGGACGCGATCCTTACATCGCTGAGGCGATGGTGTCCGACTCAATCGCTGTCGATGGAGTCAGCGAAGTGGGACAGCTCCTCTCGCTGTCGGCAAATGAAGCGTTTCGGTTAGGGGTGGCGGATGCGGTCCTTCCTTCGTCCGATGCCGTTGTTTCGAACTTGGGTCTTGCCGAAAACGATCAGTTTGCTCATCAAACATCCGGTGTTGAGCGTCTGCTGCGTTTTCTCGGGTCGCCCATCGTGGCATCGATTCTCATGCTCATGATGATGGGCGGTCTCTACTTCGAGCTTCAAACGCCGGGCGTCGGCTTTCCGGGGCTCATGTCTTTTCTCGGCGCAGCCCTCTTTTTCGCACCGCATTACATGCTGGGCCTCGTTCAGAGCTGGGAGATCGTCATTTTCCTAATAGGCATTCTGCTCCTCTTCGCGGAGGTATTCGTGACGCCAGGATTTGGCGTAGCCGGTATTGCTGGGCTCATCATGGTCATCGCTTCGTTGATGGCCGCGCTCATAGGAAATGTGGGGCTTGCATTTCCATCGGGTGGCCAGATCGCCCAGGCGGCTGCGACAGTTGCGGCAGCGTTGGTACTACTAGTTGCTCTCGCTGTATCTCTCAGCAAGTATATACCCCAGTCGAATCGATTCGGTAGGTTGATTCTTCAGCCTGAGCTATCCAGCTCGGAAGGCTACACTTCTGCAGAAACTGACCTTTCGCTGGTTGGCAGCACGGGCAAAACTGTCACAGGACTCCGGCCGTCTGGCGTTGCGGAAATCAATGGCCGACGAGTGGACGTGATAGCACAGGGTACATTCGTTGACTCGGACACAAAAATTGAAGTGGTAGATGTGCGAGGAAGCCGCGTTGAAGTTCGTCCCGTAACCACTTGATCGGCTTTCCATCTTGTCGTTCCTAATTCCCATTGCTCTGATTCTCCTCGGTCTTGCCTTGATCGGTCTGGAGATCTATCTGGTGCCTGGAGTAAATGTCGTCGGCGTTATCGGAGTGATCTGTGCAGGAGTAGGAGTTGTATATGCTTTTGCAACGCTCGGACCTCTAGGTGGTGTTCTTGCGCTGTTCGGATCGCTGATTGCGGGTGGCGGTCTTCTTACGTACCTCTGGCAGACCGGGGCCTGGGATCGACTGATTCTTGCTGATGAGTTAAAACGGGATGACCTGGAGGATGAAGCGGAGAGCGAGTCTCGTGCGCGCTGGTTGGGGGAGTTTGGAACGGCGGTTACGCCCCTGCGCCCAACAGGGATAGTTGAAATTGATGGAGAGCGCCTCGAGGTGCTTACCGAAGGGGCCTTTATCGCCGCAGGAAGTCGCGTAAAAGTTGTGGCGATGGATCGCCGACGCTTCTTCGTTCGGCTGGCCGACGAAGAAGAAAAGGATGGAGCGACTTCCTGAGGAACGTAGATTCTGGCTCGTTCAATCCAGACCGCGCCCCATGCTGCCATTCAGAGTCCTTCCTATAGTCTTCGTGTTAGTGCTAGCCGCCTGCGGAGGCTCATCGGATCTGGGACCACCCTCTGGCTGGGAAGGCGAAGGAACTGAGCGCTGGTGGGTACCAGGAATAGACACAACGGAGGCATTTCGCGATTTGGAAACGTTAGAGAGCATGGGCGTCCCAGTTTTCAACGAGGTGGACCTAGCTCCGAGTGTCCAGAATCTGATGATCGAATTCTATCGGTCGAACCCTGAGATTGTGGCTTCCGTGTTCGAAGAGTATGGGCTACCCATCATTGAACGAGGCGACCCTTCTGTCTCCGACCGTACCGAGCTGCGCGATCAGCTCAGGCGGGATGCCTATCTATCCATGGTCGACTATTACCGCGACGCACGTCCCGATCCCAACGTGCAGGTCGAAAAAATATACCCCGACAGTCTGCGAGAACGAGGCGTAACCGGGCAGGTTGAGATGCAGGTTCGCGTGAACGAAGAAGGACTGCCAATCGCGATCAAGAAGCTTTCAGGAACGGATCCTACACTTGATGCACTGGCGATGCAGGCTATAACGAAAATGCGCTGGGTCCATGCAGGGCATTCTGGCGAAGCCGTCGCGTCGTGGACTCGAATGACGATTACCTATTAGCCACCAATCTGTGCAACCAGGCAATTCCCCTCCGTGAAGGGAGGGGTTAGGGGTGGTTGACTCATCGGATCGACCTTTTCGAGTGCATGCTCATGTTCTGTTGTCCGAGCACTAGCCGATCAGCACTCCGGCGATTGTAGCAGTCATCCAGGAAGCCAGCGCGCCGCCCAGCACGGCAATGAGGCCCAGCTTGGCGATGTCGCTGCGGCGCTCCGGCGCGAGCCCTCCAATCCCACCAATCTGGATGGCAATGGAGGAGAAATTTGCAAAGCCACACAACGCGTAGGCGCCAATGGCAAGCGTACGCGCGCTCACGGTTCCGGCCTCGCGAAGCTCTCCCAGCGACGCGAAGGCAATGAACTCGTTGATTGCAATCTTCTCGCCGAGCAGCGTGCCGAAGGCGAGCATATCTGCACTTTCGACACCCATCGCCCATGCGAGTGGGGCGAACACGTAGCCGAATATGGCTTGAAGGGAGAGCGTCTCGAAACGGCCGCCAGAGGCATTGGCGATTACATCGTTCAAGCCAACGGCTCCACCAATTCCACCAAGAATCCAGTTTATTACCGCAATGAGTGCGATGAAGGCCAGCAGCATCGCGCCGACGTTTAGGGCGAGTTTGAGGCCTACACTCGCACCTGAGGCCGCTGCCTCGATCACGTTCGCGTCTGTTTGTTCGTGCGCCGTCACGTCTACTGTCCCGAGTGTCTCCGGCGTTTCCGTTTCCGGAATGAGGATCTTCGCCATCACAATCGCCGCGGGTGCGCTCATGATGGAGGCGCTGATGAGGTGCTTGGCGAACGCAGCTTCCATGGCCGGGTCGCCTCCTCCAAGGAATCCCACGTAGGCAGCCAGTACGCTGCCTGCGATAGTCGCGAAGCCCCCTACCATCAGCGTCATCAGCTCGCTGTTGGTCATCCCTTTTATGTAGGGACGGACGAACAACGGGGCTTCTGTTTGCCCAATAAACACATTGGCAGCTGCGCTCAGAGACTCTGCGCCGGAAATCCGGAGCGTCTTCGCCATGAACCATCCGAGGCCCTTCACGACGAACTGAAGTACTTTCAGGTGGTAAAGAACGGCGGTTAGCGAGGCAAAGAAGATGATGACTGGCAGGACGCCGAACGCGAAGGTGAAGAGCAGATTATCAGGCCCTGGTTGTTGGCCAAGCGGCCCAAGGACGAAACCGCTGCCTTCGTAGGTAAAGTTGATCAGCGTCACAAAACCCTGTCCGATCCAGTCAAAAAACGAGTTGCCCCACGGGGTGCCCAGAATCAACCCGGCAAAGACCAATTGGAGTAAAATGCCTGTGCCGACTAGCCTCCAGTCGATGTTGCGGCGGTCGCGCGAAAACAACACGGCAATGCCGACAAGTACGCAGAGTCCGAAAAGGCCTCGCACGATCAGGATAGGGAGAGACATGGAGGAAAGTGAGGGTGGGAGAAGCGCCGCGCGAAGATACGGGGCACTCGCGTACAGCCTCACCACTCACGTCCGCGACGGTCAATCGAACAGTTGTCCCGAATAGACCTGAAGGAGCAACTCCATTTCGTTCGGATCAATTCCCATTGCCCGGAAGATTTCGTTTGAATAGCCCCGGAGAGGATCGACATCCTGGCCTTGATTGGCAGATGTGATGTTAAATCCGAAAACCAACTCGCCTCGTTCATATGCAGGACAACCCGAAGTCGTCGATTGCTCGGGAATTCTGCGGATCAATTCCGCCCGTAACATGCCTTTGGCGTGACCCTGCGATGCATTCTCAAGTATGAGTTGCCCTTCCGAGCATACAACAGGGCAGGAGCGTTCCTGCTCTCGCTCTTGCTCCCTCGGTGTCATCATGCATATTTGATATCGGTCGTCTTCGCCATTCTCAATCAATTCTGGAACGTCGCCGACGAGGTATCCGACACTCTCAATTCCCATAGGCATCGGACCGTCATTCTCATAGTCCTCCGTGTCGGCAACAGAAAGTTGCTGCGGCCCGCCTTCCTCACCGCTCAATACCGCCGCAAGAAGGAGCTTGCACGATTCGCTCCCGGCCTGTCCGAGGAACGATGCGATGAGATGAGAGCGACCCTCGAATCTTTGTCGCATTTCGTGGCGAACGTCTTCTATTTCCGTCGCCTGATCCTCCATTCTGTTGCGAGACGCCTGTATTGCAGCTCGCATCTCAGCCATCTGTGCCTCGGAGACGGCGCCGTTTTGCATTGCTCGCCGCATGGCTTCTCGCTGGGCTGGAGTGGCATTTGGTAAAGGCACCTCCCCGTCGTCCAGTGAGTCCTCGATATCATCCAGCATTTCGTTCGCACCATCTTCAGCCCGCCGGATATCGCCAACGGCCTCGGCACGCGTGACAAGATCGAAAACAGATCCTGCCTCAGGGCCTCCACTGCAGTCCACTAGCTCGGGCGGACCTGACATGACGAAAAATCCCGGTGGAATGTCCACGTCTGGCGCAGAGTACGGATCGGAGGCCGGCGCCCCATAGAATCCACCTAGCTCAAATCGAATGGCGTACTGCGTTCCCTCTGTCTCGGCGGCGTTCTCGGCGACATTGGCGAGTCGCACCAGTACCGTCGTATCGCGTCGTATTGGAATCTCAAACTGGTAGGGATCTTGGTCGGCTAGTGGCTGGCCAAAAACGCGCTGGCCTTCAATAAGGTGAAACTGGTCACGGTGCGCCTGAGGGTCGAGCGTGACGCGGAAGCGCGAGGGTTGGTCGAGTGGTTGGTTGTCGTCGATGTTGATCGAGACCTTGAAGGCGGTTGAGGCAACGGGCTCGATGAAGTCGTCGTGCCATTTGACTTCGCTTCGTCCGCGGAGGTCGATCTGTACCGGGTGCTCATAAAATGCCGTTGTATCCGCATATTCAGCAATGAAGGCAGGGTACAGCTCGAAGAGACCATCGTTAACGCGGTTAGGAGAGTCGAACGCTTCTGCGGCATCCTTCAAACCTTGATCCACAGCTTCCAAAGCGCCGTTTTCCCATCCGGAAGGCTGCTCAAGGATGTACCGGAGGTATTCCACCTCTTGGCCCGGTACTTTTGCGAGTTGGTTACCCGCGAAGTACCAGAAGGGCCATGCTCCATACCCACAACGCCACGAGCGGCCGGCTGCACGCTCCGCTTGATAAGCCGACGTGTTGCTGTTTTGAAATTGAGGCGGAACTCGCCCGGCATGAATCGGACTGTCGAACTGGCGCACCCATGCGGCGATCCCTGGATCCGTGAACGGATGACCGTATCTGCCCCCGCGCGTGCGTTCATACCATCGGATCTGAAGCACGCTGCTTGCACCTTCATTAAACCACCCCAGGAGCGTCGCATCACTACCGTCAGGGCAGCGGTCCAGTCTTGGAGCACCATCCTGAAGAGAAGGATATATGACGGATCGAAACGCAGGATACTGCCACATAGAGGCGTGCAGTAGCTCATGCACAGGCGAGCCCCACATCAGGTGCTCCATTGCTGACTGGGGGTTCGTCATGTCCAGATCACCCGTTAAGCGCATGACGCTCATTGGACTCGCTCCGAGACCCGACGTTACTCCCGAACTGATTTCCGTTCTACTTTCTTTTACCCGAGCGAGAAACGCGTTGGCATTCGTCGGCGATCGCTCCAGATCCGGCGCGCGAAAACCCATAGATGCGAACCAGGCACTTGCCTCTTCCAGCATTTCCATGAAGACGGCAGCGTGTGTCGCTCGATCACCCGTAAGCGGAGTTTGACCATCTTCCGAAAGCGCCTCCCAATCCGTCGTTGGCCACGATTGAGCGACGCAAGTGGGACCAGAAAGCAGCGCGAAAAAAACGGCGAAGCAGAGGAAAGAGCGCATGGACAGCAAGTGGTGCGGTGACAGTCTACCCGTTAGTACTGGAAAGTATGGCTCGGCGCGCCAACGCAGAGATTAAGACAGGCCGCTTGAACTTCTCGAAGAGGGAAACGTGAGCGTGGATATCGGCTTATGTTCGGAGGCCCTCCGAACACCATCGCCAATGAACCTGCCTATTCCCGAAGCCGCTCCAATGCCAGCGGTTCGAGAGCCTGCTCCGCCCACAGAAAACGACGTTCTGAGGGCTGAGGAGCTGATTGGCGGGCTGAATGACATGCAGGCCGAGGCCGCGCGTACTATCGATGGTCCGGTGATGATCGTGGCGGGACCAGGCTCGGGGAAGACGCGGACGCTGACGCATCGTATTGCCTATCTGCTCGCCACGAAGAAGGCGTGGCCGAGCCAGATCCTCGCGTTGACGTTCACGAACAAGGCCGCGCGCGAAATGCGGGACCGCGTCGAAAAGCTGGTTGGCGGAGCAGATGCAAAGGGCCTCTGGATGGGCACGTTTCACTCCGTGTTTGCCCGAATGCTGCGCCGTGAGGCAGAGAAGATTGGTTTCTCACGCGACTTCTCTATCTACGACACGGACGACACCGAGCGGATGGTCAAGCTGCTCATGGAGCGCTACAACGTCGATCCCAAGCGCTACACGCCGCGCTCGATGCGCAACAGGATTTCGGGCGCAAAGAACCAGATGGTGACGCCGAGCGAGTACGTCAGCCTCGCGAACGACCCCTATGAAGAGGTCGCCGCAAAGCTGTACGGGCCGTACAACGAAGCCCTCCGCCGGGCCAACGCCATGGACTTCGATGACCTCCTCGCGTGGCCCATTCGACTGTTCGATCAGCATCCCGACAGTTTATTGGACTACCAAGACCGCTGGCAGTTTGTCCACATCGACGAATACCAGGACACCAACAAGGCACAGTATCTCCTCGCCAAAATGCTTGCGGCGAAGCACGAGAACATCTGTGTGGTGGGGGACGACGCGCAGAGCATCTACGCCTTCCGCGGCGCCGACATCGAGAACATCCTGTCGTTCCAGAAGGACTACCCGCAGGCCAAGACCGTGCGGCTGGAGCAGAACTATCGCTCAACCGGGCGCATCCTGCAACTCGCGGATTCGATCATCAAGAACAACCGCGACCAGATCGATAAAAACCTCTGGACGGAAAATCCCGAAGGCGACCACATCCTGCTGATGGAGGCGCTGTCTGAGCGCGACGAAGCCCAGAAGGTCGAACGAAAGATTCGAGACCTGCTTGTCCGCTCGGGACATCGCTACAACGACTTCGCCGTTCTCTACCGCACGAATGCGCAGAGCCGCTCGATGGAAGAAGCGCTGCGGCGCGGCGGCATCCCGTACCGCATCGTTGGCGGCATTTCATTTTACCAGCGGAAGGAAATCAAGGACGCGCTGGCGTACCTCCGCCTCGTTGTCAATCCGCACGATGACGCCAGCCTGCTCCGCGCCATCAATACGCCCACGCGGGGGATTGGCGCGAAGACGACCGAGCTTCTCCGCAATTACGCCGA
>JAHEJB010000108.1 GCA_024639085.1 Rubricoccaceae bacterium | reverse complement strand
TCGGTGCCCGGCATTCGTCGTGGCCTGGACCAGGTCTGGAAAGCGTTCTGCCTGCGATCCTGAAAAGAAAAAGGAGGCGGGAGTTTCTGTTGCGCTCAAAAAGTCCAAAAGAATAGGCGTGCTGTTGGGATGCGGACCATCATCGAACGTGAGGTAGAGGCAGGGCTCTCCATCAACATCGTGGCTTGGGCCACGCCACACGATGTCGCGAAACAGAGGAGCCGCAAGTCGTGGAATTGTCGTGCCGAGAAGGTCTGTTAGCATCGGTGGAGTTTACCGGACCACCTGTCTTCCTTTCCACTCGTATTTCCCAAACACTCCAGCGGCTCCTAAAATCACGATATAAGGGATGTGCAGCAATTGTTCGGGAAGGAAATAGACAAACAGCCGCCAGCGCCCGAAATGGAGACACGCCGGCCACAGTAGAGCAGCTTCTGGAACGATCTTCAGCCCGAACGCAATCAGCATTGGTATCCACAAACCAGCTACGAAGGGCATGGCCAGAGCACCCGCAAGCAGCCCGGCGTAGAACAGATAGATGGATACGAGCATGGCGATGAGCAATTTGTTGGGGTAGTGCGCCCCTTTAGAGGCCCATCGTTTTCGTTGTTGGAAAAACTCGCGGAAGGAATGAACCGGGTCAGTTATCACCGCTGCGTTGTGGGAAGCGCAGAATCGGACATGATGCCTCGTTGTGTCGTTGATCTTCTGCATCAGTAGCTCGTCGTCGCCGCTGGTTAGGTGATCGATTCCACTAAAGCCTCCTAACCATTCGAACACGTCTTTTCGGTACGCCACGTTGGCACCGTTGCAAATTGTGGGTCGGCCGGCTCCGATTGCTCCGGCTCCCGCGGCGACAAGACCCATGAATTCGAGTGCCTGCATGTGCATCAGTGGGTCGTTGCCGGGCCTGTAGAGAACGGGACTCGATACAAACGCCGTCACTGCGTCGACCATAGGGTCGTCTGCGATGTCGTTGAACATCGATACGGCCGTTCGAATCCAGGTTGGCGGTACAAAACAATCCGCATCGGTCGTCATGATGATCTCTCCACGAGCGGCCGCAATTCCCTTTTCGATTGCACGCTTTTTGTGTGCCCGCGTGCGCTCCAGGTTCTCCGGCATTTGGAGGAGTTGGAGCTTTCCAGCTTGCTCGTCACCTAGTTCAGAAATCATCTTCCGAACTACGTCCGACGTGTCGTCCTCCGAGAGGTCGTCCACGACCATGATCTCAAAGCGATCAGCCGGGTAGTCATTGGCAAGAATCGTTGTAACGCAGTCTTCAATGCAGCACGATTCGTCCCTGGCCGGGACGATTATCGTAACAAATGGAAAGTCGATCAGTGCACGGCTGGAAGTGTCTCGAGTGACCTTCCTGAACCCCCACGCAAATGCGCCGATGAGTAACGCGTATCCAGTCCCCAGCACGACAAGGACAATCCCAAAAACGGTCATGAAAGCACAACCGGCTGCGTTGCGGCAGATTCGTTCTGGTTCGCCCCGCGTTCGGAAGAGGAGCGAAGTCGAAGTCGTGGAAGTAGGGTTAGTCCAACCAGCGCAGGCAAGAGGATATTCGCGGCAAAAACGCCAAGGGACGCATTGAATGCGGCGGCCTCCGCTACGCCAAATACGCCAAGAAAGAACACGGCCGCACTTTCGCGAATACCTAGGTCGCCAAGCGTGATTGACGGAATAGCGCTCTTCGCGAAGAAGACCAGCACAACGCCTATGAACGCAGCGGGCCAGCTGACATCAACCTGAAAAGCGTGAACCATCAACACAAACTGTGTCGAAAAAACAGCGTAGCGGACGATGGACAGCGCGAACAATTCCGTTGCATCGCGGACGGAAAAGCGGTTGAGGACACCGAAAATCTGCTTGATCCTTCGGAACGGAAGTACCGTCTCCAAAAGCGACCGCGCCAGGCTGGGATGAAGCAGAAGAACCAAAAGAAACCCTGTGAAGAGGAATCCGAGGACCAAAACCGTCATCCACGCGACGGATGCTACGTCCGTGTGCGTGAGAAGGAAGTAGGGTAGGGCGACAAGCCCAAATACCAGGCAACATGCGAGCGTGGCGATGCGTTCGGCGAACGTCAGGGTGGCCGATGCCCCGGACGAAATATCGCGGAGATAGAGCGCGCGGCCAACGTAATCGCCCACACGGCCGGGCGTGAGAAGACCTAGCGGGTAACCGCTGAGCACGGCAGCCAGCGACTTCTTGAACTGAACGTTCGGCGCAAGCCGCTTGACTAGTCGGTGCCATCTGAACGCTTCCAGACCCACATTTATAGGTACGAGCAAAAGCGTCGCCAGGGCCCAGGCAGGGCGAGCCTCACGCGCTGCATCCAAAATGGAACCCCACTCTACCACATACACGAGGGCTGCCAACGCAGCACAGGTCAGCACGAGCTTTAGAGCGAAAAGGCGTCGAGGCAAAGGTCAATTGGCTATTGACGGAAAGGTACGTGCCCGAACTATCGAAATGCCGGGAGAATGATTGAATCAACGGAAACGACAGGCAAGCGTTTGAAACGGCACGTCTGAAATCTGCTGGAGAAGCAACCTGGCTCGGCTATCTTTCGACAATCGGATTGTCGTTTCTCGCACGTCGAAAGAATGCCTCGTATCCTCGTCATTGGTAGTGGCGGTCGTGAGCACGCGCTGCTTCACGCCCTTGCCCAGAGCCCTCGCAAGCCTGAACTGCTTTGTGCGCCCGGGAACGCGGGTACTGAATTGCTGGCGGAGAACATTCCGGTAGCAGCTGACGACATCGAAGGAATTCTCCGCCTTGCCAAAGACAGAGCTGTGGATATGGTAGTCATTGGCCCTGAGGTACCACTCGTATTGGGACTGGCAGACCGGCTGAATGAGGCGGGCGTAGCCGCGATAGGACCAAGCGCTGCCGCAGCTCAATTGGAGGGTAGTAAGGCGTTCGCCAAGGATTTCATGGCCCGCCACGCCGTGCCTACAGCCGCAAGCCAAACTTTTGAGTTGGACGACGTGGATGAGGCGAAAGCCTATTTGGCCAAACACGCACTTCCGATTGTTTTAAAAGCAGATGGACTCGCTGCCGGGAAAGGCGTCATAATCGCCGTAAGCCAGGAAGAAGCCGAGGCGGGTCTCATAGCGCTATTCGACGGAGCCTTCGGTGGCGCGGGTGCCAGAGTGGTGATAGAGGAGTTCATGCAGGGCGAGGAAGCAAGTGTATTTGTCCTCACTGATGGCCGCGACTACATATTGCTGGCCACAGCACAGGATCACAAGCGGATCGGCGAGGGGGATACCGGCCCCAACACTGGCGGAATGGGGGCTTACGCGCCTGCATCTATTGTGACAGATGAGTTGATGGCCAGCATAGAAGAGCAAATCATCCGCCCAGTGCTTGAGGGAATGGCCGAAGAAGGACATCCCTATCGGGGCATACTCTACGTCGGTTTGATGATTACGTCTGTGGGTCCCAAAGTGGTTGAGTTCAATTGCCGTTTCGGCGATCCAGAGACCCAGGTTGTCCTCCCACTGCTCGAAACAGATTTGCTGGATGTGTTTGAAGCGATGGTCGAAGAGCGAATCGCTGGTATTGATATACGACTCAAAGACGGAGCCGCCTCCTGTGTGGTGCTGGCGTCTGAAGGCTATCCCGGTTCCTACGAAAAAGGAAAGGAGATCAATGGATTTGACGAGGCTTCTAAGCACGCTATCGTTTTTCACGCTGGCACCAAGAAAGACGGCGATCGAATCGTCACGAACGGAGGGCGCGTACTCGGGATTACGGGGCTGGGAGAGGGTCTCCAAGAGGCCTTGAACAACGCCTACGTCGCAGCGGACGCGATCCATTTTGGGGGAAAGACGTTGCGGCGGGACATCGGCCAAAAAGGCCTGTCGCACCTGAACCCGGTATGAAGGGCGGCCGAAGTCTTTTTCTAGCTGCTCTGGTTGCTGCCGGGTGTTCCGCAGGTGACGGCGGACAGGCCATGCTCCAAGAAGAAAGTGACCCAACAGCAGCTGTCGTCGAGATTGCCAGATTTCGAGATGCACGCGCTGTTAGTTCCGACCCGGCGGGCAGGCTGTACGTGGTTGACGCGGCCTCGTCAACGGTTTCGGTGTTGAGTGCTGAAGGTGAGATTCTATCCACGTTCGGTGGGCCGGGATCTGGCGATTACAGCCTTCTGGACCCCGCCGACGTCGACCCATCGAACGGACTGGATTTGTTCATCGCCGATTTGGGCAACGCTCGCATTCAACGGATTTCCCGCGATGGCGAGTTTATCGAGTCTATTCGTGTTCCTGCAGGCGATCCGCAAGCGCTTCTTGGAGCTGTAGATCAAGAAGGAAGGCCGGTGGCTGTTTCGGTCGGGCCATCAGGCGGCATCTACGCCGTGGAAGCAGAACGGCGAACAGTTATTCGTTGGGAAGGAGATCGCAGGCTCTCGCGAATCCTTGGGCAACCTGAGCACGGACCAGGTGAAATGGTCGAGCCGGTAGGCATTGCAGTCTCTTCCGATGGAACAGTGTTCGTAGCCGATTCAGGCCACGAGTCCGTCCTCGTTTTTGATGAACTCGGCTCATTCCGTCGCGCGATCTCTGCTCGGCCGTCTGGAGGAGTTGTTGCCGTCGCTCTCGCGCCCTCGCTAGAAGGGGAGAGATTACTGATCGTCGGCACGAGATCTGTTGCCGTACACGATCTTGCGGCCGGGCTCTTGGAGGTCGTTCGACCAATTACTTCAGAGGATTTGGTTAGCGCTTCAGTTGCTAACGGTGAGCTGTTCGTGCTAACACAGACTCGATTGCTCTACGTCGAATAGCCCTCAATCGCCTTGCGTGGCCTCGTTCGGGGCGCTACGTTCCCTTCCGCAACACCAAAACCCGCTGCCCTCGTCGCTCGCTACGCTTCTCGAAACCATAGACCATCCGGCGTCCTAGCCGTTGAAGTCCGATGGGGGCTCGAACCGCACTGATCCGATTCGCATTGATTGCTGTTGCTCTGGTAGCGGGCGTGGACGTGTGTGCTCAACCCGGCCTGGGGGCTGTGAGGGATTCCGTGGAGCTTCGCGGACCAGCCTGGCAACTCAGGCATCCCGTCGTGCCGGGGTCCGTGGCCTTCTGGCTACGAAGAGACTCAGTTTCCGTAAGACTGGACTCATTGGACTACCGCATCGACTACCCTACTGGCGCTGTTCTTCTGCGTCAGTTTGCGCCATCCGATTCTGGAGCCGTTCTGATAGCCCACTATCGTGTGCTCGACCTCGGACTTCGCGAAGTCTACGCCCGTCGTCGGATTGCCGAAGACGAGCCAGATACGACGGGGATGATTCGCCTGATCGAGATTCCGACGGAAGGAGAACAGAGTGCGACACCTCTTTTTGGCAATAGCCAGTTAACCCGGCGAGGCTCAATCACACGAGGGGTCATCGCAGGGAATAACCGCGACGTGAGCCTTGAGTCCGGCCTACGAATGGAGCTCTCAGGGCCAATCACAGATGACGTATCGGTTCAGGCGGTTCTCACCGACGAGAACACGCCGATCCAGCCAGAAGGCACCACTCAGCAGCTCTCCGATTTCGACCGGGTCTTCATCCAGCTGGATACGCCGCTCGGCCAAGCCCGTCTTGGCGATGTAGATTTGTCGTTACAGGATTCCGAGTTCGCTGCGTTCAACCGCAAGATTCAGGGAGCTGCCGTTCAGGCCAATGTGCCTGCGTTCGGCTTGTTTGCCGGGGGCCGGGTCAACGCAGCGGGAGCAACAACGCGAGGCATCTTTCAAAGTCTGGACATCACGGCGATCGAAGGTGTGCAGGGACCGTACCGCCTTCGTGGGCAGCAGGGAGAGGAATTCGTGATCGTCATTGCGGGAAGCGAGCGCGTCTACCTGGACGGCATCCTCCTGACGCGAGGCGAAACCAATGATTATGTAATTGACTATGCGACGGGTGAGCTTACGTTCACTCCTCGTCGACTCGTTACGTCCGAGCGGCGCTTGACAGTCGACTTTGAATACACAACGAGCCGCTTTACGCGCACCCTGCTCGTGGGCGAAGGTGAGGCGGGCCTTTGGCGTGACGAAAACGACGAGGCGCGTGCGCGCGTTGGCGTCGCGATTCTAAGGGAAGGTGATGCCGCGACTTTCGGCGATGAACTGGGGCTCACAGAAGCAGATCTGGACGCCATCGCCGCAGCAGGAGATGGTCGGGTGCTGGTTGATGGCGCCGAGCGTGTCGCGTTTGATCCTGAAAGCGCGTTTGTTCAATATGTGCGGCGGGATACGCTCTTCGCTGGCGAGACGTACTCGATATTCACTCCTGCTACGGCCACGGCCGATTCTGTCTTTCGTGTTCGCTTTTCACGCGTTCCATTCGGGACGGGCAGCTACAACCGCGTAGGCCAAGCCATCAATGGCATTCTATTCGAATGGGTTGGTCCTTCCGGCGGCGACTACATTCCGTTCCGCATCTTGCCCAAACCATCCCTACGCCAGATGGTGGATGTGCGTGGCGTCGTAGAGCCAGTTCGTGGTATCGAAGTCTTCGGAGAATGGGCCGGTTCGACCAACGACATCAATTCGCTGTCGAATCTGGATGGAGGCGATGATACGGGCCAGGCCTTCCTCGCTGGAGTCCGACTAAAGCCGTTGCCATTAGTTCTCGGAGGACGCGACTACGGAAGGTTGTCTGCCACAGTTCGTCAGCGACAGCAAGGCCAATCGTTCGCGGGCTTCGATAGAACGCGGCCTGTGGAATTCAACCGCATTTGGAACCTTGCTCGAACGGGCTCCTCATTCGGAACGGACTCACTCCGCGATGTAACCACGGAAGGACAGGTTCGTTGGGAAGCAACTCCGCGAACAAGTGTAGTACTAGAAGCCGGGCGTTTGGGCTTGGGAAGAAACCTGTTTACAGCGCAGAGAGGCGCTCTGGAACTGCGCGTCACCGAACCTGCGTTAATGAACGGCTACCTGCCTGAGCTCGAGTACCGAATCGACCTGACGACGAGTGCCGACAACGTGAACGCCCAGAACGGATCTTTCTTGAGGCAACGCGGCGTTTTACGAAAACCAAGCTTGAACGGTCGTTTAACACCGATGTTGGGCTTCGAGCAGGAACGACGCGAACAAGACGTATCCCCGGACAGCGTGGCATTTGGCTCGTTTGCGTATCAGGCCGTCCGCCCCGGGTTGGCATGGGAATCGGCGGTGCTGAGCGCTGAGACGAGCGTGGAGTTTCGCGAAGAGGAGGAGCCGCTTTCGGGAATTATGCGCAGTGCAGCGTCCGCGACCACGCTCGAAACAAACCTGACATTTCGGCCTGGCAGTTCACTTACATCAGAGGCCCGCGTTGCTTATCGCCGCAAGCGTTTCACCAATGCTTTCCAGGAGGCTGGACGTCAAGACAACGAAAGTGTCGCAATCCGCTGGACGAACCGAGCCTCACCGTTTCGCCGGGCGATTGAACTCAACACGATTTACGAGGCGTTGACTGAACGGACGCCGCTACTTCAAGAGACCTACGTCCTGGTCGGCCCGGATCTGGGTGAGTACGTCTGGCGTGATGGGGAGGGCGAACAGCGGGCCGGAGAACCCGATGGCGTGCCACAGGTGGATGAGTTCTTCCCGGAAACAACGCCGCTCGAAGGCACCTACTCGAGGACGTTCGTCCCCTCCGATGAGCTTTTCCCCACGATTGGCGTGCAGGCGCAGCTACGACTGCGGCTTGATCCCGGTCGCTTGATTGATCGCGAGAGCCGAAGCGTCTTCTCTGGCATCCTCCGAAACATCTCTACCCAGACCACGCTTGACGTGCGGGAGCGAAGTACGGAACCCGACATCAAGCAGATCTACCTCCTCAATCCGTCGTTTCTGCAGCAACGAGAACGTCGAATAACTGCCGAAGGCGACACACTAGCTCCCGCAACGTTGAGTGGTCGATTTCGCATCGGACAGGATGTCACTTTGTTTCCTTCGCAGCCCAGATACGGTGTGCGGCTTTCGCTCAGCCATCTGACGAGCACAAGTCGACTGGCTGCCGGTGCCGAGACTCGGCTCGTGCAGACAGCACGCCTGGAAGGCAATGCCACACTTTCCAGCAGACTTCGGGCGCGATTGATTGGCACGGCCGAACGAAACCAGACGGACAGCGAATCCTTCGTGTCCAGGACGTTCGATATCATGAGCTATGGTATTGAGCCCCAAGCAACGCTGACGCTCGGGCCCGCTTTCAGCTTTACTGCGGGCTTGGCCTATACGGACAAAACGAATGACGTGGCTGAAGACACGGGTGCCTCAGGAGCAACCGTCTGGCGTGTGCCCATGGATGCGCGCATCACTGTTGGGCGGAAACTTGCGCTCACACTGCGAGGAGAACGTGCAGATGTCATCATCCAGGGGGCCGACCCCAATGGTCTTGCGAATTATGAGCTGACAGAAGGGCGTGGACCGGGCATCTCATATCTCTGGGGAATAGTAGGGCAATACACGATCAACTCGTTTTTGCGCGCATCGCTCTTCTATGATGGCCGCTCGCCAGCGGAGGCTCCCGTCATCCATACGGTACGAATGCAGCTTTCCGCCGTGTTTTAGGCACTTCGCCAAACCAAATTCACAGTCGCATCAGCATTCGGTAACACTGAGG
>JAHEJB010000020.1 GCA_024639085.1 Rubricoccaceae bacterium | reverse complement strand
AGGGCTCTCCGCATCGCAGAGAGCCCCTTTTAACCTAAAGTGATGCTTGTTATCCGTTCGCCATCATTCGCAGCGTGACGGAAGGTGTCATCTCTGCATCAACCCCTTCTTCGTCCGGGTAGGGATTCAACTGAAGGAGGGTGAGCGTGTAGCCCTGCGCAGAAGCTGACTGTATATCACGGGGCTCCGAGTCGATGTTGACGAACCCGGGTATGCTCAACTGCACGCCCATCATCGTGTCGTCAGCAATCATCATAAGGTTGACGCTGGCTCTGCCTTCCCAAACGCAATCGACGTTTGCGGGGCATCGACTGTCCTCAGTGACTTCGTCGAAACGAATAGTCTGGCCGTCCACTACTATAGACGATCCCTGTTCGAGCGTAAACACATCGCCGAGTTTCACATCGGTTACATCAGGCGGTGTAGGATGGCTCCTACGTTCTTCTGAGGCCGTTTCCGTGTCCGAAACAGCGGCAGGAGCGCTGCATCCGGCGGCAACGAGCAAAAGGGCGAACGGTAGCGTAGCGAGGCGAATCATGGCAGCAAGGGTTGGTGAGAGGTGATTGGCGGACGTGCCAACAGCTTCTCTATCAAATAGTCTACCAACAGCTCCCGACTGCTCTTCTTACAGCTGCGTGCGAACGGAGAGTTGGTGGAGTCCGCCTAGCTCGCTCCACGAGTTGAATGCGTAGTCGAAGTTGAATCGGCTAAGATTGATGCCAAAGCCAGCACTCAGACCAGCTAGATCCAGACGGCCACCCGTTGACAGCTCCTGATGACGACGCGGGTTATATCCTACGCGAATGGCAACGGGGGCTCCAATGCGAATTTCGCCCGCTACATTGACGTGACGGAGAGCTTCATCCAACGCCGAACCATCTCCGCTGTAACTATGGAGGTTGTAACCCATCAGCATGATGGTCAACGGGAGGCGCTCGAGTCTTTTTGAGATGCCCAACCGTAGGTCCACGGGCAGGCGGTCGGATGTTTCTCCGAGAGACGATAAGGCAAAGCCTACGTTATGAATCGACGCACTGATGCCAATTTGCTGGCCTGGGATTGTGTACAGTACTCCGAGGTCGGCCGCCAAAGCTTGGCCACCCGCGTCATCGATCGATGCGAACGCTGCATGTACCGTCGCACCACCCCGCAATTTCGGGGTTAACAGCTGTGAGTACGAAAGTGATAGGGCGGCCTCGCCCGCTCCAAACGTAGTTCCATCCCGGACTCCGTTCTCATCGGCCCGCTCAAACGAACCATACGATAAGTAGCGGACGCCAGCCGCAAACGTGCCGAGGTTGCCGACCGTCCGTGCGTACGAGATAAACCCTGCGTTCACGTCGCTGAGATGGTTCAGGTAGGTCAGCGAAAGGCCACGGTGCATGTCCTCTGTTAGCAGCGCCGGGTTGTACATCACCGACGAAGGATCGTCGCTCGCGACAGAGCCGATCGTTCCCGAAAGGGCGGATGCCCTGGCGGAAGGTTCCAGACGAAGGAGATCAAAACCTGTGTCGCGGCTAGTCTGTGCGATCGCTGGAACGGCGATTAGAACAGCGAGGGCGACAGAGAATAGCGTTCGCATGATCGAAGAAGTCGGAGGGCTGAAAAACACGCGGGTGCCTGAGAAGTTCGGAAGGCGGGAAGCGTAACAGTAGCGGTCAGCCGGGACGAGGATTGGTGTGCGAATCATGCGGACCAAGAAAGTACGGCGTTTTAGGGTGATTGTCAGGGTATTTAGAGAGCCTTTGACTTTCAACCATCCATGACCTTTCCGTGCATTGGTCGAAGTCCCGTAAAGATCGAAAGGAAACAGCCGAAAAGAGGGAACGGGGCACCTGGCCTCGCGTGAGACAGCGGCTCTTCGGGAAGGCTTTTCGTACCTTTTCAGGCTTGTTCCAGGCGCTTTTCTAGCGGACATTTTAACCGCCAATACTCTCCAACGGAGAAAACTGAGGCACTGCCTCGATTTCCATTTAGTTCATGCTAAAGGCCATCCAGAAGATGTTCGGCGGCGACAGCAACGAGCGCGAAATGCGCCGACTGGAGCCGATTGTAGAGGAGATCAACGCTATTTACGCAACCCTCGAAGGGCTTTCGGACGACGAGTTGCGTGCGAAAACAGAAGGGTTCCGCGACCGGATCCGCGCAGCCGTTGAACCTATAGAAACACAGCAAACTGACGTTCAGGCACGCTTGGAATATGACGGCGAAGGCGCGGAAGAAGTTGGCGGCGACGGGCAAGCGGTGGAAGTAGAGCGACTTTCAGTTCGCGAACGGCAGGATCTCTACCAACAGCTCGATGACCTCGGGAACGATTGGCTGGATGCCGCCGAGGATGTGCTGGATGAGGTAATGACCGAGGCGTTTGCTGTTATAAAAGAGACCTGTCGTCGGCACTTAGGAAAATCGTGGACAGCGGGCGGAACGGAGATCGAATGGCAAATGCTGCCGTACGATGTACAGTTCATTGGCTCCACCGTACTACACCGTGGATCCGTGGCGGAGATGAAGACGGGTGAGGGTAAAACTCTTGTGGCCGTTGGCCCTATCTATTTGAATGCGTTGGTTGGACGCGGTGTCCACGTGGTCACGGTGAACCCCTATCTCGCTATGCGCGACGCCGAGTGGATGGCACCAATCTTTGAATTCCACGGGCTCACTATCGATTGTATTGACAAATACGAGTCGCACTCTCCCGGTCGGCGCGCGGCCTATCGGGCCGACATCACCTACGGAACGAACAACGAGTTCGGCTTCGACTACCTGCGCGACAATTCATTTGTAGTCGATCCGGAGCAACTCGTTCAACGCGGGCACCACTTCGCCATCGTGGACGAGGTTGACTCCGTCCTCATTGACGAAGCGCGTACACCACTGATCATCTCAGGCCCGGTTCCCCAAAGTGATGTGGACACGTTTGGCGAGCTTCAGCCACACGTGGAGAAGCTTGTTTACGCCCAGCAGAAAATCGTTGCGCGCTACGTGAGCGACTCCGAACGACTTCTTTCGGAGCGTGACGCCGCTGATGAGGCCGGAGATTCGAAGCAAGCGAAGGTTTTGGAGGAGGAGGCAGGATTGTCGCTTCTTCGTGCCCAGCGTGGCTTTCCTAGAAACAAACGCCTCATCAAGCTGAAGGGCGAGCCAGGCGTCGAGCAGCTTCTCCGCAAAACAGAGTTCTTCTACCTGCAGGACAACGGCAAGCGGATGCCCGAGGTGGATGAACCGCTGCACTTTGCCCTCGAAGAGAAACTCCACCAGTTGGAGCTTACCGACCAAGGCCGCGAATACATCGCGAAGGCTTCTGGCGAAGACATTTCCTTTTTCATTATCCCGGATGTAGGTGAAGAGATTGCCCGGATCGAACGGGAGTACGAGGGCGAGAAGAGCGAACTGTATGACACGCTTCAAGCCGACGAGTCGCTGTCTGACGAGAAACGAGAGAACAAACTGATGAATGAGCTCAGCGTGCTGAAGAACAAGATGGAGGACGCCAAGCGCGAACTCTACGTCACGTTCTCCGACCGCAGCGAGCGCATTCACGCCGTCAACCAGTTGTTGCGTGGTTACACGCTTTACGAGAAAGACGTCGAGTACATCGTGCAGGATGGCAAGGTGATGATCGTCGATATCCACACCGGACGTGTACTGCCGGGTCGCCGTTATTCAGATGGGCTACACCAAGCCATCGAGGCGAAGGAGAAGGTGAAGGTACAGGCGGCAACGCAGACCTACGCGACGGTCACGATTCAGAACTACTTCCGGCTTTATTCGAAGCTCTCCGGCATGACCGGTACGGCGGAAACGGAAGCCGAGGAGTTTTTCAAGATCTACGAACTGCCGGTCGTTGTCATCCCAACCAACCGGCCGGTTGTTCGTTCGGACGACGAGGATCTCGTTTACAAAACGAAGCGTGCGAAGTACAACGCCGTGCTCAATCGGATCGAGGAATACAACCAGAAGGGCCAGCCGGTGCTGGTGGGTACGACCTCGGTAGAGGTGTCGGAGACCGTCTCGCGGATGCTTCAGCGGGCAAAGATCAAACACAATGTGCTGAACGCGAAGTCCAGCCGAGCGATGGCGGAAGCGCAGATTGTCGCAGAAGCTGGCCAGAAAGGCGCGGTTACGATTGCCACGAATATGGCTGGCCGCGGTACGGACATCAAGCTCGCCGACGGCGTTACGGAGTTGGGTGGCCTTGCTATCATCGGCACCGAGCGCCACGAGTCCCGCCGCATCGACCTCCAGTTGCGCGGCCGTTCAGGTCGCCAGGGTGATCCTGGTGAGTCTGTATTTTATGTGTCGCTGGAAGATGACCTGATGCGCCTCTTTGGCCACGACCGCACCGCGCGCATCATGGACAAGCTCGGGATGGAAGAAGACGAAGTGATCACACACAAGTGGATCACGAAGGGCATAGAGAAGGCACAGCAGAAGGTGGAGCAGAACAACTTTGGCATCCGGAAGCGTCAGCTTGAGTACGATGACGTCTTGAACAGCCAGCGTGAGGTCATTTATGACCGCCGCATTCACGCCCTTCTCGGAGAGCGTCTTCGTGGCGACATCCTCGACATGCTGCGCGAGTTCGTTGAGCGCACCGTTGGGGAGCACTTCGGCAACGGCGATTTGGACGAAATCCGCGAATCGCTAATGCGTCACCTCGCCTTCGATCTGCCTATTGATCGCGAAGAGGCCTTTAACCTTGGCGAAGACGGACTCGTCGAACGCATTCTGGACGAGGCCACCGAGCACTATCGTCGCAAGCGGGCGTCGCTATCGCTGCCGTTTTATCGTTCTGCCAAGCAGATGATGGAACAGGCCGATCCCGAAAACGCTCCGAAGCGGCTCTACGTTGACTTCTCGGATGGCCGCAAGATGCTCCGCGCCACCGTGAAGCCCGAGGATGTACTTGAATCTGAAGGACAGGAAATCAACGACGCGCTGGAGCGCGCCGCCGTGCTCTCGGTTATTGATGGGAAGTGGGTGGATCACCTTCGTGACCTCGACGAGGTGAAGGAAGGTGTCGGCCTGCGTGCCTACGGCCAGAAGGATCCGCTCATCGAATACAAGATGGAAGCCTTCGGGCTCTTCAAAGCTCTGATTGAGGAAATTGATGAGGAAGTGATTGGCCTCGTATTCAAGGCTGGCCCGGTAGTTGAGCGTGGTGGCGAGCCGCGGAAAGCCTCTGGCGGCCCCAAAGCACGTCTCGACCGGAAGCGCGCGAGCGCGCAGCACCGATCATCAGAGCAGGATTACTCAATCAAGCTCGGAGGCAACGGCAACCAGAACGCTGGCGCCGAGCGCGATCCGACGGCGAAGTCCGCACCCGTCGTGGCTGGCGATCGCGTGGGCCGCAATGATGCATGCCCCTGCGGCTCCGGCAAGAAATACAAGCACTGCCACGGCCGGGCGTAGCAAGGCGGACATCACCGCGAATAAGTAACCGGCATCCATGCTCCGCTCTCTCTCCATTCGCGACTACGCCCTGATTGAAGAACTTGAAGTCGAGTTCGAGAGTGGGCTGAATATCATCACGGGGGAGACGGGAGCAGGCAAAAGCATCCTTCTAGGTGCACTGGGGCTACTTTTAGGAGATCGCGCCTCCACGGAAGCCGTGCGGTCGGGAGCGAAGAAAGCCGTGGTAGAAGGTCTGTTCGACAGCGCCGACGAAGGCCCGTTGCCAGATGTACTCCGCTCTCACGACATCGACCCGAGCGACAACGGCGTGCTCATCGTTCGCCGCGAAGTGTCGTCAAACAACAGCCGCGCGTTTATCAACGACACGCCGACAACGTTGGAAGTTCTTCGTGAGGTCGCCGCGCATTCCATTGACCTCCATGGCCAACACGAGCACCAATCGTTACTCCGTCCCGAAACCCACGTTGGCCTGCTCGACAACTTCGGCGGTCTGGGTGGCCTCGTTGAGACCTACAGAAAGCATTACCGCTCGGTCGCTGATCTGAGAAAGGAGCGAGAAGAACTGGCTCGACAGGAAGAAGACCTCCGAAAGCAGAAAGAGCTGATCGAGTTTCAGATTGAGGAGATCGACAGAGCCGCGCCGCAACTTGACGAGCAGGACGAGCTGGAGGCCGAGCGGCGCATCCTGGAAAATTCAGAGCGTCTATACGAGGCGACGGCGCAACTCTACGCGATTCTAGCCGAGAGCGACGAGGCGTTGTACGATCGCGTTGTAATCGTCCGAAACCAATTGCAAGACCTTGCCCGCATTGATGCGACGTTCGAGGAAACGCTTGGAGAGGTCCGGTCGGCCGAGATCGCCATGAAAGAGGCGACCCAGTTTTTGCAGGACTACAACGCGCGGATTGAATTCAATCCCGAACGCCTCGACGAAATTCGTGAACGGCTCGGCGAGCTGGATTTCCTCGCCCGCAAGTTCGGTGGCACCATTGAAGCAGTATTACTACATCGCAAGCGTATCGGCAAGACCTATGAGTTGGCCGCCAACTTCGAAGGCGCGATTGCCCGTATCACTGAGCAAATCGACGACGCACAGGAGAAGCTTTCGCAGTCCGCGCACAGGCTCTCACAAAAGCGGCACGAAGTCGCTGAGCGCATCGAAGAGATGATCGGCGTTGAACTTGCAACGCTCGGAATGCCGCACGCGCAGTTTGTCGTGCAGTTCGATTTGCAGGAAGATCCCGATGGCTGGATAAACTTTTCCGACGGATCACGGGTCGTCGCTTACACTTCGGGTGCCGATGTCGTGGAATTCTACATTTCCGCCAACCTCGGCGAAAACCCCAAGCCGCTGACCAAAGTGGCTTCGGGAGGCGAAATCAGCCGCATCATGTTGGGTCTGAAAGCAATCCTCGCCAAAAGTGAGCGTCTGCCCATTCTCGTATTTGATGAGATCGATTCGGGCATTTCGGGGGCAATCGCGCGCCGCGCAGGCGAGACCATGCACCGCCTCGCGCAATTCCATCAGATCATAGCGATCACGCACCTTCCTCAGATTGCGTCGCTTGGCGACACGCACTTTGTAGTCGAAAAATCCATCGAAGGCGACAGGACGAAGACACATATTCGTCGGCTCTCAGAGTCTGAGCGCGCCGAACAGATCGCCAGCCTTCTCAGCGGCGAAGCTGTGAGTGAGGCAGCGCTGGAGAGTGCGCGGGAGCTGATTGGAGGGTAATCCAAATTGTGGTGATGTGGAGTCACCCTTTGAGCTTGTCGCGTGTGTCTCCGGCTCAATAACAAATTGCGTGTAGATTCTTCACCCCGCGCCGCGGGGCTCAGACTGACAAGTTGTTCATGCGCCACCTCGCTTTCCTTTCCATGGATTCCCTGGACGAGTTCGTCTTTGATGACGATCTCGCTGTCGAACCCTTGCGGGAACTAGGCTGGGAAGTGGCGTCCGTCTCGTGGAAAACCGACGAGGACTGGAGCAGATTCGACGCCGTCGTAATTCGTACACCGTGGGATTATCAGGATGCGCCGGACGACTTCATGCGTGTGCTGGAAGACATTGAGCAGTCGGGAGCGCGGTTGGAGAATCCGCTATCCGTCGTTCGCTGGAACCTCCCGAAGACCTACCTCCGGGAAATGGAGAATCAGGGTGTTGAGATCGTTCCGACGCGGTGGGGAGCGACTGGAACTGCGGACGAAATCGTTGCTCACGTCAAGGCACTTGGTGCCGATGAATTCATTATCAAACCCGTCATCAGCGCGAACGCGGACCATACGTATCGACTAACAAAAGAAGCGTTGGAAGAGATGCTGGGAGAACTGAAAGAGGTCTTCAAGGACCGCGCCTACATGGTCCAGCCTTTCCTCCAAAACGTGATTGGCGAAGGCGAGTTCTCGCTGTTCTACTTCAACGGCAAGTACAGCCACACTATCCTCAAAACACCCAAAAAAGACGATTTTAGAGTGCAAGAAGAGCACGGCGGAATCATCCAGGCCGTCGAGGCCGAGCCTGCATTACTCGCAGCGGGACGACGTTCCATCGCCCTTCTACCCAACCTGCTCTATGCCCGCGCCGATTTCGTTCGTAGCGTTTCCGGCTTCCTCCTGATGGAACTCGAACTGATCGAACCGGCTCTGTATTTCAGGATGAATCCGCCCTCCGCTGCCCGCTTTGCTCGGGCCTTTGATGAGCGCATGCGCCAACCCATCGCGGCCTGATCATATGCGCATCGCCCTTGTCCAGCAGAATGCCACGGAAGGCCTCGATGCAAATCGCGAGAAAGGATTGGCGGCAGTTCGTGAGGCAGCGAAGAACGGAGCTGATGTTGTTTGTTTTGCGGAGTTGGCGTTTGAACCATTCTACCCGCAGCGGCATGCGACCCCAGAAACGCTAGCCAAAGCAGAGACGATTCCGGGACCGGTAGCGGACGCGTTTTCAGCGCTGGCGAAGGAGCTTGGAGTCGTTCTCGTCCTCAATCTTTTTGAGCGAGATGGCAAAGAGACGTTCGACACGTCGCCCGTCATTGACTCGGATGGAACGTTTCTCGGCAAGACACGGATGGTCCACATAACGGACTACGAAGGCTTCCACGAGACGGATTACTATGTGCCAGGTGATCAGGGAGCGCCAGTTTACGAGACATCCGCGGGTAGAATTGGCGTGGCTATTTGCTACGATCGCCACTTCCCTGAGTACATGCGGGCGCTGACTCTGGCTGGCGCGGAAGTGATTGTGGTGCCCCAGGCAGGAACGGTCGGGGAGTGGCCCGATGGCCTTTATGAAGCCGAATTACGGGTTACGGCCTTTCAGAATGGCGTGTTCACTGCCCTGTGCAATCGCGTCGGAACAGAAGACCGGCTGACGTTTGCCGGAGAATCGTTTGTCTGTAATCCGAGCGGCGAAGTGATCGCGCGCGCAGGGACGGGTTCGGAAGAGATTCTCTACGCGGACTTGGATCTGTCTGAAGTCGAGCGCTCACATGCGAAGCGTTTGTTTCTTCGTGATCGTCGGCCTGAGCTCTATGCCGAGTGGCTTGCTCGCAAGTAGTGGTCTGGTAGATGGCCTTGCGGAATTGGCACCGGGCTTCTATCATTGAATTCACCCTGCTAAAAATTCTGCATCTGCGAATGAGGCGATTGCTTACCATTTTTGGATTGGCCTCGGTGATTCTTCTTGCCGCGTTTGCCGTACGAAGCGGAGGAGACGAGCCCGTACTTCCCGACACCCCATACAATTATGCAGACATCGGACTGCCCCCGCATCTAAGTACGCCGGGAATTGAGGAGGCCGACAATACCCCCAGCAACAACGCGATCACGGATGCCGGAGCCACGCTTGGCAGGGTGTTGTTTTATGACAGGCGGCTTTCGGCGAATGAGACGGTCTCGTGTGGCTCTTGCCATTTCGCTGAGAACGGTTTCAGCGATCCGCGGCAGTTTAGCATAGGGTTTGAAGGTGGAGCGACACCGCGCAATTCGATGGGTTTAAGCTTCACCCGGTACTATCTGACCGGAAAGTATTTCTGGGACGAACGCGCGGCGTCTCTGGAAGCGCAGACGCTTATGCCCATCCAGGACCCCGTAGAGATGGGAATGACGCTCCCGGCCGTACTTGATCGGTTGGAAGCCACAACCTTCTATCCTGGCTTGTTCGCGGATGCGTTTGGTACCCAGGAGATCACGTCAGATCGTATCTCGTTGGCCTTGTCGCAGTTCCTACGTTCGATGGTTGCACCCAACTCACGCTATGATCAAGGAAGAGCAGCTCAGGGTGGTCCGGCAGGAGTACCAGTTCCGGGTTTGACGACTCAGGAAAACGAAGGACTCCAGATATTCTTTGGCGAAGGGAGGTGCAATCAGTGCCACGAAGGCGATCTGCAGATTATCGACTTCCCACGAAACAACGGCCTGGACCCCATCACGACCGATCCGGGTGTTGGCGACGGGCGGTTCAAGGTTACCTCATTGCGGAATGTTGAACTGACCGCGCCGTACATGCACGACGGCCGCTTCGAGACGCTTGAGGATGTGGTCGAGTTTTACAACAGCGGCATCCAGCCGCACCCGGCGCTCGACCGCATCCTGATCGACGCCGGCCAGCCTGTCCGGTTCAATTTTTCCGAGGATCAACGCGCCGCCCTCGTTGCCTTCTTGAGAACTCTCACGGACGACTCGATCACGGACGTTCGCTGGTCCGATCCATTCGACATTGTAACGGATTCCGAGCCGACAGAAGCACCAGATCTTGTCGCACTCCGCGCCGCGTTCCCTAATCCCTTCCGGACACAAACGGCGCTACGATTTGAGCTGACGGAAGTCGCAAACGTGAAGGTGACGGTTTATGATCTGGCGGGTCGCCTCATCGCAACGCTATCTGACGGAAGCCGGGCGGCGGGCTTTCATGAAGTGTTATGGGATGTACACGCAATTCCCGGTGGCGTCTATGTTGTACGATTGGAGGCCGATGGTCGGCCCTACATCCGAATGCTTACCGTACTTCGATAATCAAGAATTCCATGGCCTACGACGAAGAACTTGCTCAACGCATCCGCGAAGCACTGACCGACCGCGACGATGTGGTCGAGAAGAAGATGTTCGGCGGCCTCTGTTTCATGGTTTCCGGGCACATGACGTGCGGCGTGATGAGCGATAGGTACGACGACATCATGGTGCGGGTCGGAAAGGATGGATTTGGAGACGCCATCGCGCAGCCAAATACGCGGGAAATGGATTTCACGGGGCGTTCCATGAAAGGGATGGTGTACGTGGAACCAGCCGGGTTTGAATCGGATGCTGATCTGGCAGCCTGGGTGGCACGAGGCGTTGCCAACGCTGAGTCCCTGCCGCCGAAATAGCATCTCAACTATTGCCCGTCCAACGGGATCGTGTTCAATGTCCTGAACTCACCTGTCGTTTCGTAGGTGTTTGGACGCACACCAGTAAAGCCGCCTCCAGATTCCATGAAGCCCAGATCGTAGCGGTGCACGGTGACTTTGTAGACACGGTCGGGACCGAGGGGCTCTGGTCCAGCGACGAACCGCGGTTCGGCATTGTCGGGCGGGTTGATGTGACGCGGAGCTCCTGAGCCGTATGTCAACGGTGAACGTACTGGACTTGGCCCTTGAGGTCCGTTGCCCTGTTCGATGCGCCACATAACTCGGTTGGTTTCCGCGTCACGGACTTCCACCGAGGCTGCGTCTGGCGGTGTCCGTAAGATTGCAGGTGGATCTGTTGCTACGGTGTGCTGAACATCAACCTGCGGCTTCTGACTTTCGTCGTAGCGATTGAGAAGACTTCCGCGGCAACCGGCCAGAAGCACGCCCGAGCAAAGCAGAACGAGGCGCATAGCGTTTTAGATGATGGCACGCAATGGTAGAGACACGTTTGGTTTACTCGCACATCTGCAAAGGAACACATAGCGCTCGTTTCGTTAACATCCGAATCCGCATCATGCTGCTTCAATGATTCAGGCCTCCGCCTATCTCAACAGCCAACTCCGCGATCTCAGCGTCCACTCTGAGTACGAGCGGCGGCTTCGCGTGCTCATTGAGCACTGCCGCCGAAATCTGCCTAGCGTGGACGAAGAACGCATCCGCAGAGCATTTCAGGTAGCTTACTGGGCACATCGCGATGACCGCCGCGCCTCAGGCGAACTCTACATCTCGCATCCGCTGGAGGTGGCTTTGATCGCCGCCCGGGATATTCGCTTCGATGACACGACGGTGATTGCGGCGCTTCTGCATGACACAGTAGAGGACACGGATCTTTCGCTAGGTCTCATCGAATCGGAATTCGGAGCTGAGGTCGCGAACATTACGGATGGCGTAACGAAGATCGATCAGGTCTTTTCGACGCGAGCGCTGGGGCGGGCGGAAAACGTTCGGAAGCTGATGTTGAGTATGGCAAGCGACATCCGCGTGATTCTCGTCAAGTTTGCCGACCGTCTCCACAACATGCGGACGCTGGATTCGCTTCCTCACGAGAAACAACTAAAAATTGCCGCAGACACCCTAGATCTCTTTGCCCCGCTGGCGCATCGATTCGGGCTCCACGAGGTAAAAAGCGAATTGGAGGACCTGAGCCTCAAGTACCTCGAATCCGATGCATACAAAGCCATCGCTGATGGCCTCAAAGCCAAGCGACGACAGCGTGAGCGGTTCGTGGAAGGTTTCATCAACCCGATCCGGCGAGAGCTAGACGAGGCCGGGTTCGAATTCGAGATCTATGGGCGCCCTAAGAGCATTTATTCCATTTTTCGGAAGATGCGTAAGCAGGAGAAAGAGCTCGACGAGATATACGATCTCTTTGCCATCCGCGTCATCCTTCACAGTGAAGGGAAGAAGGGCAGGGAGGATTGCTGGCGTGTCTATTCCATCCTGACCGACTTGTACCAACCGTTGCCCGAGCGTTTCCGGGACTTTATCTCGGTTGCGAAAT
Source organism: Rubricoccaceae bacterium (assembly GCA_024639085.1). GTDB lineage: Bacteria > Bacteroidota > Rhodothermia > Rhodothermales > Rubricoccaceae > JAHEJB01. The sequence continues at coordinate 17,970 of JAHEJB010000020.1, read as the reverse complement.
CCAACGGTTACCAAAGCCTGCACACGACCGTAATTGGCTCCGAGGGCAAGCCTGTCGAAATCCAGATTCGTACGGCTGAAATGCACGAGATCGCAGAACGGGGTGTGGCTGCGCACTGGAAATACAAGGACGAGATGGGCGGACCCTCAGGGGATGGCGCTCCGGTCGTGGACACTTCCGGGCGGGATGCGCGTGTCGATGCGATGTATGAATGGGTCCGCGACCTCCTGGAAAACCCCCGCGCGAACGACGCTGACGAGTTCGTAAAAGAGTTCCAGCTCAATTTATACGACGAGGAGATCTACGTTTTTACCCCTCGTGGTGATTTGATGACTTTGCCGCGAGGCGCAACGCCCGTCGATTTTGCATTCCAGATCCACACGCAGGTTGGCTTCAACTGCATTGGGGCGAAGGTCAATAACAAGATGGTACCGCTTTCGTACGTGCTGACCTCGGGGGATCAGGTGGAAGTGCTGACTTCCAAAAAGCAATCGCCAAACCCGGACTGGATGAAGTTCGTGGTTACACACAAGGCGCGAAGCCGAATCCGACACTGGATTAACGAGAAGCGCCGAAATGCTGTAGACGCGGGCAGGGAGACGTTGGAGCGAAAGATGCGCCGCGCCAAGGTTGAAATAGACGAACAGCTGATCAACCGGGCGTCTTCGCGCCTCAAGTTTCCAACGAGTCAGCAGCTTTTCTACGAGATCGGCGCAGGTCTGTACGACGCCGACGAGTTTGTTCGATTCATCAAGCGAGGGGCAGAGAAAGAAGCCGAGGAAGAGGCCGCATCTGCGGATTCAACTGCTCGGCTGGAAATTGAGCAGTTTGCGGCAGATGCTCAGGAGATCGGGAAGACTGCCCTCATCATTGATGGCGAGAAACACACAGACATGGCCGTCAAGTACGCGCCCTGCTGCAATCCAATCCCTGGCGACGATGTCTTCGGCTACATTTCCAAGACAGGCTCAATCAAGATCCACCGCGTGACATGCAAGAACGCGCCAAACCTTCTTCTGGACCATGCAGAACGGATCATTCCGGTAGAGTGGAGTCGGCAGAAGGACGTTCATTTTGTTGCGGCCCTACGAATTGTGGGAGAAGACCGTGTAGGCATTGTTAGCGACATCACAACGGTGATTTCAAAAAGCCTCAAAACGAACATCCGTTCGATTACAGTTGAGAGTGAAGACGGCCTCTTTGAAGGGACCTTGGTGATCTTTGTAAGCGACCTGAAACAGCTCCGCCGAATAATTCAGCGGCTGGCTAGGCTGGACGGGATCTATGGTGTCTACCGGTTTGAGGAATAAATCCTAACCGCCCTCGTGACATCCGCGTGCTGAAGTAGAAGCTGAAGTGAAGGAACGTCGCATTTCATCGTAACAGTGTTCAGTCCTCAGACAAACCTCAATAAATGCAGAGGCTGTGTGCCTAAATTTGTCAACTGACTGTCGCCGCGCGAGCATGTATTACGACTGACCGTAGCCACGTCATCCGCCACATCTCCCATTACACCATATACAAAAAATGATATCCAAGCGCGTACCTACGCTTACGAAGAAAGATGTTGCTCGTCGCGTCGCTACAATTCAGGGCCAGCCCATTTATAAAAGTGAACCCTGGGTAAGCGCCGTAATTGAAGCCATCCGTGAGTTGATGATTGAAGCCGACCCTGAGGTCCGTATTGAGCTTCGCGATTTTGGTGTGTTCGAGGTCAAAAAGACCAAGGCAAAGCCAAAGGCGCGTAATCCCAAGACCAACGAGACCGTTTTCATCCCGAGCCGCCGTAAGACCCATTTCAAGCCGAGCAAGCTGATGAAGGAAGAGTTGCAGAAGCCACTTTCCTCGTTGGGTTACAGCATCCCGGAAGGCAGTGCCGACGCAGGGCTGTCTGAGAAGGAGCTGGCCCTTGTGGTTAGTGGCCGCACGAACGGACACTGAACATCGTTGGCCCCGTAAGGCCACTGTGTAGTAACTGAGGCCGGGTTGTTTAAACAGCCCGGCCTCTTTGTATCTATCCGCATGAGCAAATCATATACTAGAATTGTCGCGGTCGATTTCGGCACCAAACGCGTTGGTTTGGCAATGACGGATCCCTTGCGAATGTTTGCCCAGCCCGTTGGTACGTTTTCGCCAGACGAAGCGGTTGCCCGACTGAAACAACTCGACCTCGACGAGGGAATAGAGGTAATTGTGATGGGCTGGCCACTCACGGAGGATGGAGACGAGGGGGAAGCTGTGCGGCGGGTCGAGCCATATTTCGGACGTTTGAACAATGCGCTGCGGGGTGTCCAAATCGTTCGGCAAGACGAGCGTCACACGTCTCGCAGAGCGGTGCAAACTCTGGTAGAGGCAGGAATAAGAAAGAAGGCTCGCCGTGAAAAAGGACGTCTCGATGCCGCGGCGGCGGTCCTCATTCTCCAAGATTATCTGGAGGAACACGGAGGTGTCGAAGAGGATATCTCTTGACGCTGGCCGAAGTACCTTCTTGTCCGCTGTTTCCCCTCCTATGATTCTGCCCATTTACACGTACGGCCAACCCGTCCTAAGAGAAAGGACCATTCCGATCAAGGAGGACTCGGATGAATTGCAAGGTCTCATCGACGACATGATCGAGACGATGCACAACGCTACGGGCGTTGGGCTTGCTGCGCCTCAAGTGGGCCGACAGGAGCGGTTGTTCGTGATAGATCTCAGAGGCGCTGCCGAAGAGATCGCGGAAACAAACGATGGAGAGATTCCCTTTTTCGCGCAAGAGCCATTGGCCCTCATCAACCCCGAAGTAATCGGAATTGAAGAAGACGCGGTTATGGAGTTTGAGGAAGGCTGTCTCTCCATTCCGGGGATTGTGGAGTGGGTTACGCGGCCCGAGCGGCTACGCATTCGATTCAAGGACCGCCACTTCAACGAGCATGAGCTGGATGCGGATGACATCCTTGGTCGGGTTTTCCAGCACGAACTGGATCATCTCAACGGCATTCTCTTTCTTGACTACCTCTCGCCTCTGAAGAAGCGTTTGCTCAAACGACGCCTTAGCGATATGGCGAATGGCGCGGTAGAGGCAGATTATCCACTTGCTCCCCCGGGCGAAATGGCGTCCGCGGAATGAAGCAGCACGACCGTCGGTTAACGCATTTACGTCACTTCTAGGAGGTGTTCTTCATGCCTGTCTGGGTACTAGCCATAGGAAGTGTGCTGCTCGTGAGTCTTGTTTCGCTTGCGGGCGTATTCACTCTGTCGCTTGGCCGTGCGCGGCTTGAGCGCGTCATTTTTCTCTTGGTGTCGTTTGCCGTCGGGGCAATGCTGAGTGGCGCGCTTCTCCACCTCATTCCAAGAGCCTACGAGCAACTGGGAAACGGGACGCTAATTGGTGGACTCGTGCTGGCTGGAGTCCTGAGCTTCTTTGTGATGGAGAAATTTCTCCATTGGCGACACCACCATGGCATGCCTTCGGAGGATGGCCACAACCACGGTCATTCGCATGGGCACCGTCGACATGGCGAGATCGCGCCTTTTGCCAAGATGAACCTCATTGGTGACGCCGTCCACAATTTTATTGATGGGATGATTGTCGCGGCAGCATATTTGGTCTCGATTCCGGCGGGAATCGTGACCACCATTGCCGTGATGCTGCATGAGATTCCTCAGGAGATTGGTGACTTCGGCGTACTCGTCTACGGAGGGTATAGTGCCAAGCGAGCCTTGTTGTACAACTTTCTTTCTGGCCTTGTAGGCGTTGTAGGAGCAATTATGGCGCTTGTCATTGGTGCCAGAGTTGAGGGTTTTGCCGATTATCTGCTGCCAATCACAGCCGGTGCCTTCATCTATGTAGCGGGTAGCGATCTCATCCCGGAGTTGAATCTGCGGCACAGCAATTCTGCCAAGCAATCTGCTCTGCAACTGATGATGATGGTCCTTGGGGCGAGCGTGATGCTCTTGCCCGGCTTGCTGGAAGGCTGGCTCGCAGCCAATTGATCATCGAAGTGATGCCGCGATTCGTTCGGCTGTCTCTCGAAATGGTCTGAACGTGCAGCCGAGTTCTTCCACAGCCTTATTGTTGCAGTAGAGGTAGGTTGATGTTGCCGTACGGGCAGTCTCTCGCGTGATGAGAGGCTTGATGCGAACTAGCTTGGATAGTGTTTCTGAAATCGCCGCCATGGCCATGGCCGGACCACGCGTAAGCGTGAGGCGCGGGAGTTTCGCGTCCATCGCATCTGCCAGCGTGCCGAAGATTTCGGCCCATGAAATATTGTCGCCGCCGAGGATGTACCGGTCGCCCTTCGTTCCCCGATGCATCGCTGCTCGTATTCCCGCCGCTACATCGTCTACATCCACCACGCACGTTCCGCCGGAGGGTATTGCAGGCACACGCCCATCTTGCACCTTCTTGACGATAGCCATGGTGTTCTCGTCTTCGCGCCCTGGCCCGAATATGAGTGCTGGATTCACCATTACGGCGTCCAGGCCCTCGGCAATGGCCCGATGGATTTCCATCTCCGCCAAATGCTTGCTGGTCGCATAGGATGAGTTCTCTTTCGAAGTGACCCATTCTTCGTTCTCAGTAATCGGCTCCATTTGTCCTCGCTGTCGGCCAATGGCAGCAATGCTGGACACATGAACCATACGCTCGGCGCCTGCCTCGTTTGTTGCGTCCGCAACGTTGGCCGTTCCGCCTGCGTTGATCTCTATTAGCCGCTCCTCCTCCTTTTTCCCACCAAACCCCACGTAAGCCGCGGCATGGTATACGTGTTGAATGCCGCTCATTGCTGCCCGAACGGAAGGATAGTTGGTCACGTCGCCGATGGCATGGTCAACGTGTTGGGCGGCATCGCCCAGTAGGTCCAGTTTGGAGTTCTCGCGTCGCAGGATGCGGACTGACCTCCCTTCCGTTATGAGTTGCCGAGTCAGCGTTGCTCCAAGAAAACCAGTTGCGCCGGTAACGAGAATCACGGCAGCCTAAGCGTCCAACTCGACAAGCAGGGCGTTCTTCCCAACTGCGTCGCCTGGGGCGACGTGTACTGCAGCCACCGTACCCGAAAGGGCTGCCCGGAGTTCGTTTTCCATCTTCATTGCCTCAAGAACGACTAACCCCTGACCTTCTTCGACAGTCTGCCCAGGCTCGACCAAGACTTGCAACACGAGGCCAGGCATAGGTGCATGGACTTCCCGCTCTGCCGAAGAATCAACCTCATCAAATCCAAATTGTTCGAGTAGTAGGGCTGTTTCGTCTTTTACGATGGCATCTTGTCGTATCCCACCCGTGGTCACCCGGATGTGCTCACCTGCTCTTTCAAATGTGATGACGTGTGTCTGCCCGCCCAGAAAAAGAACGCCAGAATAGTCATTCAGTCGCTCGAAGCGAGCGTCTAGAGGCTCGCCATCAAGAGTGAACGTGTCGCTGTTTTGACCGATGTCAAAGGAGCGATCTCCAAGGCGGATCTGAACAGACATAAGGGACATTTGTTAGGGGCGCAAGATACCGCGACGACTTGCGCAGTATGTCCAGAAATCGCATTTTGAGGGACTTTCGCGACACCCTATGCATCCACCGCTTACAACGGACCTCCTGCTTTCTGCTTATTGTAGTGGGCTCTTTCCTATGGCCGAGCCCGACGATGATGATCGGATTTCTTGGTATGCGCCAGATCCGCGTGCCATATTGCCGCTAGATGGATTGCATGTATCAAAGTCCCTGGCGCGCACAATCCAGAAAGGCAAGTTTGACATTCGCGTAGACGCCGCCTTCGAACGCGTAATGCGGATGTGCGCGGAACCATCTGACGATCGTAAGACGACGTGGATCTCGGAAGAGCTGGTTGAAGCGTACACGAACCTGCATGAAAGAGGTTTTGCGCACAGTGTTGAATGCAGGTTGGACAAAGAGTTGGTTGGAGGTTTGTATGGGGTCGCCATCGGTGGTGCGTTCTTTGGCGAGTCCATGTTCAGCCGGGTACGCGATGCTTCGAAAGTTGCCCTGGCACACCTCGTGGACCGACTCCGGAATGGTGGATTTGTCCTGCTCGACACACAAATGAACACGCCTCATCTCGCTCGTCTGGGAGTGGTTGTAATCTCGAGGTGTGAGTACGAATCACGCCTTGCTCGCGCGCTTAAGATCTCGGCCAAATGGGATGCTCTTGACCGAGTTGCTTGACCACATCGTAACCTTGCAGCAAAATTTGGAAGCTATTTTGAGACCTCACTCGTTACCGAGAGACATCCCTCCGAGACCGCTATGGTTCGCTTCGCCTGCCTTCTAGTTGCCATGTTGCTTATGGCCTGCGCTGACGCCCCCGCACCCGATTCTGCTGAGCAAATGCAACAACTACCCGTCGTGGCAGCTTCCGATACGACTGCGGACCCGGAAACGATGGCTACGTTTGATCGCGTAATGTCGCTCGCGCATTCGGAGGAGCTTCACGCACGCCCTTATGGCGAGATCGTGCAAGCCGTTGGAAAAAGCCTGGTGGGCACGCCTTATCAGGATGGGCTGCTAGATGTTGGTTCCGAGGAAAACCTCGTCGTTAATCTTACGGGTTTCGACTGCGTGCTGTACGTCGAGAACGTTTTGGCCCTGGCGAAGGGGATTGCGGAGGAGGATTATTCGTTTGCCACCTACATCGCCAATCTTGAGGACCTGCGCTACCGAAACGGCGCCTTGGATGGCTATTGCTCACGTCTACATTACTTTACGGATTGGATTTTCGACAACGCGTCACGTGATCAATTGGTCAACATTACGCTGGGAATTGGCGGGGTCGTACTTCCCAAGAACTTGGATTTTATGACGAGCCATCGCGATTCCTATGCCCGACTCGTCGACGATTCTACATACGCGTGTATCGTGGGAATGGAGCAAGCGATCCGGGGACGAGAGCTGTACTACGTGCCGGAAGATCGTATCGAATCGGTTTACGATCAGCTTGAGGCAGGCGATGTGATTGCCACCGCGACCCACATTGGCGGGTTAGACGTAACACATACGGGTTTCGTCCATCGCATGGAAAATGGTGTTGGATTCTTGCACGCCTCCAGCACAGGAGAAGTCAAAGTGGCGGAGGATCTAGCCAGTTACATTCGCGGGAATGACATTCAGATCGGCATCATCGTGGCCCGGCCAGTAGATCCTCGAGAAGTCAACTGAGTATGGCCCAATTAACTCGAATCGGCGTATACACTTCTGGTGGTGATGCTCCTGGGATGAACGCGTGTATTCGAGCCGTTACGCGCCGAGCGTTGGTTGCTGGACTCAAAGTCATCGGAATTCGTCGTGGCTATGCTGGGATGATTTCGGGCGAGTTTGCCGAAATGGGACGACAATCCGTTTCCAACATCCTCCAAACTGGCGGCACGATCCTCAAAAGTGGCCGCAGCACAGAGTTCCGAACAAAAGCTGGTCGCCTGCAGGCCGCAAAGAATCTGAGGAATGCCGGCATTAATGCGCTCGTGGCCATCGGAGGCGACGGCACACTTCACGGAGCCACGCTACTGGCCGAGGAGCACGGTTTTGCGGTCGTCGGCTGCCCTGGGACCATTGACAACGATCTGTACGGTACGGATGAGTCCATTGGCTTCGACACCGCGATCAATACGGCACTGGATAGCATCGACAAAATCCGCGACACCGCCGACGCACACGAGCGGCTGTTTCTCATTGAAGTCATGGGCCGCGACTCTGGGTTCATTGCCCTCGCGTGTGGAATTGGCGCCGGGGCCGAGCTCATCGTCGTTCCCGAGCAGCTTGAGGACATCGAATCCATCAAAGATAGGCTCGCCGAATTGATGTCTGAAAAGCACAGAAGCAGCATAGTTGTCATCGCTGAGGGGCCGAGTCTAAACGGGGCGCAGACCATTGCTCAAGCACTACCTAGGGACGAACGGTTTCAGGACCTCGATCTCAGGGTTACGGTGCTTGGCCATGTGCAACGGGGTGGGGCACCAACCGCTAGAGATCGTGTTCTCGCCACACGCCTCGGCGTAGCAGCTGTCGAATCACTGATTGAAGGTCACAGCAACGTAATGGTCGGTGTCGTGGACGGGAAGATCAAACGCACGCCGATTGCAGAGGTCTGGAGTCGCCGCAAATCCATAGATCAGACCACGCTTGAACTGGCGCGCATGGTTAATTGAGGCCAAGAATCTGAGCCGTGTCACCTCCATATCTTCGGCACTCTTGAAAAGAGCCAATCGATACAACTTCTCCGCCCGGTAATAGCTCTCTATGCATAGTGTGATAATGCCCTTCCGTTTCGGGTTCCTCAAGCGGGAATATGGCGGTAGAGCAATCAACTACCTCGACGTTGGTTGTGGAAGCCACGCACCTAGCATCACGAAGCGGTGGTTCCCCGACTGGAACTACTACGGAATCGACCGCGAGAATCACGGCAATGACGAAAGCGACCGGGCCGTGATGAGCGGGTACTACAAGTTGGATCTATCGACCGACTCTCTGGATGTGGTGCCCGACGACTTCTTCGATGTGATCGTCATGTCGCACGTGATTGAACACATCCCCAATGGCGAACAGGTTTTGTGCGATCTCGCAAACAAGCTTAAGGTTGGCGGGAAGATCTACGTCGAGTTTCCGTCCGAACGTTCGCTCACGCTGCCCTCTATGGAAGGCACGCTGAATTTCTGCGACGATCCAACGCACGTTCGGGTCTACAGTGCCAAGGAGATAGCCAACGTGTTGCTGAACGAGGGCTTTTCGATTATTCGCGCGGGCACGCGGCGCGACAAACGGCGCATTGCACTTTTCCCCTTACACGTTCCCTTGAAATTTCTGCTGCGCAAGAAGATAAAGGGCAGCGATTTCTGGGATGTGATCGGGTTCGCTGAATTTGTATTTGCTGAGAAACAGGCTCGTACAGCAGTCGATTCCTAGTCTACGTTTTCGTTCCATTACGACATTTCGTTAACCGCACCTCGCTCGTCCGTCCGCTAGCCTTAAAGCGCACCTCGTCGACCAGTTTGTGCATCAGGTGAAGTCCGTAGCCGTGTTTGCGACGGTTTTTGCGCATATCCGTCAACGCTGCCCGTTGATGCAAGTCCGGATTGAAGGGTGCGCCGTGATGCCGCACAGTTACGATTATCGCGTTGGACTTCAGTGTGGCTAGCACATCTACAGTACCGTCCGGCTTGCCCGCATAGCCGTGTTCAATTGCGTTCGCGCAGGCTTCATCCACCGCCATTTGCAGCGCGTCGGCGTCCTTCTGGGATAGACCTGCTTCCTCAGCCCAAACAGCCACGCACCGGCGGACACGGGCGAGTTGACTCGTCCGGCTAGGAATGGACAGTTTATGAGAGCAGCGAGCCATTAGGATTGGTCGGCAGGGCTGCCATTGAAACGTGCGACTGCTTCGTCCTCGGTATCCAATATGTCGAATAGAAGCGGGAAGCCAAGGAGATCGAATACTGTGAAGACGCGTGGCTGAAGGCCAGCAACCTTGATGTCGCCACCGCCATCGCGGACGGGTTCGATGAATGCCATGAATACACCCAGGCCTGCAGAAGAGATGTATTGCAAGTCCTTCCCTTGAACCACGAGCTTGCAATCCCCTTCGGTTACGCACTTTTGTAGCGCAGCTTCGAACTCTGCCGCTGTGTGGGCATCAAGTTCGCCTGTGAGGTCAAGGACGCAAATATCGTCGCGATGGCGGAAGGAAACAGAAAAGTTGCTCATTGTGGTTAGGAAAGCGGAGGCGCAGGTTCGGGCTTATGCGAACGCAGGGCGAATGGTGAACGGTTCGGCGGTTTCGGGGTGGTCGAGGAGGTTGGCTGTTCCGTTCCATTTAAGAACAACCACCGTAAGATCGTCAGCGAGTTGATTGCCTTCTGCGAATCCACGCTGGTCTACGAGGAGTCCCGCGAGGATGTCCGTAGCGGCTCGTTTGCGCAGGTCGTGTACGGCATCTGTGAGACGCTCGTATCCATACTCATCGCCTTCGTTGTTGCGGGCTTCAACAAGGCCGTCGGTGTACAATGTAAAAACATCGCCGGGCGACAGATGGACCACCTGTTCCCTCAGTGTTCGGCGAAAAAGTGGTCCGGCGTCCAGGCCAATTCCCAGGCCGTCTGCACGAAGGAGCCACGGACCGTCGCCTTCCCGAGCCATCACGGTCGGACAGTGTCCAGCCCGTGCAACGGTAAACGTACCCTCGCGGGTATCGACAATTCCGTATGTCGCGGAAATGAACGCACGGCGTGCCAGTGAAGGTGTAAGTGCTTCGTTGGCTAGGGCCAAAAAAGCGCCGGGTGACGCAGTCATCTTCGCCGCGCTCTGAAATACCCCCTTCAACTGCGCCATATAGAAGGCCGCTGCCGCACCTTTCCCAGCCACGTCAGCCACGAGGATTCCGAAGCAACCCTCTCCCAAATCGACCACATCGTAGTAATCACCCGCGATCTCCTGGGCTGGGTGCTCGGCGACTGCTATCTCGACACCTTCGATTTCCGGCAGTGTCTGCGGAAGCAAGCGTTGCTGAACTTCACGTGCCAGTGCCAACTCTCGTGCCAGCCGCTCTTTTTCCAATGCGTCCTGAAAGAGCGAAGCATGCGAGAGCGCCAGGGCTGCTTGACCGGCAAACGTAGCAAGAGCCGCTACGTCGTCGTCTTCGAACCCATCCGTCATGGCTTTTGCTGCAAAGAGAGCACCGTACGACTGGCCTCCCGCTACCAACGGAAGTACGGCGAGGCTACCCAAATGATCTCCATGCGTAGCACGTACACGATGGTCCGCCGCGGCAGTCCCGAGGAGTATGGGCATTGTGCTATGGGCAACATCCTCAACAAGCGCTTCGATGGCTACGAGCCGGATAGCATCTTGCTTGGTGACCCCAGAAGCCGCGACAACCTGGGGCGTTAGCGAACCACTGGCGGGATCAATTAATGCGATCCAGGCCGATTCGGCGATGCCCGCAAGAACGGGCGAGCCTGAAATGGTTTCAACAAGTTGGTCTCGGTCGAGAACTTCACTGGAAAGCTCTGCCAAAGCCTTGAAGGCTCGAATCTCGCCGGTTTGTTGAGCAAACGCCTGGGTAGTCGGGAGGTGAAAAAGGAGTGAGAGAACGGCCGTGATTGTGTACAAGAGGCCGAAAACAAGACTGAAGACAACGATCTCGCCAAGAGAGCGACTAAAGAGATGGACGTACGGGACCCGATCGCCTGCAAAGGATCCGACTGCCGATGCCAGACCGACAAATTGTTGAAAAAGCACAAGGCCGATGAGACCAGCAAGCCCAGCCGAGAAAACCATCGACATGAGCTTGTGACGAAATGTCAGCGGCACGATCCATCCCAATCGAAATGCGCAGTACACCATGGGTGCTACGCTTACGAACAGCAACAGACTCGTCACCAAGGACGGATTGGCGCTCGGGAGAAGCAGTGCAGTGGAGAGCGCTGCCAGCCCCATTGTGGCGAGCATGGCCTGCCAGATGCGTCGCGTTACTCGTGTGCGTCGGAAGAGCACGAGTGGCCGTATGGAGTGCAAAATCACAACAGCAAAGGACGTTTCCATAAATGCCAGAACGACTGTCGCTATCGCAGTTTCTATGTCGCCCGAAAGGGATGTGCGCGGGTTCATTTGCCCCTCGCCGACAAACATTCTCAGCACGACCATTGCCATAAGCAAACCACCCGCGGTGAGGAGTGCACGCCAGAGCGTCCGCAGCGGATCATATCCCGCACGCTCAAACCAGGGCGTTGCCGCGAAGTACACGAGGGTCGCAAACCCCACACTACCCACGTTGATGAGTGCTCGCGTGAGAGAAGTCACTGGAGCTCCGATCAGGGAAAATCCACTGTGAGCAACCGCCAACGCAGAAAAAAGAACGGCCGCCGCAACTACAAGTGCAATGTGTCCAGCACGACCTGCGGGTAGCAGAGAACGAAATTGGACGATTGGTTGCGGCAACTCAGGCACAGAAGCGGGGAAAACGCGGGTCGACAACTCCGGCTTATCGCAAAGACGGGTGCTCAGGTTACATCGGCAGATGCGAGGCTGCCAAGAAAGCCATCGTGGAATATACTTGGGCGCATCTTCGGTACGTGCCACAGCGAGCAACCTTGTACGCGCGCCTCCGTAAAGATCCGGCGTATCATCCGATCAAATCAGCCCCTTCTCACACTTTGCGCAACTTCTTTTCCCGCTTCCTGCTCATTGCGCTTGTTGGCGTACTCATCTTTGCGCTCGTAAAGTACATGGGCGGCTTTGGTGACTCGGATGGGCCGGTTTCATTTGGTACGTCTCTTGACCCCAATGAGCTACACACAAATGCTTTTCAGGTAGACAGTCGAGTGCGATTAGCTGTTCATGCGGTTGGTTCATTCGAGGGGGACGATCTTGCGGCCTACGGTTGGATTGTAGACCGGGCAACTGGTGATGTGGTGTGGCAAATGCTTCCGGAAAATGCGACGCCTGGCCGAGGAACGCTGGCCACGGTGGATGACACGCTGTCATTTGAGCCGGGCATTTACGACGCATGGTTTACGTCATACGGAGATCCGCTTCAAGAGGCTATCGATTCCGGCAACGGGATTATTGATAGACTTGGCTCCTTGATAAGCCGCGATGGCCGAATCTGGCACGGCGATGCCGAAAGGTGGCGCTTTTCGCTGTCGTATGCCGAGCCCGAGGCCAGCGAAGTAGTTCACGGATTGCACGGCTCGGATACACGACCGGACAAGAACATTACTCTGCCGGAAGGCCTTATCTGGACAAGCGGAGCTGCTCGTAACAACGCCGAACATATGTACGTTTTCGAGGTTTCCGCACCCATAGATGTCCGATTGCAAGCCACAGGAGAGCTGGTGGATGGCGAACTGCTGGATGGGGCCCAGATTAGCCGCATATTCGATAACGAGGCAATCTGGGACATGGCGAATTCGCCCATGATCTGGGCAGGTGGTTCCATCAAGAACCAACGCGTAGATACGACGGTTACGCTGTCACGCGGATTCTATAAGGCGTCGTTTACGACGGACCGAAGCCACGCGTACGACGATTGGACAGGCAATCCTCCACTCAACCCCGTCAGTTGGGGATTCACCATGTCGGCCGCCGATTCGACGGTTGGAAATCGCATTGCCGAGTTTGATCCGTGGAGTGGCAGATTGCCTCGTATCGCGTCATTCTCCTGCGTAGGGGAAGACGAACTATTGGAGGACACGTTTACATTGCCAGACACAACCGCTGTGATGATCTCGTCGGTCGGGGAGGTGATCGGCAGCTCCTCGTACGATTACGGTGTGCTTCTCAGGCAGCCGCCAAACACGGTAGGCACAGAAGAAGTCTGGTCCATGGAACGGGTGGAAACTCGCCACGCTGGCGGAACCGATAAGAATCGTCTTGCCGAAGCTATTCTCACGCTGACCCCCGGAACGTATACGTTGTCCTATCGCACGGATGGAAGCCATAATTGTGGCGATTTCAACAGCGACCCACCTGACAACCCAGACCGCTGGGGAATTACGTTGTTTGCCTTCGACCCGGATTTTGATCTAGGCGCCGTGACTCGCCAAGACTCACCTCCGGACGACATCGAGCACATCGGGACGGACAGCTTGGGCGCTCCCTCTGGCGAAGTATTGGTTCGCTTCAAGCGCGTGGGCAACGACGAACATCGTCGAGCAACCTTTCTTCTTCAGGATTCGGGTCGGATTCGCATTTACGCATTGGGAGAAATCCTTCCGAGCGGTGCGTACGACTACGCATGGATTGAGGATTCCGGCGGCGAGAGGATCTGGGAGATGACCCGCGAGAACACGACCAGAGCAGGAGGAACCGCTAAAAATCGCCTTTTCAATGGCTCTGTGCCACTTTCAGCAGGGCGTTACACGGTCCACTATGTAACCGATGGAAGCCATGCCTACGGCGATTTCGGCCAGCCACCTAACGACCCCGCCTCCTGGGGCATTGTTATTTACCGCGAGTGAGCTTTAAGGAGGTAGCTTCGCCCTCATTCTACCGCCTTCCATGGAAACGCTGGCTCTCACTATTCGTCTAGACGAGGGCCTGCACGAACTCCTCATCGCCGAACTGGCCGAGATCGGTTTCGATGCGTTTATGGAGGAAGGGGATGAGCTGAAGGCCTATGGGCCGGTCGGCGCGTGGCGAGAGATCGAAGCGAAGCTCATGGGATGGCTCCGGGCTCGACTGGTGGAGGCGCAGATCAAAGTCGAGATGCTGCCCGAGAAGAATTGGAATGCAACGTGGGAAGCCAGCATAGAACCACTGGATGTGGGGAGGTTTGTCATTGCGCCAACCTGGGCAAACCTTGGACCAGAGCACGCTGCTAAAGAACTTCTTCTGATAGATCCGAAGATGAGCTTCGGGACGGGATATCACGAAAGCACGCGGATCGCGATTCGTCTCCTTGAGAGGATAGTCAAGGAAGGAGATGTCGTTCTGGATGCCGGGACGGGAACGGGCATTCTTGCCATCGCCTCTTTGAAACTCGGAGCACGATCCGCCCTTGGGTTTGACATTGACACTTTGGCTGTAGAAAGCGCTGCTGAAAACGCAACACTAAATGCTGTAGGAGACCGTTTCGAGGTTCGCGAGGGTGCGATAGAGGTTGTGCCCGAGGCCGGGTACGATGTCGTGCTTGCCAACATGGTTCGCTATAGGCTCGAACCACTTATTCCACAGCTTGCGCAAAAGCTGAGGAGCGGTGGCCACCTCGTCTTAGCTGGTTTGCTGCGTTCGGAGAAGGATCATATGATGACTGTTCTGCATCCTGTCGGGCTTGAATTCAGCGACGAGACGGAAGAGAACGAATGGTGGGGATGCACGTGTCGGAAGGTGTAAAGCGCATCGCTGCGATTGACGTGGGCACGAATACCGTGATGTGCCTCGTCGCCGATGTTCATCCAGAAGGAAACCTTGAAGTAGTGGCCGATAAAGAGCGGTTTGCTCGTCTTGGCGAGGGCGTGGATAGATCTGGAAGGCTCGCCGAGGCCGCCATGGATCGTGTTGTAGCACGGCTTGAGGAATGCAAAGCCACGGCCAAACGTTACAACGCCAACAGCATTGTGATCGCCGCGACCAGCGCTTCGCGCGACGCAACGAACACGCACGTTCTCATCGAACGGGTGTGGGACGAGCTAAAGCTTGATTACCGCGTGATCTCAGGTGATGAAGAAGCCGAACTCAGTTTCCGAGGCGCGTTGGCGATGGTTCCAGATGTCTCTGAGGCCTGCGTGCTCGACATCGGCGGCGGCTCGACAGAGTTCATCGTCGGCAAAGGTGGAGAGATTCGCTACCGTCACTCCGTAGATATGGGCAGCGTGCGTCTCACGGAGAGGTTTCTTTCGAGCCAACCGCCGTCTTCAGCAGAGATCCACAGAGGGGAACGAGAAGTGCGCGCTGTTCTGGATACGATTTCTGCGCATGCGTTCGCCGGGTTGCCGCTGATCGAATGCGGCGGAACTGCACGCGTGCTGACGACGCTCATCGGATCCAACGACTCTGCGCCAACAATCCCTCTCGAGATAGTTCGCGAGTGGCGCGATCGGTTGCTCTTAATGTCTCCTGAGTTGGTTCGGTGTCTCAACCCATCCGTCTTGACAGGCCGAGAAGACGTTGCTGCGGCAGCTTTGCTCATTCTCGACGCGATTATGAGTCACTTTGGATTTGAGTCATTCTTAGCAGGGCAAGGAGGGTTGCGCCACGGAATGGCACTCGCTTCGGCGGATGCTTCGTGAAGGTGGAACCGCTCCGTTCGCTCTCCGTCTGGAATCTGTTCTGAGGCGACGCCGAAGGACCTACTGTTCGCTGTCCCCAAACATCATTGCATGTCCATCTCTCCCGACTCCGTTCTAGCCGCCCTAGGAACGGTTGAAGAACCGGATCTGAAGAAAGATCTGGTTACGCTCAACATGATCCGCGATCTCGAAATCGAGGGAAGTCGGATTGCGTTCACGGTCGTCTTGACGACGCCTGCCTGCCCGCTAAAAGATCTGATCCGTACACGCTGTGAGACGGCGATTCATCGAGATGTGGATGCGGAAGCGGAGGTTGTGGTCAACATGGAGGCCGATGTGACCATGCCTGGCTCGAATGCCGCGACAGAGGGTGGGAGCAGCGGCGTCAAGAATTTCATTGCCGTTGCCAGCGGCAAAGGGGGCGTCGGCAAAAGCACCGTTGCGGCGAACCTAGCTGTTGCGCTGGCAAAATCGGGGGCGGCGGTGGGGCTCGTTGATACGGACATATATGGCCCGAGTGTGCCCGTTATGTTTGGAATTGACACGTCTGTTAAACCACGCGTGAATGAGGATCGCAAGATTATCCCGCTGGAGGCTTACGGCGTGAAGCTTCTCTCGATGGGCTTTCTTGTCGATGAAACCAACGCGGTCGTCTGGCGCGGTCCGATGGTTTCCTCCGCCGTTCGCCAGTTTCTCGGCGATGCTGAGTGGGGCGAACTCGACTACCTCATCCTCGACCTACCTCCGGGCACGGGTGACATCCAGCTGACGATCGTGCAGACCGTGCCGCTTACCGGTGCCGTTATCGTTTCCACACCTCAAGATGTAGCCCTGGCGGATGCACGCAAGGGTGTTGCTATGTTCCGAAAGGTGAATGTGCCCGTTCTCGGCATCGTCGAGAATATGGCGTACTTCACGCCGCCGGATCTCCCTGACCGTAAGTACTACCTCTTTGGCGAAGGTGGGGCTCGCCGTTTTGCCGAAGAGGCCGAGGCTCCGTTCCTTGGCGAAGTCCCGATCGAGCAAGCCCTGCGTGAGAGTGGCGATTTTGGAACGCCCATCGTAGAGCGCGATCCCCAGAGTTTCAGCGCACGCGCTCTAGTTCAAATCGCCCAGAACACGGCCCAACAGGTCTCTATTCGGAACGCTGAGGCTCCGCCAACGCAACAAGTTGAGATCCTTCACAGATGATGGAAGGGCGCACCTCATTCACTCTAATCTTGAATCAGAACGCTGGGCATCGCGTTAACTTGCTTCCAGTCTAGCACTACATTGCCGCATGGCCGACTCTGCATTGCATACTGACCCACTCCTTCTAAAGAGAATCGAGGAAACGCTCGATTCGATCAGGCCCTATTTGATGGCCGACGGTGGCTCCGTGCGTTTGCAGGAAGTAACCAGCGACATGGTCGTCGAATTGGAGCTTCTGGGCGCCTGCGGAACATGCCCCATGAGCATGATGACGCTCCGTGCCGGCATCGAGCAGGCCATTAAGCGGTCGGTGCCTGAAGTCACCCGTGTCGAAGCTGTGGCCCCCGCTCAAATCGCCTGAGACGTTTTTGAACGACCTTTGGAGTTTTCTGCTTCGATCCCGCGAACATACTTCCAGTGAATTGGCCCCACACTGATGGCCGAGAATCAACACCACATAACCCGGATCGACATCGAGCCGTCGGAAGCTTACCCGAAGCGCCATCCAACCCATGGCTGGCAAGTCCGGGTTAGGCGCGAGGGCAAGCGGCTGTCTAAGTTCTTCGCAGACGCTCGCCATTCCAGCTCCGATGCCGCTCTTGAAGCAGCCATTATCTATCGCGATGAGCTGTTGAATGAGCTCCCACCCCCAGATTCAAGGCCACGAAAGGCGTGGTCGAATACGGGTGTTGTTGGACTAAGTGTTCGCGAGAAGAAAGAAGACGAGGAAGGCAATACCGTTGTTCAACTCAACTGGGTAGACTCGGAAGGCAAGAGAAAGGGTGCGTCCTACTCAGTTGAAAAGTGGGGTCTTCGCCAGGCATTATGGAACGGGTGTCTCCGACTGTATGAAGAGCGGCAGGCTGCCGGCAAACCAACCGATGAACCGCATATCATGTTTGCGCGAGCTCAGCAGCCGTTTGCCGAACAGATTGAAAAGGAGATTGCCGAGGAACAGGCCGAGCAAGAAAAAAAGGAGCGTGTAGCCGCCGCCGAGGCCAAGTTCAATGCCCCGGAAGCGGTTGAGAAGCGCGAAGAGAAGGCCTACATCGATCTCGCCAAAACGTTGTTTGG
>JAHEJB010000107.1 GCA_024639085.1 Rubricoccaceae bacterium | reverse complement strand
ACCGCAGCCTCCCGGTGACATCGTTTCAGACTCGACCATTTTCGACGGTGGCTTCTACGCCTCTTCGGTTTCTCACGGCGTGAACAAAGGAGGGGCTGTGTCCGATGACGCGGGTGAGCCGTTGTATTTTCGAACCTACGCATCAACGACAGCGGATGGAATCCTGGCATTGATCGCAGCGGGGCATGATCCCGCCGATGAGGTTGTGCAGGAGGCCGCAGACTGGCTCCGTGCTCATTCCGACTGGGAGACTCAGGCGGGAATACCTCTCAACGATCCCGCTCAGTGGCATCGTGTGATGTTCTTCTACCATGTCTGGGCTCGCTCCGAAGCGTACGCCTCGCTCAATGAACCCGGCTCATGGCGTGCTGATGTCTTCCAGCTTATAGCACCGCACCAGCACGAAGACGGACACTTTTCCAACCCAGAGGGTGCACCTAACAAGGAAGACGATCCAATCCTGGCTACCGCAATGATGGTCCAGACGCTAACCGAGATCGTGGGACAGTGAGGCGTTGATCTGGATTCTATTCGAGGGATGGAAGGGAACGAACCGTTGTGTCTCCGTCAGCGAGATGGTCAACGAGGCGGCTGCCCTCAGGCCCGTGAAGCCAGTTGTGTACGAGCGTTGGAGCGGTTGTGGCCGTGCCTTGCGCCGGACACGGCGTACTCGTACGAATAACCCCTAGAACACGGCCATCGGTTGTGCAAAGAGGGCCTCCCGATTGCCCCAGCTCCAATCGACCTTGCGCAACGGGGGCAAGGAGGATCCCCTCGGCTCCTGGAAATGAACTGCCTCGCATGCGCTCTTCTATCAGCGCGACAGCCAACGGACGACCCCTCGGAAAGCCTGCCGCAACACCCCCGACAACGGATGTCGTATCGAGGCTCCAACCCGAATAGGCAACCTGGCAACCAGAAGGAATCGGCCCAGAAAGTCGGATCAGTCTGAAATCGCGAGAGCTTAAGCCATCCCAGCCGTCACGTTCCGCTCCAGTCGCCACGACAGTTCCACCTTGTACGCAACATGGGTTCTGGCTGCAAGGCTGTAGCGGTTGCTCTACGCCACACGTCCGGTTTCTGTATCCAATGTGAAACTCCAGCCAGTCGAGGGATTCATTGAGATCATCGTGCTGGCCAGCTCTCGTGTGCCGTGCCGTCAATACGTAGGGTGTTTCATCGCCAGACACGTTGTTGAGCAGCACTCCCGAATAGCCAGCCTGTGTTGCGTTGTTAGACGTAATAGTTACGGTTGATTGTAACAGGCTACTCGGAATCGCGACCCCAAGCGAACAAGCCGGATCCAGATAACATGGGTCTACGTTTTCCAAGCTGGTCTTCTGCGCGGAGTCACAGCCAGAAAACACAGCAACCAGGCTTGCGAGAATGAATGCGTGCTTGATCAAAACCTTTGTAGATGTAAACCTGACGTGTACTCATCAAACAACACGCCGGTTCAACCAATCGACAGAGGTATCCGCCTCGATGCTTCAAACTTCCAGCCGCAGTTGCCCCGCTAGGAATCGAACCTAGAACCTCCAGATCCAGAAACTGGCGCTCTGCCAATTGAGCTACAGGGCATAGTGTGTTGATCGGCAAACTTACGAGATTGCCAGAGGTGGTATCAACCGGACGATGTTGCTACTGAAGCTTCCTTCGTGCTCTTTGTCTCTTTTTCGCCTGATGTTGCTGTTCCGTCCACGTCTTCGGGAGGCACGCCCCTCCATTCTGCAATTTTATCAATCACACCGCGCCTGACTTGTTCGCGCAAGCCAGGGGCATCGGCTAGCGTTAGCCCCTGAGTTGGGACAGGATCGAAGACGTGGAGATGAATATCGGCCGATCCAAATTTCCAACCGTGTTTGGGCAAGGTGGTGGCCGTACCGTCTAGCGCAATGGGCAGAATGGGCAGGCCCATCTCAACAGCCAGCCGGAATGCGCCATCCTGATAACGACGCACCTTGCCGTCCCTGGAACGTGTCCCTTCCGGCATCAGCATTACCGAGCATTTTTTCTTGAGTATCCCACGCGCCTTTACAAGCACAGCGGCCCTACTCTTTCGGTCGGCTCGGTCAATCGGGATATCGCCAGCCATCTTCATCATCCACCCTGCAACGGGCAACTTGAATAAGGACGCCTTTCCGACCCATTTCATCTCCCACGGTAACGTGGACACGACAGGCGGGTCTCCGTTCGATTGATGGTTGCACACCACTACGTAGGGGTTCCGCATGTTCTCTGGGATGCTGCCCGTTCGCGTGATCTTCCACGCCGGGTTGACCTTCGTAATGGTCCCCCCAAGTATGCGCATCATCCGACCCGTGGAATAGTGGGCCGGATCGCGGTCGAAGAGGCGCACTATGGCCATCAAAGGCAGAAATAGCAAAATGAGAAGCACAATGGCCACCCACGTGAGCGCGGAGCGAATCGCATTCATAGCTTGAAGCTACCGCTGCAAGAACGTCAAAGACCCAGATCTTCCCGAGCCAGGTTGCTTGGAAAACAGCCATGAACCACGACCACTGGATGCAGCGTTGCCTTGAACTGGCGAAACAGGGGGCGGGTAGCGTAAGTCCCAACCCGATGGTTGGCGCTTTGATCGTGTATAGTGATGGGGTAGTACTGGGAGAAGGGTTTCATCAACAGTATGGCGAACCGCACGCCGAAGTAGAGGCCATCCTAGACGCCGAGAAACGAGGCAACGCCGGCGAGCTCAGAGACGCCACGCTCTACGTCAATCTCGAGCCGTGCAGCCATTACGGAATGACACCGCCTTGCGCAGATCTCATCCTGGAGAAGCAGATTCCACGCGTCGTCGTCGGCATGGAAGACCCAAACCCAAAAGTGGGGGGACGTGGAATTGCCCGTCTGCGTGAAGCTGGAGCTGATGTAACCGTAGGCGTTATCGAAACGCGAGCAAAACGCTTGAACGAGGGCTTTATCCAACATATAACAACCGGACGACCACTGATCACACTAAAGATCGCCCGCACCCTCGACGGGAAAGTGGGCGGTCTCGACGGCAAAACAACAACGATCAGCTCGCTTGAAAGCCGAACGCTCGTTCATCGCTGGCGATCAGAGTTGGACGCCGTTTTAATCGGGTCTGGCACTGCTCTAGCGGATGATCCCAAACTCACCGTTCGTCTCGTCGAAGGCCGCCAACCGGTACGCATTGTCCTGGATCGAGAAGGCCTTCTTCCAGCCAAGCTCAATCTTTTTACCGACGAAAACGCTGACAAGACGTTGGTTGTAACTGGCGAGAATGCGAAGCCGATTTACGAAAGCGTATTTACGGAAGGCGGTGGCCGAGTCATTCGCGCGCCAGAATTCGACGGACATCTGAACCTGCATGCACTTTTCAACGCGCTCGGAAGCGGCGAGGGCATCGACCAGCCAATTCAGTCTGTTCTCGTCGAGGCGGGTCCCAACCTGTCAACAGCTCTGATTCAGCAGGATCTCGTGGACCGCCTATTCATCTTCACAGCCAGCAAGATTCTAGGAGATGGCGTGCCCGCATTTCACTCATCGAAGATCGAACTCAAATCGTTCGCAGAAACAACCTCGGAGCAGATTGGCGATGATGTGTTGTTCAAAGGGTTTCTGAGACCCGTGTAGTTCTGTACCACAGTACTCCCATACCATTGGCGTAGTAGCTTGACCAGGCCAAATAATTGTCGCATGTTTACAGGCATCATCGAAACGGTTGGGAAGATCGAGCAGATCCACGAATTGGAAGGTGGGCGTCGACTCACCATTGCCTGTCCGTTTGCAAGCGAGGTGCGTAAGGACGAAAGCGTAGCCGTCAACGGAACATGCCTTACCGTAATCGCGCAAACCGAATCGGCATTCGACGCGATAGCGATTGAAGAGACGCTTTCCAAAACCAGCCTTGGTGCTTTGTCAGACGACGATTTCGTCAATCTTGAGCGCGCCATGCTCGCGCATGGGCGGTTTGATGGGCACATCGTTCAGGGCCATGTCGATGCCACGGGTACCGTCGAGTCCATTGAGCAACTCGCTGATTCCTGGCTCGTCACTATTCGGTATCCAGAGGCCTATTCATCCAACCTCATACCTCAGGGTAGCATCACGCTCGATGGCATTTCACTAACGGTCGCCCGCTTAACGGATAAGTTGTTCACCGTCGCCATCATACCGCACACGTGGGAACACACCACAGTTCAATCCTGGCAGTCCGGGCGCCGCGTCAATCTCGAGTTTGACGTGATCGGGAAATACGTCGCCCGTATTCTCGCAGGCCGCTCCTAGAGGTCTTCTACAGAGAGCGTAGAGACGTGGACGTTTACCTGGTGGTTAAGCCGGAGGCCAAGCACACCCTCTATGTTCACGGATTCGCTTGGTAAAGTCAGGACTTCGGCGTCGTTTACAAAAAAGGCTACTTCGTTATCGCGAACCTCAACGGCCAGCTTATTGGCCACCGTGCCTTCAGTCTCTGGGCCAAAAATGGCAACAGCCTCATCTGCTGTCCACGGGTGGATGATAGATGTTTCATCGCCATTGCGCCGTTTTACCA
Organism: Rubricoccaceae bacterium; assembly: GCA_024639085.1. Classification (GTDB taxonomy): domain Bacteria; phylum Bacteroidota; class Rhodothermia; order Rhodothermales; family Rubricoccaceae; genus JAHEJB01. The sequence goes on along the minus strand of JAHEJB010000107.1, from coordinate 4,282 downwards.
AGAACTCGCCGTTGTTGCGAACTACGAAGTAGTCGTAGGTGATGTTGTCGCTGTCTAGGTTCTGCCCGCCAAAGAAAATCCCGTAGGCCTCCAACCGACCCTTGGGGTCGAAGAAGTAGATGTTCGATTCAATGCGCTGGTTGCCTTCAACCGTGCTCGCCGGATGGTAGAAAATGGCGGCCGGGCCTGTTGTGATGTGCCAACCCGGCGTCATGTTGACGAACCAGACGTCGGCTGTGGAATCCGCACCAACCGTAGCTGTGCCCGGGTGATCAAAACGCACAGTCCACGTTGGTGGCGTGGCCATGTTCTCACCCTGCGGGTTCTGCGGATCCGGGCGCTGCGACAGCATGTCGTTCTGTGCAAAAACAGGAGTTGCCACGAACAGCAGAGCAAGAAGAAGGGAGAGAAGACGCATGGCAACTAAATCAAATGGGCCGCAAAGCTACGCAACTACTTTCTGTACGCCTTGCTTCGATGATCGATCACAACAACCAGGATTATGAGTTGAGTGTCTCGGACCTCGTACACAATTCGATAGTCTCCAACGCGTATTCGATAAAGAGAATCCCCGCCAGCGAGCTTCTTGCAATTGGGAGGTCGGGGCGCTTCGGCTAGCGCATAGATCAACGTCTTGATCTTCTCGCGGCGATTTTTCGGGATGCTTCTGAGTGACTTGGCGGCACTCCGCTTAATCGAAATCGAGTAAGAGGGCATGTGGGTGAGCTAGAAGTCACGCACAGCATCTTCCCAGTCCACGAACTCGTCCGAATCATCCGCGAGCACTTTCAGCGCATCCTCCAGATCAATCTTGTCCTCCATTTCCTCAAGCAGTTGCTGAAAAAGATGGAGGTGCTCAATCGGGATAACGGCTGCGATCTCCTTTCCTCTGCGGGTCAGAATCACATGCTCGTGGCCGTAAGCGGCTCGATTCAGAACATCAGAAAACTGGTTGCGCGCCTCCGCTGTTGAAAGTGCATATGACAAATTGTACCCCACGTTTCGCCAGAGTATGGGCCCCATGGTCCCCCAAAGGGTGTAATGCTCAAATGTACATAACGAACATTTCGTCTGTCAAGTACAAAATGATCCGATCCACCAAATCTGCGCTGCAACGGCAAACAGAAGGGTTGTAGCTTGAAATCAATTGATAGAGTTACGGTTTATGCAGCCCATCACCGATCTCGATGTTCTCCAGCCCACCTCCTCCGCGCCAGATGTTGCGGAAGGGATTGATGCGCCAAAAACGCTTCCGGCAACTGTAGATGCGCCAAACGGGAAGCGGGTCTTCATCGAAACGTATGGTTGCCAGATGAACGTCTCCGATTCTGAGTTGGTCGCCTCGATTCTCGCGCAGGATGGCTACGGATTGTCCGCAACAGAAGACGACGCGGATGTCATCCTGATCAACACGTGCGCCATCCGTGAGAAGGCAGAGGACCGCGTTCGTGGGCGGTTAGCACGGTTCAGAGGACGCAAAGTCAAGAGTCAGCCGGATCTGACGATTGGCGTGCTGGGCTGTATGGCCGAGCGCCTCCGCAAGAAGCTTTTGGAAGAGGAAGCGCTGGTTGATGTTGTCGTTGGGCCGGATGCTTATCGCGACCTCCCAAGACTCCTTGCAGAAACCGAAGAAACCGGACAGGCCGCGGTAAACGTACACCTTTCGCGCGAAGAGACCTACGCAGACATTGCCCCGGTTCGGTACGACACAAATGGAGTATCGGCTTTTGTGTCCATCATGCGCGGCTGCGACAACATGTGTGCCTTCTGCGTTGTACCGTTCACGCGCGGACGCGAGCGCAGCCGTCCGGTTACAAGCATCCTCGCTGAGTGCGCCCAACTCGTTGATGCCGGGTACAAAGAAGTGACCGTCCTCGGCCAGAACGTGAACTCCTACCGCGTGGAGGAAAACGGCTCAGTGGTGAGCTTCGCCGAGCTGCTCTATCGGATCTCGCTGCTCTCGCCTGAACTCCGCATCCGCTACTCCACGAGCCACCCCAAAGACTGCTCAGAGGAATTACTGCACGTCCACCTAGAGCGCCCGACGATCTGCAACTTCATCCATCTGCCCGTCCAGCACGGCAACACGGAGGTTCTCCGCCGAATGCGACGCACGTACTCCCGAGAGCAGTACCTCGACCTCATCGGCCGGGCGCGGAGCATCGTTCCAGATCTGGCGCTCTCTACCGACATCATTGCCGGATTTTGCCACGAAACGGAAGAAGAACACGCCGACACGCTCTCTCTCATGGAGGCGGTTGGCTACGACCACGCTTTCATGTTCATGTACTCCGAACGCCCCAACACCTTTGCGGCACGCAAGTTTGAGGACGACATCCCTGAGGAACTCAAGCAGCATCGGCTTGCCGAAATCATCGAGATCCAGAACCGCGTCTCGCGCGAAAGGAATGAGCGGCGCGTCGGAATCCGAGAAGTGATTCTTGTCGAAGGTCCCAGCCGCCGCTCCGACGAACAACTATGCGGCCGAACCGACTCCAACCACATGGTGGTCTTCGACCGAGTAGATGGCCTCGAAAAGGGCGACTACGCTGAAGTGGACATTATGAGTTGTACATCGGCGACGCTTCTGGGAGAGTTCGTTCGGAAGACGACATTGGAAGAAGCCGTCGCTGTTGGAGCGTGATGGTTATCTACGAAGTCAACCTCACCGTAGACGCGGATATCGCTGAAGACTACGCGGCGTGGCTGGGTCCGCACATTAGCGAGATTCTGGAGATCGATGGATTCCTGTCGGCAGAATGGTTTGAAGTCGAATCTGACGAAAAAGACAAGGTTCGTTGGTCGATTCAGTACCGCGTGAAAGACCGCACTTCGTTGGAGACCTACTTCATCGATCATGCCGAACGTTTGCGCGGCGACGGATTGGATCGGTTTGGCGGACGTTTTACTGCTGAGCGCAGAATCTTAAAGCGCTCCGCATCAATCGGGCAAGAAATCGCCCTGTAGGTAGTCATTCGCCGTGCCGATATGCTATAATGGCAGACTAATCGGTAAGACTGGCAGACCCTTTTACTCATGGATCGGCAGGCATTTCAAGAGCGGTTCGGGCTTCTCGGCGACGCTCCGGCATTTCGGCGGGTCGTTGAGCGCATTGCCCAGGTTGCGCCGGTTGACATCACCGTGCTGCTTGAAGGCGAAAGTGGAGTGGGTAAGGAGTTGGTCGCTTCGGCTGTCCACGGACTGAGTCGCCGGAAGCACAAGCGGATGGTCGTCGTCAACTGCGGCGCCATCCCTGAAGGCCTAATTGAAAGCGAACTTTTCGGGGCGGAGAAAGGAGCCTACACAGGTTCGGTAGAACGCCGGACGGGCTACTTCGAGGAAGCCGACAACGGGACCATCTTTCTCGATGAAATCGGTGAGCTTCCTCTGGCAGCCCAGGTCCGGCTCTTGCGCGTTTTGGAAACGGGTTCGTTCAGCCGCGTGGGTTCGAGCAAAGAGCAGCAGTCGGACGTGCGGGTGATCGCCGCGACAAACAAAAACCTTGGCGAGGAAGTCAGGACAGGACGCTTCCGCGAAGACCTATACTACCGACTCTCTGCCGTGGTTGTGCTGATTCCCTCACTTCGACAACGCCGCGAAGACATCCTGCCCATCTTCGAGCATTACCGGTACCGTTTCGCGGAGCAGTACAACGCACCTCGATCTCAGCTTAGTTCTGGCGCGCGCGATCTACTTCAGCGGTATAACTGGCCCGGCAACATCCGCGAACTGCGAAACGTGGCCGAACAGACGGTGGTGCTCAGTCGAGGTTCGGAAATCACAGCCGAAATCATCCGGCCCTATCTCCGTGGCGTATCTGCCGCATCGGGACTCACGCTGGCCAACAAGCAAGCGCCGGGCGGAGAAAACAATCGCGACCGCGAACTCATCTATCGTGCCCTTTTGGATCTGCGCGCCGAGATGCGCGAATTGAAGTCTCTGATTCAGCATGTAAGCAGCGGTGGTTCGATTGCGAGCGCCCCTGTTATTTCTTCAGAACCTCCCGTTCCCACGTTCGCGGGCCACTCGTTTGCCGATGCGCTAGTCGACGATTTGGACGGTGCCTACGATCCCATCGAGGACGATCTGGAAGATGAAGCGTTGTTTACAGACATTTCGGATGTTCCACAGGATTCGCCTGAGCTCTTTTCCGAGCCTCACGTGGCAGGGCTACTTCCTCCTGCGTCAGATGAATTGACAAACGGCCTTGAGCAGGCGCTGTCCGAAGGCATCGACCTTCCTACAATGGAGGACGCTGAGCGTGCGTTAATCTCAGAAGCAT
>JAHEJB010000019.1 GCA_024639085.1 Rubricoccaceae bacterium | reverse complement strand
GAACCAAGCACATTGCCCGACAATGGAATCCAACTCGCGTTGATTCGGATGGGTGTGGGCGAGGTAATATGCTGCTCCCAGATATCCACAGCCGCCTGGAATGCAGCCTCGGCTTCGGGCGGAAAACTGTTGTAGGTCACCTCGAAAACGGTGCCGAAACGAACATGTGATTCGGGGTTTGCGTAACGCGATGTCACTTGCGGATAGCTTCCATCGGGAGCTGTGAGCGTGCATACCATGGCAGGGCCATAGACGTGCTCAGCGTAACGGACTTGCGCACATACCGCAGCTGCCGAGAGCAGGGTGCACAGCAATCCCGCAAGCCGGAAGACGGAAAAGCGCATGGAAGCCCAATCGTTCGTGAACGCCAAACCTAGGTGGTTAGAGCTTGATCTAATCGACTCGAACCACTTGCCGAGTCGTGACGAACTGCTCCCCTGCTACTCTGACGAAATACACGCCGGGACGTAATGACCCGCCCTCGACGAAAAGGGTGATTGGAGTTTCCGCACGAACGTCACCATCGTACAACAGGACGATCTGGCGCCCTAGCAAATCATAGAGCACGGCACGAACATGTTGGGATCTGTCAACTCGAAGGGTGAGCGTTGCTTTATTGCTGAACGGGTTGGGATAGGCGTTCTCCAAAGATTCCCCTTCTGCGATGAGAGCCTCTGGCTCGTTCGCGACTAGAATGGAACACGCTGTTCCAAGAGTCCATCCGACGTCCTCAAACGCGGCACACGTAACTGCGCCCGGCGAGTGAATAGACTCGCCTGCACTAATAAAGGGTGTCATTAAGGAGTTCGGATCTCCCGCCGGAAAACTGGCCTCGTTCCAGTGCGAGTATGAGGATCCGGCATTCCAGACGGTTGGTGCATACAATGGGCCGCGCATTCCGATCGTAGCGACCACCTGAGCGCCATCGAAGTGGACGCTATTGCTACGCAGCGCGCTACCCAATGCGGCAGAGGGGTTAGGGTATGTCCCTGTATTGATGAGGGCGATGCCAGGTCCATCTTCAGCAAAGCGGTCGTATACCGCGGGAAATTCATTGGGCGCCCCCAGATCCCAACAGCCATTGCCGTTTACACCGTCGCACTCCTGTGCCCCTGTGCCATTGTCTACCTCCATGGTTCCGAAAAACCCAAGGCCATGGCCCAATTCGTGAAGTACAACGGTAACGAAATCGGTTTGTCCTCCGGGCGTGTTGCCATCCGTCCCGAAGTACCAATTTGGAAACGTGCTGTTAAAGTTGGCATTAATATCTGAGCCTGCCGGACTTAAGTCGATCCCTGCCAACGCATCAGCAAGCGCCGAACCGTACCAGGTGTTCGCAATCGGCGCGCCGGGGAAGTCTCGGTGGACAAGAGCGGCTCCCGCCGATCCGAGAATGTTGCCGGCGAGCGGAACCCAGTTCGCAGTGACTTTGATGGGAACGTTAGACTCAATGTGCTGCTCCCAAATATCGACGGCAAACTGAAATGCTGTTTGCGCTGGTCCTGAGAAACCGTTGTAAGTCACATTGAATGTCGCCCTGCCTCGGGCATTCGGGTCGTAGTTGCCGCGAACTCGCCGTGTATGCTCATTCGCCCTGCTCATGTCCTCGTGCTCAATGGGAAGCTCGCAAACCGTGACAGGAGCTGCCATGACGCGAACGTCGGAATTCTGCGCCCCCGTAGAAGTCGTGGAACAGAGAAACAACAAGGTCGAGGCTAGTATTGCATTCCGTTGAATTACATGCATGAAACCAGAGGCCGAATATGATCCATAAAACTGAAACGAGTTAACAACATAGGCTGTGAAACGCGACACGACAAACGCTCGACAGGAATTGTAACGGTTCGCATTACAGACGTCCTAGAGCGGTTCTTGCGCGCTGTTCAAGCGACTTGTGAAAGTCAAACTCTTCCTCGTAGTCGAGAGCAGCGCGGTAGGCACGACGAGCTTCGTCGCGGTCACCCAGCTCTTCGTACACCTCACCGATGTAATACTGACTCCAAGGCCCCCATTTTGCGAGCAAATCGCCGGGGCTGTTTCGAGCGAATGTGTAATGCCGAATTGCTTCTTCCCAGTTCTCTAAGGCTTGATAAGCACGGCCGGATCGGTATGCTGCTTCTGCCCGATGCGCTTGCAATGCATCGCGATCCGTTAGCACAGGTTGAAGCGTGGAGATCGCGTCCGTGTAGCCTCCTCCGTCATAGAAGTTTTGGCCAAGCAGCAGGGTTTTTTCGTCGTCGGAGAGAGGGTTATCGAGCAGTTGCTCAGCCCGTCGTATAGCCGATTTATCAGCGTCCACATCTCTATCCGACCGAATCCTATCGTAGTGGCGAAGTGCTTCGTCTCGATCACCGAGCATCTCAAGTGACAACCCTGTGTTCAAGTAGCCCATCGCCACAAGCGTCTGTCCGCGATAGCTCCGTAAGTATCTCTCAAACTCTGGTATGGCCTCTTCAAACTTGTTCTGTCTGAAAAGTGCGTCGCCCAAAAAGTAGTCGAAATAGGGGATGTCCGCGACATCGCCGGACTCCTGTCTCCGCATTCCTTCTCGAATGATTTCTTCAGCGTCTACGGCCCGGCGTGCTTTCATCAGGAGGTAGCTATACAGATACGCTGGCATCGGGCTTTCGGGGTAGGCTTCATAGAGAGCTTGTACGTGCCTGATTGCGCCATTCCGCTGCTCGTTCATCATGGCATCCACAACACCAAGCAAAAGCGCGGACTCCTCTCGATTGTATGTGCTATTAGTGAGCGCCAGTTCGATTTCTCCCATCCCCTGCTGCACAGTTCCGCTGAAACCAAGGATGCTCATTATCCATTGGTAAGCTCTGGGAACCGATCCAACCGCAACGTGGCAAAGTCCCATACCTTTGTAGGATTCCCAGAATTCAGGGTAGTCGCGGACATTGTCTTCGTAGCGATTGTATGCCCCCCGTAGCGCTAACCCTGCTTTTGTAAAGCGCTCCTGTTTTCCATAAACAACAGCACGTTGTAGCAACAACTCTGCTTCAAAGTGCTTCTTCCATGCAGAGTCGGGAAGGTGACTCAGGCGGTCGTCAAGGGAATCAGCGCGAGAGAAGAATCGCCCGTACCACGGCTCACGTTCTGTCATGAGCGCGTGCCAAAGCGCAATCGTAGTAAGGTGATAGCCGGCAGCGGGGCTCTCTGGTTCAATAGTGTCTAGTTGACGAAACATGGCTTCCGCCTCTTCAAGACGGAAGGCGATCATCAAAGCACGACCTTCCTCGAGTAAAACCCGACCTTCGTCCGACGTAACCAGCATCGCGCCGTAGGAAGGCCTGGCCATGTCCTCCTGAAATGACGCGACCCACGCGGTGTCGTGCTCCACTCGAGTCTGTGACCACACAGGCACCACCACTGCACACGCAAGCACAAGAAGTGTGAGGTTGGTCTTCAATCGCTGGAATCCAAAAATCATCTTGATAACGCTGATACGCTCAACGTGGTATGCAGAATGCAGAGTACTTGTGATCAACTAGTAGAAATACGGACACGGTCGCCAAGCTCACTGAGGTTTGGCTCGCCCAACTGGCCCTCGGATGCAGCGATAATCGTGGCAACCGAAGCGTCTCCGGTAACATTTGTAACCGTGCGACACATGTCCAAAATGCGGTCGACGCCTAGAATAAGGGCGATCCCGGCAGTCGGAACGCCGATAGCTTCCAGAATGATTACCAGCATAATGATGCCCGCCCCTGGTACAGCCGCTGTACCAATGGACGCCAGAAGGGCTGTGAGAATAATGGTGAGCTGTGCTCCGAATCCGAGCCCCAAGTCAAGAGCCTGCGCAATGAAAACGGCAGCGATAGCCTGATACATTGCTGTCCCGTCCATGTTAATCGTGGCACCTAGTGGAAGCACAAAAGACGAGACCTCCTCACTAACTCCCAGCTTTTCCTCACAACGCTCCATCGTGACCGGCAGCGTTGCTCCACTGGATGACGTAGAAAATGCCACAAGCTGTGCGGGCGCGATCCCCGAGAAAAACGTCTTGATGTTCATCGGGCTGAAAATCTTAAGCAACGACGGATAGACTACAATCGTCTGAATAGAGAGTCCCAGAAGAACAGCAATACAATAGACGCCGAGGCCACTCAGGAGGCCCATCACCTGACTTGGATCGTCTCCCGTTACAGACGTAATCGTTGCAGCGATCAGAGCGAATACGCCAATAGGCGCCAGTAGCATGATTACGTCCACGAGGCGGATGATGACATCATTGAGACTGTCAACAAGGTCAAGCAACGGCTTTGCTTTCTCTTTGGAAAGCTGAATGAGGCCGATCCCGATAAACAAGGCCATCACAACAACCTGAAGCATGTTGCGGTTGTCGGCAGCGGATGCGAAGAAGTTCGACGGGACCATATCTACCAAAAACTGGAGAGGCCCCCGACCGGCCGCGTCGCCTGCTGCTGCTTCACGTCCAGCCACATCCTCCGCGTAGGTGGACATAAGTTGGTCGCGCAGGACCTCCGGTATAAACTTGCCGGGCTGCATAACATTCACTATCACAAGACCAATCGTGACAGCAATGGCCGTTGTTGCGAGGTAAATGCCGATGGTCTTCCCGCCAATTCGGGAGAGCTTTCGGAGGTCGCTAAGACTCGCCACGCCCATCACCAGCGAGGCGAGAACCAGCGGCACTGCAATCAGGCGCAGTCCGTTGATAAAAATGGTGCCGAACGGCGATATCCAGTCGGTGACAAAGCCGCCCCATCCGCTGCTGGCTGCAAGAATGCCATAGACGATCCCAAGAACGAGACCAAGAATGATCTGCCAGTGGAGTTTCTTGTACCAGGGCATAGTGGGAATGTGGGTTGTAGCTCGCAGAAACTAACTAATAGCACCACGGGCACGCGTGTGGCACGAACAGGAAATACGACAAAGGAATGAGTGCGCCTACCGTTGTACAGGCGAGATTGACGCGGTCGTTGGTCATCCAGCGATAGCCTGAAACGAGCGGAAGCCAATGTCCATCTTCTTTGCTCCGCTCCGTAAGCCGACCGCTGGAATCGCGGTATTTGGCCTGAACAGTGGCTCCCAGGATGCTGTCTATGAGCGAACCAAGAATCCCGCCGACAGCAACAATCCATACTACCGTCGGTGTCAGAGGCGGCATCGGGCCCAACATACTTTCTATTGGGGAGGTCCAGCCGTAACCCCATGGATCAACAAACCAGGCGGCAGCGACGACGCTCGCCGCACCAAGAAGGGCCCCAATGAATCCGGGAAACGACACACCTCCTGACTCGCCAGGCGAAACGCGCTTCCACGAGACAATGCGCCACGTTGGCCAGCGAAAGTAGGTCCCGATTTCCGTCGCGAAGGTATCGGCAGCGGCGGCCGCGAACGAACCCACAAACGCCCAATACAGGCCTACTCCGACAGTATTGAAGGGCACCCAACTGTGAGGCCCGTCACGAGCCAAGAGTATGTAGGCGATAGCGAGAGCACCCCCAACACCACCATTGGCAAGAACCTGGCCCGAGTCTCGCCTACTGGACTTGTCCGAACGAAGAATTGCACCTGCTTTGCGCTTTTTGCCGACGATGGATAAAGCGCTAGCAACCAGAAAAAACACAACAGCAGGCGCAAGCCAGGCATTAAACGGAAAGATGAGCATGATTAGATAGCCCAACAAGCCAGCAGCTAACGAACCAGACGCGTTAAGCACGCGAAGTATGTAGGTACCCAGCGCAAACAGTGCAACCACAATGGCCAATGTGATCGTCTCCGGAGAGGGCAAGACGCCTTCGAACAGACTTGTCATCAAAACAACAATCGCTACAACGATTGCCAGATTGTCCCACCCCTTGCCAGCAAGTAGTTCGACCGAAGCCGAAACGAGCGCCACACAGAACCCAACCACGAGAACGACTTCTAGCACATACTCATCAGGGATCTCATTTACTAGCGACTCTGGACCAGATTGCCATAGCCCGACGCACACAAGTATCCACGCGGAGAGAAAGAAGGCCATCGTCCCTGCAACCGATTTCGTGTTCCCCGCGATCACGAATGTCCCGGGCCTTTCCAATCTGGTTCCTACAAATGACGCCAGCGGGTCTGAAAAGGCCAGAACCAGAAACCCAATCTGGAGGATGTAGATACGCTCTGGCGCAAGTGTCCAACATGTGAACAGCGCAAAGATCAACGCGAGTGGAAACGTGACTGTACCCCAACTTTTTCGCCCAATGCTGTGCATGCCCGGCAACAAGCCACGCCCGACAGCGACCAGATTTACCCCAACAAAGAGTAAAGCCAACACATAGATCAGCGTAGGCGAAGAGAAGAGCGGAACGGCGAAGACAACGAGCAATCCGGCCAGCAAATGAACGACTCGCCGGCTCGACTCTGGCTTCCATTTGGCAAACGAGCGGAGTGCCTCGCCAATACCCACAGCAACCCCGAGAGCCCCTCCAAATAGCAGAAACGCGACGAAATCGCTCATCCGCAGCCTAGAACGTCATCCGGAGGTTTGCAACGGGCGACACTGATCCATCTGGCCCCTGGCGCAGGGAAACGCTTGACTCGACGTCCAGCCCTCGGTTGTGAAAACGGGCGGTGAGCAGGGCATCCAATGCTGCCAACGCATGGTTCGCGACAACAATACTCGTTATCCGGGAAGCCCGACGAAGCAACGAGTTCGCATCGGCGTGATCTTCGGCGTAATCAAAGAATTGCGTGGTTTTCTGCTCGAATACGTCGCGCTGCTCATAACCTTCGACTGAAAAACAGCTTGGATCATTTGGATCTCGTCCGGCGCACCAATCACTCCAGCCAGCGCCGTACTGATAGTACTTCCCGATCAACTCGTAGTACTGTTGATCGCCGAAGTTTGGCAGAACGTGGGAGAAGGTTGCGCCCGTTCCCGTGCCATCGGCATTGTTGTAGCGAGCAACTCTTTCGGCCGCACGCAGCTCCTCGAAGAAGGCATTGACGCGTAATTGTTGATCTGCCGACCAACCTCCGGGGTTCGTAAAGTCTACATCCTGAATGCTTACTACGTCCAACGCGGTACCGCTGTACCCTGGATACTGATTGAGCCACTCCCCATAGCTACGCACGCTCCAATTTTGATGCGCATAGGCTTGATAATTATCACGTCCGTCAAATCCGCTGCTACGCCATGTGAAATAGCCTGTCCACAGTGCGATCTCCAAGCCGCCTGCAACGGCTGCACGAATCCAGCTTTTGTTGTATGCCTGGCCCAGACCAGGCACCAAGGCCGACATTCCAAATGCTAGTGCCGGATTTCGGCGGCCGTCACGTGCAACTAGATTTCCAGAAACGTCACCTTTATCAGCGCTGATTGCCAGAAGATCTGTGTGGAGGTCGCCACTGAGAGATGGTGGCGATTCTGCTCTTGCCTCATCCAATAAGACCAGAGCGGACGATGACACTTCCAAGCCTTCCAACTTTTCGCGGGCAACGGTCGCGCAGCGCGGCAGCGTCTCCAAAGATGAAATCACATCCAGCTTGGGGATGCTTGATTCGACCTCATTTGATGAAGGCTGGGCAGCTTTCTGCCTTCCCTTCTCTGGTGCCCCTGCAATCGTAGTTGAGCACAATACAATCGCAGCCAGTGGCGCCAAGAACATTCTCTTTACGTACATCATAGGGATCGCGAATTAGAGATCGAACTCGAATAGTGCGCCAAAGTGAAACTGCAATTCGTCGCCGTAGGTCACGAAATTCTGTCCTTCGGGCGTAAGGAAACCATCGTCCAGGGCCAGATCGAATGAGTCGATGGCGTATGTGGCTGACGCGAAGAATGCCGTTGGAAAGAGATAGAAAGACGACAACCCCACGCGAAGCTCCGCTCCGATGTCTTTTCTGAAGGATCCTACATCTGTAACTGAGCCGGTCCAGGCAGAGGCGGCATCCGCGTAAACCCGCGCGTAGACTTTATCGAAGTACAGAAAACCGACCTGCCGATTGAGGTTCGGAAGTAGCGGAAACGTATACGCGGCCTGGAACCACAGCGCTTCGTTCCCACCCAATGCATAGAAAGGATAGCCGCGCGCGCCGACCAACCCGCCAACATAGTCGTTGAAAAATGAATCCACCTCGTCGCCGACAATGGTCGAACCCTTCAGCCTAAACGACAGGCCGTGTGCTCCTCCGAGGAAGGTGCCGGGCAGTAATCTGCTGTACCGCGCATCCAGCGAGAACCTGTGGAAATCGAACTGCTCGTAAACGGGAATCAGCCGCCCATCCTCTACATCAAAGCGGTCAAGCAGCTCGCTCGGTTCGTATTCGTAACCAAGTCGAACGCGTAATCCTTCTGGGATCACATCAGATGATCGACTTGGACGAAGCTTTTCGAAATAGAGGTTCGCCATTACAGCCCGTCCGCGGAAGTACGTATCCGTGGTCGCTGGAATCGACTGGCCGTATTCAGGAGAAAAGAAGGCTTCGGTTGTTACGGAGTAGGGACTGTATCGATAGCCGAGTTCCAGAGACAAGTTGCGACTCACCTTGCTCCGAGCGAACACATCCACTTCAAAAAGCGAATAGGAAAGGTCTGTATACGTTGTATCTGGAAGACACGCTGTGCACGGGCTTTCTTCAAAGGACAAGCCGTCCTCCACACCTCGCGTGAGGTTGTAAAGCTCAAGCGAGATCTGGGGTGACCAACTGCGACGGAACATCGGCAGCCCCTTCTTATAGTCGATCTGGAGGAAGAGGTCTCGGTCCAGGGAGTTCAATCGAGACGGGTCGAAGAAGTCGGCAACGTCTTCTGCCGGGCGCGACGCAGGGGCTACAAGCGCACCAGCGAGAAAGGACAAGCCCTCCAAGACCTCACGAGACGAGGCATAAAATCCAACCTTTGTGTTCGCCAGTTCCCTGCCCAAGCGCCCTTCCTGTGCATCTAAGGCATTCCTGCGGGGCGATGAATAGCGGTCTATCCGGACAACAGGGTAGACAGAAAACGATGTGAATGAATTGCCGTACCGCTTAAGCGTTCCCAACTCATCACCATCCAACCCATCGGTTAAAGGAACTCGTCGTTCTTCTCGTACACGCTCAAACATCGGCGGTCCTAGTGGATGCAGATCTGTGTCATCCGAACTGTTTAGCTCAGCATACAGCTCGGACGCGTCGGCTGGTTTTTGCGTGATAGCCGGTGGTGTGTACGCCTGAACTTCGACGGACACAGGAGACTCCAATTCCGCAATCTTATAGCCATCATGCTGGTATCGGGCAAAACTGATTTCTCCTGACGCGCCGATGGTCGGCATGAACGCCCCTCCCGTCGTATTGGTTAGAGCAGTAAGTGACCCATCGTCAGTTCTACTGAACAAGTTGTAGATGCCAGATACATCCGAGGAAAACACCATCTGACCATCGGGACTGAAGGCAGGACTTCGTTCATCGGCTGTTTCCTGATCAAAGAATGCTTCCACATCTCCGCCTGCAACTGGGACGCGATAGATGCCGCGCGCATGTTGACGACTTCGCCCGAAGTAGACCCAGTCGCCGTCCGGGTGCCATGCAGGATCGCTGACTTGTGTTCCATCCGAATACGAGGTCAACGGTCGAATGGAGGTCTCTGTCCCATCTGATGTTAGATCCATCAGATAAAGATTTGTCGAGCCGTCACCTTGCCGTACAAACACGAGCTGGGATCCATCCGGACTAACGGCTGGCTCTGCTGCGCGCATATTGTGGGTAAGTCGGGTTGATTCCTCCTCTTCTATGTCGAAGCGGTAGAGGTCAGAAAAGCGACGACCGAGGTTGTTCTCCTCCACCTTCGCGTAGAGAACCGAATGGCCATCGGGCATCCACGAAAAACGGCCACTCACGCCTCCTATCAGCGGCTTTCCGAGCGCACAGGCGTGCCCCCCGATCTCCTCCTCAAGTCCGTCGATGCGGTAACTGCTCTCCTCACCCGTTTCCAGGTCACGTACAAAAAGTGTTAGGATATTGTAATCCTGACCCTTATTGGAGATATATGCGAGCTGTGTGCCATTCGGCGAGTAAGCCGGATAGAGGTTTGTGAAGCCCTCAGCTTCGATCAGGTCTCCCTCGACAAGATTTACGCGGATGTCCTGCGTTCTCGCCTCGTAATCGGCCGTGAGCTCATCCCGCCACTGGTCAAATACATTGGCAGCTGGCTCGTCAATGGCATCGGAAATAGCACGCTCGACGTTCCAGTTTGTGAATCGGGCAAGCTGGGCAGAAACATCGCTAAGCGTTTCCTCTCCGTAGGTCTCTGCGAGGAAATTCGTAAATGCAAACCCGTGGTTGTAAACCTGCTCCCGCTGAATGGACGTTTTCGAAGCAAATGTGCCCATCTGGTCGAGCGTGTAGCCTTCTCCGGCCAACAATTGCGTGCGGAGAATCATGTCGCGATGACTATCCCACGTATCGTAACCAAGCCCATCCCTTTGATATTGGGCTGTGCCCTCGGCAAACCAGGCCGGATTATTTAGCACCGGCACGGGATAAGAAACGATGGCCTCGGGATAACCATAAAGCACATCGGGGCGGCGCACTTCCTCGTAGTCTAGGTACTGGAGGTAGTAGAAGGGTCTCCGCCTCGTTCCACGCATCGTCTTCTGAACCTGAACGATGTGCGTGAACTCGTGCGTGATCACATTTCGCAGCCAACCGTGCGCTCCGCGTAGCGTTGATTCGAGCGCCGGGGCCCAAATTTCGATCTTGTTGTCGAAGAAGTAGGCGGCACCGTTCGAGTAGTCCTCGTAGTCAATGAGTATGATGGCAACGCGCTCGGGCTCGTAATCGTAGAGCGAGGTAATCGGTTCGTAAATCTCCTCAGCGATTCGGGCGACAACCTGTGCACTGCGGCTAGCATTTTCCCCCGATGAGTCGGCGTGAAAATGGACGTTGAAGTGCTCCGTTTCAATCGTGTACCAATCGAGCCCTGGGCGTACGAAGTCCATCTGGGAAGGCCAGACTTGGGCAGAAGCTGTGGTAGTGAGAGGCGGGAGGTACGAAGTGAGAAAAGCGAACGCCAATGCCACAAGCACGGCGTGATTGGCCGTGAGCAACGAAATCACTTTCCCAATTCTCCCTTCTTCGTTCATCTTATTACCGCCATTCTGATGAGCTGCGAATCCTCGCGACCGGACGCTGTAGTCGCCGTAACGCGAGCAAAGTAGACGCCACTTGGCACGCTGGTGCTCCATTCAAGTTCTGTCGGGACTCCACCACGAACGGAGCCTGCGTCCAGTTCTTCCACAAATGCACCCGCGAGATCGACGATTGTAATAGCGACGTCTGCGTCTTCATCTGTGCGGAAACGTAGGAAGGTTCGTCCGTCTCGTACAGGGTTGGGCCAGTTGTAGGTTTCGGCATCGTCTAATAGGCCAGCGGCGCCAGTAGAGCTTACTTCGGCATCGAGATGGACATAGCTCGTGTTTCGATTGTCTTTATGAAGCTGCCCCCACCAGACCTCAACTGGTGACGTGAATCGCCACGCGCGGATCGAACCATCGGTTGCTACAGCGTAGAGAATGTCGTTGTGAATTAGCGGGGTTGCTTCAATGCGCCCACTCACCGAAAGAGGAAATCCACTAACCAGTTGGCCGTTTCCACCAAGATCGTAGGCATAAAGCGAGCCATTGGCCGCTCCCACTACAACCGAAAATCGGCCACTGTTCGTGAGACGCGCAACCAGCGGCTGGCCCAACACATCGGAAGGAAGTTGAATTGGAAACCCCTCTACCACCGCGCCGCTTCGCGTCAGGCCGAAAAGCTGCGTTCCAATGGCAATTAGGGCATCCAACGTCCCATCTTCGTCAAGGTCTACAAGAACGGGGTAGGATGAAATATGATCGGTTGTCTGTACGCCTGGATACCTATCAAATAGATACGTTTCCTCTACTGTCAAATCCGGCAGAAGCCATTGCAGGATTCCTGATTCGGGGCGCGCAAAGACTCCGATCAGGCCGAGTGCGTCCGTTCCGAAAACAGGCGAACCTATGTCTCGTCCAATGTTTGGATAGGTCCACGACATGCCGTCGACTCGCGACGCCGTTGTGCCAACTACAGCCAATGTGGAGTCCGTACCGAAGGAAAGTGCACGAGGTTCGGTGACACCATCGATTGGAACTAGCTCGACGCGATCATCGCCGCCCAAGCGAGCATTAACCTTCATTACGGCGCTCTCCGTCTCATTTTCTACGACGCACAAATACGAATCTTCCATCGCCATGGTGGGCCCACGGTACTCACCGTCGTCGAAGGGACTTGGGGCGGGGAATTGAACAACAATTCCTCCTCCGCTAACCACCTCATCTTGTCCACTCGGCAAATTCCTAACCGAACTGGGGAGACCCGGATAGTTGACTACCGTAGAGCTTACTGGCGTAGTGAATGGTCCAAAAAGCCCTTGGTCCACTGAGCCGGAATCTGGATCTACGAACAGCATCCCTACGCCAGGAGTATCTGGAATATGGACGGTGAGAAAATCCCCCGAAGCGCTCGTAAAGAACTTCACCGAGCCACCAGCTGGGACATTTTCGCCAACGTTGCTACGCGCAAACGGAGTCAATAGCTCAACATTTTCTGCCTGAGCAGCAGCCACCGACATCGTCATCGTGGCTCCAGACGCACTAAAGTTCGCGAGCTCAACAAAACTTGGCCCTCCTTCTGCACTGTTGGATGACGGATACGTGTCGGCGCCAAATCGATTCTCGTAGAGTTGGACCTGGGCACCGCTAGCTGTGATGGCCGTCGCCGGGTTGCCCTCGTACCAGAAATCGAATGGCGTCCCGAGAGCTACGCCGCTGTTGCCAAATCCAATGTCTTGACCGCTGTCGGCCTCCTCTACATCAACGGCGCGGCGCGCAGGGTCACTGTTGACGCGGTTCGTTGCAATACCTTCACGCAAGACACGTTCATCAATATGCCAGATAACAATGCCGCCGTCGTAACGCTCGCCTAGATCGGCGACGCCGGGCAGCGCCCAGTCGTACGGTTCAGCCCCTACAACCACACCACCTTCGAAGGCATTGACATTGAACCGATCAAATTCTTGTGTGTCCAGCTGGATTCGCTGCTCGACATTCTCGCCGTTGCGATAGATGGAAAGAACCAGTTCAGTCGATGTCGATGCCCGTTGCCTGTTCTCTACGAGGAAATACTCCGCGCCAGATATCGGGACACGAGCGGCGTCGGAAAAGCCCATTTCCGCCACGGCATCAAGCGAAATCTCTTGGGGATCCGTTCCGGGCGAGACTTCAACGGGGTTGTTCCAGCCCAGGAATTGTTTAGTCCAAGCCGAAGGCTCGGGAGGGAATAGCCCGTTGTAAGCAAAAATGCCGAGCGGATCCATCAAGCCAAATGGCCCGATAGCGCTCTCGCCGGTTTCGGCGTTGAAGAGGTCTGGAACTCCGAGATAGGAAAAGAACGACGCGGCCAGAAATCCATTGATGGAGAACTCGGCGACGAAATCCTGATCTGCGATGAAATCACGACCGAGGCGAGACTCTGTTTCTGGAATCAGCAACGTGCTCGGTACTTCAAAACCATTGAAGGTAATCGGCGAACCCGGGGACAATCTGCTCAGCGATGCCGCATCGAAGAACAGAGAGGGCAGGTCTTGTGGTGTTCGGTCCAACGAACTACCCGTCAGTTCAATGTCACGTCCCGCTCCGGCGTGAAAAAGCACAAACGCCGTTGTCTCGGGGTCGAATCCGGACAAGTCAAACGAGCTTTGCGCACTGGCCAGTGCCCAGGATTCTCGCACAAGCGCGGCCAGTTTTCCGAGTTCTGCATCGCTATCTGAGTTCTCGCCAATCGGACTGTAGGCCGCCATGGGCATGGAAACCCGGACTAATTCCGGCACGAGGTGTGTGTTGACTACCGTCCGGCCGTCGCTCACACGCTCGACGTAATGGGATAGAAAGTCGAGGTGTGCCTGGAAATATCCCGCATCATGCGGAAGCGGATCAATCGAAACCTCTAACCCTCGATAAAGATCGTCCGAGAACGTCCCGTCACCGGTCGTGAACCGAGATGTGTCCGGCTGAAATTCAACGCGCAGGGCAACGACATCATAAAACGGTGCAGCAGGCCTGCTCAGCACATTCAGGCCACCTCCTCCACCGAGCGCCCGCACTGTGTGCGACATAGCCAGTCGGTGTGCATCCTGGGCCAACACAGCAGCGCTAGAGCCGATGCAGACGAGAGCAAGAACAAAGCCGCGCATCACATGTGCAGCGATGCGCGGCCTTGAAAGCGACGAAAACGTCATCACGTCTACAGGCGTGCTTAGCGGTTGATGTTCAGCATGACCGAAAAGCGAATCTGCTCGGCAAGCGGTGAGTTCTCTTCCAACGCATAGATGTAGGAAAGATCTACGCCCACAAGGCTATAACGGATGCCTGCACCAAAAGTCAGGAACTTGCGATTTCCGTTTGCCGGATCTTCGTAGAAATATCCCGTACGCAAAGCGAAGAGGTCGCTGTACCAGTATTCAAGACCTGTACCCAGTGTGAGCTGTTTCAAAAGACCAATGCTTTCGCACGTTGGGTCAGTCGAGCAATCATTCGTATCACCCGGCGGGTTATCGCTGACGTTGAGGTCAACCTCTTGCGAGCCCCACGATGAGAAGATCGCCTGGTAGAACGGGTCGTAGCTGCCGTCTTCGTTGCGAGATACTAGCAACTTATTGAGGTCGAGAGCCCACGTGATCTTATTGAACTCATCCAGGTTCACACCAACTGCACCACCAAAACGAAGGTTCGTCGGGATGGCGTCGGACTGCTCGGAGTCCGAATACTGGATTGTCGGCCCCATGTTCGCGAGGTTGAAACCAAGGCTCGGCTCAATCTTGCCATCGCCAACTTGTGGAGTCCATAGGAGACCAAGATCGACGCCAACTGCAACTCCTGCCCTGGTGTCTTGGCCTTCTACCTGAACACCACCAGCAAGATTGGAATAGATCAACCGAAGACCTGTACCAACCGCAAGGTTATCCATGATGTTGGTGCCATAGGAAGCTCCAACGGCAAGGTCGTAGGACTTGAATGTCCCAAGTACGTTGCCCTGAGCATCCGTACGCTCCTGCTCACCAAGATTGAGGAACGTGACGTGCCCGGCGAATGTCCCAATTCCCTCAACAGCGTACTTGCCGGCAAGGTATTCGTAGAAGAGATCCGCTCCGAGCGCAGGCAACCACGGGGCATGCGTAAATGTGATTTCAGCACCTTGCTGCCCTGCGAGCCCCGCAGGATTCCAGTAAAGAGCATTCGCGTTGTCGGCCACACCGACACCCGTCATACCCATTCCGGCGGCGCGGCTATCCGGCTCAATTTGCAGAAACGGCACCGCCGTTGTTTGAACAATCTGCGCCTCAGCTGGACTATTCAGGACAACCGAAATAACGGCAAATCCGAACGCAGTGATTAGAAAACGTGGGAAAGTCATAGAGTTAAAGGTTGATCTTGATATTGACATCGGCACGCTTGAGCGGCCAAGAAGGTACGGATGAAGGTGGGGGAATGCGCCTCATATCGCCTGCAGAGATTATCTGATGATGGCCAGACGTTCGATGTGCTCCGAAACATCTGTTTCTCCATCGGCACGATCCACGGCTACCCTTACGCGATACAGATAGATGCCGGTGGCGAGCCGATCGAGGTCTTCGTCCAGGCCATCGAAGGGGATCTGTACAAGACCACCCGCCAGGCTTTCTTCCAGTTCAATCGTGCGAACAGGGCGTCCGGAAAGTGAGAAAATGCGAACCTGAATGCGGGCCAGCGTGCCCGGGGTCTGGTTGTGCTCGAAGACGAAGCGCGTTGCTCCTGTAGATGGGTTTGGATAGTTGAAAACGTTTCGAAGGGCCAGTTCCTCAGAACCCTGCAGCACGTAGGAAATCTGGGACGTTGAGGAATTGTTCGCAACGTCCCATGCTGTGACGGAAAGTGAATGCGCTCCAGCAGCCTGCTCGGGGAGCGGAAAGCGTATCGTCCCACTTTGATAGGAATTGAGATCACCCACGTAGAACCTTCCAATCTCGTACGCTTGGGTAGGATCGTCGTCTACCGTCAGCAATAACTCATGCCCAACTCCTGTGCCAACCGTGTTGATGCCGTGCTCATCAAATAACTTCACGACCAACACAGCCTCATCGCCAACCAGACCGCCATCTACGAATGTCGAGTCGTTGATGAACATGTTCATCTGCGGTCCTTCGCTGTCATTGAGGGGCGCGCCAGCAGTTTCACTAATCGTGAATTCTTCGGAAGAGCCTAGGCCGTCTATTCCTGCCGTTGATTTCACAAATGCTGAGATTCGTCCGGTTTCCCCCGTATACGAGACATCCCGAGGCACGATAAATTGTACAGAGAAGGTCCCGTTTATGACCTGCGCACGCCCTCGATAAATGCGGTCGGACCTGACATCGTACGTCCCGCTTGGTATGTATACAGCAATCGATGGATCATAGGAAATGGTGCGCTCGGCATCGAACACTTCCAAATCTACTTCGCCTTCGAATGAGAGGTCAGGCTGGCCGTCGAGTCCGAGGACCTGACCTGTTACCTCTGCCAGTTCATTCGCGCGTAATTCCGGGAAACCTGCAGTTCGAGTTGCCGTCATTGTTGGCGCATTCGAATTCGCGCCACCTGGAAGTGGCTGGCCATTCACTGACGTGATGGAAACCTGCTGTTGAGGTATCCCCACTCGCATGGCCGGATCGCCGAGCAGACTAAACTTATGGTTGTTGCCTTGCGCCCCAACATCGCTGCCTTTCGTCAGTCGCATGACGTCGCCCAGTCGGCGCGGACGCCCATTACTATCTCTCTCGAGCAGTTCGCTGGTCAGTTGCAGGTTCAACCCAAGATTGAACGTTGTCGTATTTGCTGACGCAAAGACAATGCGCACGGTTGTGAACATGGCGATGGAGCCACCATGTGGAGCCAGGAAAAACTCCTCTGCCCCACTCTGTCGGTCAACCATGTCAAAACGGCCAAATGAGCAGGTTGCCGTTACGAAGATGGGGAGGTTATCGAGGTTGTCGAGCATCTCGACATCTTCCGATGTGATCAGTTTCTCATCAGCCAGCGCATCGTGGCCACCGTGCCCTGAGTAATTCCAGACAAGTGTCCCTTCTTGTATGGAGCGCAGTACCTCAGCACGCGCTTCCGGGATTCGCCTTCCCACGGCGGTTATCACGTGTGGGTATGACGTCGAGTAGATCTTCTGCAAGTTCATATCCACAAACGACGTGTCGACCCGTCCCGCTACTACATCAGCATTCTGCAGATGCAGGTCCACATCGCCTGAATTTGGGTATTCGTCATCTGCGACTACGGTGTAGCGGGTTCTCCACGCGCCGAATGTTGACGGGTCTTCGTAGTGGATAATCTTCGCTACGACTGCTGCCGCGTCGCTGGCAGTCCGTGCCGGGATTCGGCCAATTCCAACATCGACGCGCTCGGAGATGAATGGACAACCTGGAATTCTGCAGTCAGGATCTGAATACGTTCCAGTTGCCGTTCGTCCAGGCCACGTCCAGGCGCCCTCGTCATCATCCAGAAAGCCATGGTAGTCGTCTGACGTGTAAGACTCCAAAAGGCGGAGGCTCGTAAACGTTTGATAGGTAGGAATAAAGTTGTTCTGATCTCCAGATTCCGTGCGTCCTCTGTAGTCGTAATGCCCGTCTCCAAAAAGGAGTACGTATTCCGGTATTTCGTTTGTTGTAGGCGCACGGTCATAGAGAAACTTCAGATAGTCGCGGACGGCTCGCATATCCACTTTGCCGCCCGAGAACTCGTTGTAGATCTCGTTGATGTCTACGACGACCGTCGAAAGGCCGTCGTTGGTACGTCGGTGCGCTGCGAGGTCTTCTGCGGCAGATCTAAACTCGCTGGGAACGACAATTACGTAGGCCGGATAGCCAGCGATGGCGTGCAGATTCTGCGGTGCCACGGGCACTCCTTCTGCTGGCACGGAAATACGACTGCTGCTGGTCACAAATGCCACGAACTCACGCGGCTCGCCAGCTTCGGTTACCTCCACCTGCGCGAGATATTGCCCGCCTTCATTTCGTATGCCAACTGCGCGGATGTCGGCGGGGTTTGAAATATCCCAGACCTGAGGCTGGCTTGAGAAGCCTCCGAGCGCAAACTCAAACCTCCCTGCTTCCCCACCTGGAGTCTGGAATCGCAGATAATCCTGATGTGCGTTGAGCGATCGAGGATACACGGCTTCCAACCAGTCAATCCACGCAATCGGGTTGTTCTGCGTACCCTGCATTGTCATGTTGACTCGTAGGGCACCTGCACCGTTGATCGATTGCTCCATCGTTATTTGAGCAGTTTTGCCCAAATCGGACGTGGCGCTATTTGTTATCGTGCCCGGCCTGACAGACCCTATTTCCTGGCCCCCACTTGTGAACGAAAGCGTCACGGCAGGATTAGCGCGTGCCGCTGCTCTAAGGCGATATGTCACGCTCCCGCCCAATAGTCCCGGCGGGATAGTATCGAGCACAGTTATGGTCTGGCGGCCAACAGAGGTCTCGGCACCCAGCCATTCCAAACCGGAGCCGCCGCCGTTGCGAAACAGGTTGACAAAATCCTCCTCAACAAACACACGCCCATCAAACTGCGTCTGCCTCACAGCATCTGGCCACGCAGGAAAACCCGGGGCGGCTACACGTGCCCCATTCGATCCATCGACTTTCAGGAATACGTAGTTCGATGTCGTGAAGTAGTTGACAAAATGTTCCCAATGTCCATCATCCTCGCCATCGTCTGGATCTGAATCAGGAATCCAAGACCAACCAGTTGGCGCTTCGGCATAGAAGAAAAGCGCATCTCCTTGATCAAACGAGCCGTCGCCAGCACCCGAAACAAAGACTGCATTTTCTACTAAATCGGGATGACGAGCATCGCTGTTGACCGCTGACACGGATGCGCCACCATTTCCAAATATCTGCAGGCTGCCCGGATTCAGGCCATTTACATTTACACCAAGAACTTCTAGATACGCTCGGTCGATTCTATATACGCCCTCTCTGGTGATCGGAATCTTGAACCACGTGCCATCGGCCAGAACGCTACGGGTAACCCCAAGATGCGGGTTCTGATATCCACCACTTCGAGCGTAGGAACCCGAACCGTAGCGGACCGAGATCAGCATTCGGCGGTATCTACGTACCATTCCCCGCTCGCTGTCAATCTGAAACAATCGTGCGGAAAGGGCACCGGTGGGCACGCGTCGCTCCATTCCAAGTGCGACGACTTCTGCGGCCGGCACATCAAAAACTTCCTGCGCCTCTCGTAGCTCCTCGGGCGCTCGCTCCAACGAACTAACAGAGGGCAGCCGAACCTCGTCATAGTCAGACGAGATTACTTCAACGATTGGCGAAACGAGAGAAGGCAAGGTGATCGTCTCGGAAAGCGTGGCATATCCGTCGACCGCCGCGATCATCAGTGCTTGTGGCCTAGCCGCGTGACGTCGTGCAAGGTCGGTCAGGCTGGAATTCCACGATGCTCGAACCTCATACGTCGCACTCGTTGGCGTTGACTCGATTAACCGAATACTTGGCCCCTGACTGCGGTGAACGGCCGATGCAGGCTGAACCGGCGTGGCTGCAAATGATTGCGAGCTTTGCGTCAGGTTCTGTGCACCTACCTCAGACAGGCTCAACGTCGCACCACATGCAACGAAGGCAATTGCCAGCGCAGTACAGCTAGAATAAGATCGGCTCCGGGATGAGCTCATCGCGATACAGTGGATTCAACCGTAAAACGGCTTACGTACGTCGTTTGCGGCTTGAAACCGCACGGATGTAGTACCGAACCCTATACGCAATGCGGCTGAGTGCCGATCTGGTGTGTGTAGCTCAACGTGGCGAGCGCGAAATATAGAGCCGTCCTGCAGGAGGCACAAGGCCATTTCCTTGTGACCAGATTCAGTAAACCAAACTCCGATCCGCCGCTTTGTCCTTTAGAGATACATAAAGGGCCCCGCGGTGGCGGTCCGCGAGGCCCTTGCTAGCCGGTCAATGCAACGAACTCACCCGAATCCGCACATTGCTCCCTTCCGGCCTAGCTGTTGATGTTCCGGTGTATTGCTTGGCGGGTCAGACCAATTCGCTCACCTAGCTGCGAGCGGTTGTCGATGCCGGGGATTCCTACGAATCCGTTCACAAGGCTCGTTAGGTAATCCTGGCGCAGACGGTTGATGGGCACCGGGCCAAGAATCTTGGCGATGTCCAGTTCGGCCAGCTCGCGGTGGCATGCAGCCATGTCCTCTTCCAGACGCTCAAGCATGGAATGCCACACGGGTGTCTTGTGGAAGGTGATGCGAGCCTGCTCGTAGTATTCGAGCGCGAGGCCGTAGAACTTGAAGTCGTGGTGGTAAATCTGAGCGAGCATGTGCAGAACGACGGCCTGCTCAGACAGCAACTTGTTGCGGCAAGCCAGCTCGTACGCTTTCTGTAGTTGCTCCTCGCCCTGCTGGGTCTTCCCGGCCTTAACGAGAGCATAGCCCTTGTACATCAGTGCCTTCGGGATGTACTCCACGTAGCCATTGCGGCGACTGAGGTTGTACACGCGCATAAACAGCTCGATGGCCTGCTCGTAGAAGTTTTGCGAAAGCAGCGTGCCCCCCTTCTGAAGCAACGCGGCGATCTCCCAACCTCTTGTGCCCATACGGCGTGCCTCGTCCTTCACGCGGTCGAAGTATTGATGGGCAGCGGCTAACGATGCGAGTCGGTGGCGCATCATCCATCCCAGACGGTAGTCGAGAACGACCGTTTGATAGTCATCCTGCGGCTCAATGAGCGCGAGTTCCGTCTTGACGCGCTCTATCGGCGCATCGCGAAGGCAACGCACGGCCTGTAGTTGGACATGCGTCTTGGCGGTTAGATCTAATTCGGGGCTCTTGAGCAGTTCGTTGAATTCAAGGAAGGCGTCGTAGACGCGCGCCTCATCGATGTGCTCGAATGCACGATCCCAGCGAGTCCTGAGCGGCTCGGGAAGCGACGCGAGGTACTTGGTCGCGCGCTCGATGTGTTCACGCTCGTGCGCCGGGGTCATCGGAACGGAAGGCATAGACGCTCGATGCTGAAGGGGTGGGGATGCAGCTCGGGGAGAGAAAGACCGCTTCTGCGGTCTGACAGGCTGGTTTGAATGCTGTCTCCTGTATCGGCTTCAGCAAGATTTACTTAAGCCCACGGACGCGTATGCTTTCCGCTCTGGCCACCTCTTCCGCGTTTTTCTTCCCAATTGCGCTTCTGTCTGAAAACCCTCGTGACAACCACTAACGGAGTATGACACAACGGCCCGTTCTGCCAGACAACAAGTGAGTGAGAACTCTTAGGCTTTTTTTATTCGATCCTGGGTACCTAGCGTTTCCGCGATGCGTTCGCGAAGTGCTGCCAGGCGCTCAAGAGCCTCTGCCAACTGCTGGGATGCTCTATCTATATCCTCGATTGGACCCATCATTACTGGATCAACCTCCTCCGTTCGAGCAACTTCCAGCAGAAACTGCGCGTTCCCTGTAATCACAGTTAGTGGATTGCTCACGGCGTGCGCCATGCCGGCCGCTTCTGCTCTGAGCTCTTCCAACATGGCTATAGCCGCATCGGGCGAGACACGTGGGGTGTCATTGGTTATGGAACCGTTTGAATGATCGGCTAAACCCATTGCACGTATCATCTCTGTGGACAGCGATGTGAGGCTATCCTGTTCCGAGGTCACATCAAAACAGGCCGTGGCTCCAGCAGCCAGAGCGTCCTCTGATACTTCTCCGTTCTCGCATGTGCGCAAAAAGAAAGGGGATGTAAGCCCCAGGACACTGCGCAGGTGCAGTAACTCCAACCCCGTCCCGTCAGGAAGCTCGTCTGCCACCAAAACCGCATCGAAAGAACTTCCGCTGAGGTAGGCACGCGCCGACGTAGCCGTACAGCATTGGGTGGCCGTCATCCCTGGGATGTGCCCTACCAGATGTTCGTGCAGCAGATCCGAAAACGCCTCGTCTGGTTCTACAAGCAGTACGTGCACAGACTGCTCTGCTACCGTGTCGTTTTCCGAGAGCGAATCAAAATCGTAGCGATCAGCCATTCAAAAGGAATTGGTGGAACCGGTGCAAGGTACGCTCTTGAGCCGCTGACTATGCCACTGCGCCAGATGCACTTAGGCCCGGGACGACGTTACCCAGACCATCTCCGGAATGTGAAGCAAATCGTGGAAGATCCATTCCGAGCAATACGCGTCGTTCCGCGGAGCCATCGGCACCTGCAACGCTCTTGCGCCAAAGCATTCTCCGGACAAGGCCCTCCAGTGTGCGGACGTCCATGATGAAACTGGCCTCAGATGAGCCCCAGAACCATGCATTGAATTGCTCCTTCTCGACTCCTGTGAGATCAAGCACACTTAGGAATGCAATGAAATGAGGTACCTGCTGAACCGACCGACCCGTCAGATCTTCAGTAGCGTGATTCCAGCGACGTGTTCCGCCACCCGAATCGAACGATGCAAGAACAACTCCGGCGTCGTCTAGCAGGCGGCTAACTGATGTGTTTCCGGCAGTGAGTTGAGCGACGCGTTGGTCGACCATCAGATCGAGGGCATCGCTGAACGTCGATATCTGACGTTCCAGGTTCCTTTGATTGGCAACGTCCGTGGCCTGAATGAGCACGCCGGGCTTCTCGTCGATGCTGACAGCCCGAAGTGAGACCTGAACGGCTCGACGAACGTCGTCGCGATTGATCAGTGCGTATTCGATGCCGGAGATCGACGTGTTCTCGCGGAGGCTCCGACGCGCGAGCTCGAACAGAGGCTCTACGGGCATTACCTCGTTCAAAGCCTCAATACGCTGACCACGCACAGCGTCAAAAGGAAGACCTGTCATCGCATAGAATGCCGGATTGGCGTCTACGATGTGGCCATCCAAGGTGCACAGCAAGACGTAGTGCGGGTTAATCTGGAACAGAGCCGCAATCTGGCTGCGCGCCTCGACATACGAACCGTAATTCTGCTCCAACACGTCCACGACGGCGTCGAACGGGTTAGCTAAGGGACCAAGTGAATTCCTCGCTGTTGCTACATGCTGCCGCGCAGATTCATCATCGAATCGTTTGATTCCCGCCAGACGATTCACAAGTTCCTCCATCCGGTGCCCCGTGCGTTTCCCAGCGTACGTGGCCAGAGCAGTGAGAAATACACCGATGAGGAACCACAAGACTAGTGCGCCAGCGACGATGCGCAAAGCCTCTCCCCGGCTGGCTGTATGGACATCCCTTGCAGCTTTCAGTACCGCGACATGCTCTCCAGTAACAGCCGTGTTGATTACTAAGAAAAACTCCTCGCCATCCCAGGTCGCTGTAGGCATTGGCAATGCATTTCCAGGCCTCGATACGACCATCGACCAGTTGATCTGCTGGAGACCGGTTGGATCACTCGCGGCCAACAATCTTCCTCTGCGGTGCAGGATAGCAATACCGGCCAGTCCATTTTCCTCCGCAACGTTAGCCAGACGGGCGTTGGTACCCTCGCTTAGTCCCAGTCCATCCCGATCCACCAAAGCCGCGACGGAAGTCGAAACGGCTTTCAGTTTTTGCTTGGCTTCAAATTCAGCCGCCTGAGACCGGTCTGACAGGACCAGGGCCGTGGTTGCCACAAGAAGAACAGTGACCAGAACAAATACGGCGAGCGCCGCGCGTGTCGCGGGTGAGTAGTTGGACATAGGTCTTGGTCGGGGATCCTTTTGGCGGCGAAACCTCAGACCGGAGGGTTCATACAGTTCTCAACCGGCTAGAATCGGCACAATTTGCTATCCCTAAAGAGAAGCTGGCAATCATGCTTTGTTAACTGGCCGGAGAGTGAGCGCTCACCCGTAGCTCAAAGGATGTACCGTTCTCGGCTCTACAAGGCACATCGTCTATCCTTCGCCCGGATGCTCATTTAGTCAGGCCAGATCGGAACGCAACTGTTCCAATCCATAGCCCCGGCTGGTCTCGACAATTCGCGCCGTTGCAACCTCGGGGTCATGTTCAAAGAACACAGTCCATTCCCCATTTACCGCTTCGTCCAAGACTCGCCTTTTCTCTTCGAGTGTCTCCAACGGCTCCACATCATAGGCCATTATCCACAGCAGGGGTAGGTGGGCTGTAGTTGGAAGAAGATCAGCGGCGTAGAGCAACGCACCTTCTTCTCCACTGATCAAAGGAAGCTGCTGCCCTCGCGTATGGCCGTCCACGACGATCATCCGAATCCCAGGAAAAGGCGTCTCGTCCCCGTCCAGCAGATTCAGTTGACCCGATGCTTCAAGAGGATCGAGGTTCTCAGTAAGAAAAGATGCCTGCTCGCGCGGACTTTCGTGTGCCCAAGCCCAGTGGCTTCGTTGGACATGATGTGCGGCGTTCGCAAACGTCAAAACCAGGTTGCCCGCGTCATCAAGCGTTGTTGAGCCGCCCGCGTGATCGAAGTGCAGGTGGGTAAGGATCACGTCTGTAACGTCCGTGGGCTCAACCCCGACAGACTTCAGAGAGCGCAACAACTCGTGGGATTCCTGATCCACGCCAAAGATGCGTTCGAACTTGTCATCGTACTTGTCTCCCAGGCCGTTGTCGATCAGAATCGTGCGATCATGACCCCGAAGCAGCAAGCAGCGCATAGCGAGCGGGATTCGGTTTTCCTCATCGGCAGGGATTCTACGCTCCCACAGATTCTTTGGAACGATCCCGAACATGGCACCGCCGTCGAGCCTAACAAAGCCTGTATGGACAATATCCAGCTGATACCCGCCAAGTTGCATGAGTTGAATGAAGGTTAGTAACGCACTGCGATTTACAGCTCTGGGAAGCCATCCGCATGACCGTCGCCCTGCGCTAGCCGATTCATCTCCTGTGCCTGCTCGACCCGCGCAAAGAGATTCTTGAAGTGCTCAATCAGGTAGGCAACACGCTCATCTTCGCTCGTCATTTCGAGAAGCTCCTGCTTCTGCTCAATTTCCAATCCGGCATTCCTGGCAACGGCAAACGACACCCACGGCGTGTTTTCGTAAACGGTTGTCCTGATCTCCTCCCCTGCCATCTCTAACAGCTTGATGTGCTGTGTGATGACGCGCTCGCGGGAGTTTTTGTCCACCTTCTCAGGTTTGGCGTCAATACCGAACGTGGCAACTTCGGCAGTCAGGTATGGCTCGTTCCGGAAAACTTCCACGATACGGAAACGAGCTTCGCCGGATACGACAATGTCCAACCGACCGTCCTCGTACTTATTTAAAACACGACGGACACGGGCCGTACAGCCAACTTCCGCGATCTCTTCTTCTGTCGCGTATACGATCCCAAACGGTCGATCCTCCTTCATGCACAGCTTCACCATGTCCCGATAGCGGGTCTCGAAGATGTGCAGCGGCACGGGCTCGTCTGGGTAGACAACAATGCCCAATGGAAAAATTGGAATACGATCAGACAAACTCATGCGGGAGATACTTACAACTGCGGACTTGGTTCGTGAGAAACGGAGCGGCCTCGCAGCCACTTCAACAGGCCAAACGCAAACGCCGCGGCCAAGAGATTGGCAATGCCTACAACCGGACGGAGCAATAGGAGACCGCCTACGCCGAACATTAGCCCGAATAACGCAACGGCAGCGGCAAACGTACGAGCTACGTCCAGGCTAAGCGGCTGCCGTGGAAGCAGACCCGTGGACTCACGAAAACGTTTCCAGCCTGGTCCACCTGGTCGAACTTTGCGATAGAAGGCTTCCAGAACGTCGTCCGGCTCGGCTGGTGTAAGGATGAGCACGATCACCCAGATTACTGTTGTAATCCCCACAATGGTTGCGAGCCGAAGGCCGAATTCCTCTATCTGGAGCAGCGGGACGAGTGTGGTAAACACGCCAACGACGAAGCCTCCGAGCATAGCGGCAAGCTCCGCCCACGCGTTGATCCGCCACCAGAACCAGCGCAAAATCAACACAACGCCAGGACCAGTCCCGATGGCAATGACAAGCCGGAATACCTTCGCCACGTCTGTCGAGAAGTACGCGGCTACGGCTGCAAGCAATGTGATTGCGACCGAAAAGACCCTCCCCATGAACACGAGCTGCGACTGTGAGGCACCCGGTCTGACGAACCGCTTGTAGAGGTCGTTCGTGAGGTAGCTCGCACCCCAATTGATGGACGTCGAGATCGTGCTCATGAACGCGGCCACGAGTGAGGCAACCACCAATCCCAACACGCCGACCGGCAGGAAGTCAAGCATGAGACGCGGATACCCGAGCTCGCGGTCTTCCAGAGCGGGGTAGATAACCAACGCAGCTAGTGCGACCAACACCCACGGCCACGTCCGCACGACGTAGTTCATGATATTAAACAGCCAGGTGGCCTTTTCAGCCTCGGCCTCGTTCTTCGTGGAGATGAGCCGCTGGATAAACTCGCCGCCTCCATCCGAGCGCCTGAACGTCCACCATTGCAGGCCGATGTACGCCATGAACGTAGCGGCTGAGATCCCGGCCGCCGCGCTCATCCCCAAGCCCAACAATCCAGAGCCATCAAAGGCGAACGGTGTGAAAGCCAGGACATCGAAATCTGTAACCGCCTGCGCCTTCTCAACGAGGCCTCCGAGTCCACCGATCCTGTCGTCAGATATCGCGTAGATCGCGACTAGAATCGCACCGGCCAATCCTAAAAAGAACTGGAAGAAGTCCGTCGCCACGACGCCCCATAGACCGGAAAACCCCGCGTAGACGAGTACGAAAAGTGAAAGGCCGATAACGATGACCAGCTTGGGATCCATCCCAAGCAGCATCTCTCCTTCCTGGATGCCCATGCTTTCCAGCACGCCAAGCCCGGTCACCACTTTCACCGCGGCCAGCATCGCATAACCCATCCCGATGCAGTTGATGGGCACGGCAAAAAGAAACGCTTTGATACCGCGCAACCATGCGGCGCTGGTCCCACCGTAGCGAAGCTCGATGATCTCCGCGTCCGTAACCACTTCACTTCGTCTCCAGAGCCTCGCGAAAACGTAGATCAGGGCCACATGTGCAAAGATGAAACACCACCACTCCCAGTTACCGGCGATGCCACGATTTCCAACTACTCCCGCCACATAGAGTGGTGTGTCGATCGAAAACGTAGTCGCCGCCATGCTCGTCCCGGCAAGCCACCACGTCAGATTGCGGCCGGAGACAAAGAAGTCCTCCATCGAACCAGATGCTCGGCGAGACAGCCACACGCCAAGCCCCAGAGAGGACACCATATAGAGGAGAACGACGAGCCAGTCTAGAAGCTGCATTGGTGGGCGGCGGGAGACGGCTGAATGTAGGGCCAATCCGAAGGCGAGCGACGCGTAGTTTTCGGCGTTCCACCCTTCCATCCGCGTGTCCCGATTTCTTCTTCCGTTTGTAGTGTGGCTAGCCGCCTTATCAGCGGCCATCGCTCAGCCGATCAACTTCGGTTCTGCGGATGACCCAATGGAGCAGCCGCGAACGGTGTTTGGAGCGCAACGACTAGTCGGAGCTGCCTATCTCGGCCCATCCCATCTAAACGAAACATGGCGCTTAATGGGTGCCGCCAACCTGGATGGCCAGGCCGGCCCTTGGAGTGTATCTGTCGGAGGAAGTCTGCACTTTGGCACGGATGGTTTCTACGAGCCCGAAACTGACGAGACCTACGACATTGCACGCTTGCTACGGTATGTCCGACATGAGCCAACGGCGTCTCTCCCGGTTTACGCGCGCATCGGACCCGCTGCAAATGTGAGCCTTGGGCGCGGCCATCTCGTTCGCGGCTTTCGAACGACCACGTCCTACAACGAGCGGACCGTTGGCGCAGAAGCCGCCGTGCAAAACCGTTTTGCATCGTTTGAGGCATTCACAGAGGATCTGCGGATGAACGGCCTGACGGGCGCATTCGCTGAGATTGCGCCGGCCTCAAGATCCACGAGCCCCCTCGTGCGGTCATTCCGGCTCGGCGGGGGCTTCGTTTACAGCCTCGCAGATACACTGGCTGGGATTCCTCGGCCAACGGCCCTTCAGTTGGAGGCTTCGGCAGACGTTTTCCAGTTCGGCGTACTGTCCGTTACGCCCTATGTCTCGTACGCCAAGTTTCTTGACTATGGCCGAAGTGTTGGCGTAGGGGTAGATCTGGGATCGGAAAACGTCATCGGGGCTGGACGAACCAACCAGAGAATCGCGCTACTTTTTTCAAACGACGGCTTCGTACCCGGTCATTTCAATCCGTTTTACAGCATTTCAAATGACGCGGCCCGTATCGTGGTGGCGGATTCCTACCTCGACGCCGACACGTTGACTACGGAACTCGCGAGCATCCCACTCGGCGAGGTAACGGGCGGCGTAGATCTGCTTACGGAAATCGACGTGCTGATCTTCAATTCATTCGAAATCTCCTACCACTTCCGCCGCCACTACGGCGACCAGCGGCTCAGCGACTTCTCGCTACGCGTGGCTTCCCGCCCTCGCTTCCTCGACGGCCTGCGAGTAGAATTCGGTATGGAGCGACAAGGCCTAGGCAGCTTCTTTACGCTATTCACGGGACTGAAAGACCAGAACGCTCTCGTCTTCAACGTGGACTATCCGCTGGCCGGCTCCGCCCACCTTTCCATCCGCTCGCGATACGGCTATCGCCGTTTGCCGGACGCTGCGGATGGTTCACGACGGTT
Organism: Rubricoccaceae bacterium; assembly: GCA_024639085.1. Taxonomy (GTDB): domain Bacteria; phylum Bacteroidota; class Rhodothermia; order Rhodothermales; family Rubricoccaceae; genus JAHEJB01. The sequence goes on along the minus strand of JAHEJB010000019.1, from coordinate 2,136 downwards.
CATCGTCCAGCGACGGTTTGAGCCTCTGGTGGGGGTTAGAGTCGTGTTTTAGCGAATTAGTTCTACATTCCGACATTGAATTTCCTTTCACAAATTCATCAACGTTCTCTAGGCATTGAAAACGCTATTCCTACTAGTCGGACTCAGTGTGGGATTGTAGACGCACTGCACAGCCCACCCGCATCGGCCCAGACAGCAGCCCAAAGGCTTTTCGCGTCTGACGGAGAACGACTTGATTTCTTCGGGGCTTCTGTTTCGCTCGGGAATGACGTCGCTTTCGTGGGCGCCCCGAATGACCACAACGAAAATGCAGCACTGGGCTCAGTCTACGTTTTTGAGCGATTGGCTGGAAATACGTGGATAGAATCGCTCAAACTCACGTCATCCGACGACGCGCCGAACCACGGAGAATTCTTTGGTGGATCCGTATCGCTATCCGGCTACCGAGTGTTGGTTGGAGCACCACGCAGTGTTGTCGATGGCATTGACCGTGGAGCTGCGTACATTTTTTGAGCGGGATGAAGACAGTTCATGGAATCAGACTGCCAAACTCACTGCCTCGGATGGCGAATTGGAGGACGCTTTCGGTACCTCGGTGTCGATTTCTGATGATCTTGCCATAGTTGGAGCGACAGGCCACGACGCACTAGGTACTAATAGTGGAGCTGCGTATGTGTTCGAGCGACAGGAGAATGGATTTTGGATCGAGATAGCTAAACTCACGGCCTCCGACGCGGACTGGTTCGATACTTTTGGCGGCGAGACTTCCCTGTCGGGGGACCGGGCGATCGTGGCTGCGACTGGCAATGATGACGGCGGAACATCATCTGGAGCGGCATACGTGTTCGAAAGAAGTGGAGATGGAAGTTGGCTCGAAGTAGCGAAGCTTACGGCGTCCGATGCATCATCAGAAGATCTTTTCGGAATCGCAGTTTCTATTTCGAACGATATCGCCGTCATAGGTGCATGGCGCGCGGATGGCTTAGCGCTGGATAGTGGGGCTGCGTATGTTTTTACGCGGGAGCCGAGCGGCTCTTGGAATGAGGCGGCCCGACTTATTGCCTCGGACGGTGCTGAGGGTGATCACCTGGGAAGTGCTCTGGCCCTATGGGGAAATAGCGTTGCGATCGGTAGCCCCCACGATGGATTTGCGGGGTCCGTCTACGTTTACACTCAACTAGAAAATGGATCATGGATACAAGCTGAGAAGCTCTACCCCATTGGTCCCGATTCCGGCGCACATTTTGGCGATGCCGTCGCATTCGTTGAAAACGATCTGCTGGCAGGAGCACCACAAGACTTTGGCAAAGACCAAAACAGTGGCGTCGCCTACGTCTTTGAAAACGTTCTCCCAGTGGCTAACGAAAATCCAGCGAGCCCACCCGAGACTTACAACCTTTCTCACCCTTACCCCAACCCCTTCAATCCACAAACGCAGTTTTCGCTGCAAATTTCAGAGCAGCAGCAGGTTCAGATTGAGGTAGTCAACCCGCTGGGTCAACCTGTCGACGTGCTGTACGATGGCATCCTATCCGGCCCCGCAACACATGCGTTTACGTTCGAGGCAGGAGTAATGCCCAGCGGCGTCTATCTACTTCGCGTGACCGGAAAAACGTTCTCGGCAGCCCGAACGATGACGTTGTTGAAGTAACGATCTCAGTGCAACCAGCCATTCCGACATCCCCGCCTTCGCTCTGCTCAAGCACCCCCTTCGAAGGGGGACTTCAAACAGTCTCCCTTTGAGAGCCTGTCCCGCACTTGATGCGGGAGGAGTACTCCGCGTAGCGGAGAGAGGGGTGTGAGGGTGTCGAAGGTTGGCCTTTGGAGCTCGGCGATCTCAGGTTGGTAGGCTCCCTCTCGAACCCAGAGAGATTGCCGTGTCTCGCTTCGCGGGACTCGCAATGTCTTAGTCAACCCCTACGCTCATTTCCAGCATCCGCTGGATGGGCTGGAGCGCACGCAGACGAAGCGACTCCTCCATTTCTATGACTGGCTTCTCGTATTCAAGGCAGAGGTAGAGTTTCTCCAGGGTGTTGAGCTTCATGTGCGGGCAGTCATTGCAGGCACAGCCGTTATCGGGCGGCGCCGGGATGAATGTCTTACCCGGGTTGTCTTTTTGCATCTGGTGGAGGATGC
>JAHEJB010000106.1 GCA_024639085.1 Rubricoccaceae bacterium | reverse complement strand
CGTTCGGGTAGGCCCGCGCTGCGAAGAGGAGTCCGTCGTGCAGCGTGAGGCCGTGGGTCAGTTCGCTTGGCGCGGGGATGGAGCCCAGATTGGTTCCATCCGGCGCAATCGTGAAAATCTCTGGGCTGGACGAATCAAATCCCGTTGATACTCGCCAGTTCGTTCCATCCCAGGCGATGCCCCTTGGATCGAAAGAAAGGCTGGCAACCACCGTAACTGCTCCAGTTTCCGGATTGATTTGAATGATCTCGTCATTCAGCGTGTTAGTGGCATAGAGCGAGCCATCCATCCATTCCAACCCCCACAGCGACGGATTCCCGTCAGGGTCGATTACATCGACATACGTCTGACTATGAGCTGCTGCCGAGAAAATTAGCAGCGATCCCAGCAATGCGAAACGATAAACAGACTTCATGTGTCCGGCAGTAAGCGACGCGTTCTTAGAACGTAGAACTGAGGGGTTGGAAAAGCAATTGCTGGTGGCGGCCGCCAGCGTGAATACCATTGGGGGCCTGCGTACGTTGACGCTCAAGGCCGGTCACCCTATCACCCATCCAATCGCATGCGTCTGAGTGCCGCACTTTCATTGCTGCTGTATGCTTCGACCGTGGTATCTCAGCCAACAACGCTACTAGGGACGGTCCTGGACGCGGAAGGCGGACGACCATTGATCGGCGCGACAGCAGCCGTTGGGGGAACGGGGGTCGTATCGGATGCCTCTGGTCAATTTCGATTGGCGCTGCCGCGACTTCCCGCAACGGTGATCGTACGATTCCTCGGTTTTACACCTCAATCTGTTACGATTGGCACTGGTGAAATTGGGGTGGATGGATTTGTTCGACGCACGTTTCGACTGGACCCGACGGCGATAGAATTGGACGATGTGACGGTCACGGACGAAAACGTGGCAGTTCGAATCATGCGTCAGGTGTTGGCACGTAAGTCGGCCTTGATGGACGAGATGCAAAGCTATTCATCGGAGGTGTACACACGGTTTACCATGAGAGGGAGGGGACGATACGTCCAGTTCACCGAAGAGCTTTCCGATACGTTCTGGAGAGCGGAAGGCGGATCACGCGAAATTGTTTTGGCGCGTCGCCGTCGCCCCGATGGCCGCGCGTTTCGCTACGCCGCGCCCCAGGCCATCCCCGATTTCTATTTCGATGACGACGTGGTGTTGGATGGCTTTCAGTTTCCGTCGCCAACCCATCCTGATGCGCTCTCCATTTATCACTTTCGGATTGGCGACATCACAGAGGTGGATGGCCTGCGATTGATAGACATCGCCGTTCGTCCGCAGCGTAGTGGAGCGACGGGGTTGTCCGGCCGGATACAAATCGTGGACAGCCTTTTTGTGATTTCGGAGGCCGAGCTTCGTCCGGCTGGAGGTGTTAGGAAGCCCGCTCCCGTACAGGACTATACGGCGACCTACCGCAGCATCTTCACGCCCATGGCCGATTCCGTCTGGTTGCCGAAACGCTTTTACGTGAGCGGTCGTGTGGATGTTGGGGCGCCGGGTGCGCGACTTCCGCAGGTGACGTTCAATCAAGCGTCCATTTTGGCGGTGCGGCGAATAAATGCGCCTGTGGCAGACTCTCTCTGGTTTTCAGGCGAACGACGTCGGGATGCCGACGGCGTCTATGGCGGCCGCGAAGTGTTTCTTTCCTATCGCGACCAGCTTCCGCTCTCCGAAGAAGAAGCCGAAGCTGAGTTGATTCTCGGCCCGATTCCTCTTCGAGCGTTGCTTCCACCTGAAGGGCTTCTTCGTAATTACGTTCCAATCCCAGTTGAGGAGCCACCAAGCGAAGAAGAGCAGGCACGTGCGCAGGCTTCGGTTGCTTCCAGGCTGCTGCGCGCACCGCGCTTTTGGTACAATCGTGTCGATCGACGCCACATAGGCCTTCAGCCCACGTTTGATCTGGGAGAGCGATTGGTCGTGGCGCCGGAGCTGGGTTTTTCCCCGGACACCTCGCTATTCACGGCGGGAATTGATACGTCAGTGCGCCTGGGCAGCCGCCTAACGGTGGAAGTCAGTGCTCGTCACGGAACGGCTACTCGCTTCGATTCTCCAGTTTACAATCGTTTGCTGAACACCGTACCGACGGCACTTGGTTGGCCGGATTACTTCGACTACATGCAGGAGGATCGCGTTGAGGCGACGGGATGGCTCGGTGTAACGCCGAGCGTTCGTGTCGGGGTTGGAGGCGTGCTCGCCGAGCAGTCCTCCGTAGTGGCGACGTCGAACTATGAAGGAGCCATTACAGGAGATGGACAGCGAGACAATCCGTTGATAAATGACGGCCAACTTCGCGCGGCTGCTTTCAGCCTTGAAGTCGGCGAGCGCACGTCGCGGCTCGGAGCGCCTCAGGGCCTGTTTGCAACTGCCTCTTTCGAGCGAGGAAATCTCGATCCCGTGGATGGCAGTACCGCTCTTTCATATTCGCGCCTGTCTGGCAGCGTTGATCTACGCGTCCCCACGTTCTTTCGCCGACGACCAAACCCGCACACATTGACCGCTCGCGCTTTGGGGGGACTTACCTGGGGTGACGTGCCCCTTCAACGTTTCGGTTCCCTGGATGGTAGTAGTGGCCCATTTGCCGGATTTGGCACACTGCGCGCCGTTAACCTGCCCTACGAGGGAAGCCGCTGGGGTGGAATCATTTGGAGCTACGATGCAGGCCGAACGCTATTCGAGAGCCTCGGTCTCGGCATTCCTACTGGTCTCGCGCTCCACGGTGGTCATGCATGGACATCAAACGATACGGGGCGCACGTTCGGCTTCGATCTCCAGACTAACCCTTCGGGTCATCACGAACTGGGGCTGTCGCTCATGCGCCCATCGAACTTCCCCGTCCGCCTAGATTTTACACGGCGGCTCGATGACTCGGGTTGGTTCTTTACGTTCGGCCTGGCTTATTGACGCCGTGTAGTTTCAATCGTCAACTCCCGTCCTCTACATCATGCACCTCGACGAATACCGTACATACTGCCTGTCGAAACCGGGCGCATGGGAAGACCTGCCGTTTGGGCCGGACACCCTCGTCTTTAAAGTGTTGAACAAGATGTTCTCGGCCACAGGACTGGATCACTTTCCGCCGGAAGTCAGCCTGAAGTGTGATCCTGAGCGCGTCCCGGAACTCCGCGAGGCCTACAACGGAATCCACACCGGCCCCTACATGAACAAGAAGCACTGGAACTTTGTAGATCTTCAGGGTGATGTGCCTGCGAAATTGATTCGCGAGCTGGTCGATCACTCGTACGAACTTGTTGTGGCTGGCATGAAAAAATTGGACCGGGAAAAACTCGCGCTGCTTTCGGAGTAAACTCCCGGCCCCGTTTAGTCCATGAATGAATTCTCCACTTCCATGTCATTGCACCCAATCATTCTAACTACCGCATTTATTTCCATTGTTGCCCTCTCCATCGGCTGTGGAGGTGGGGATGATGCCTCAGCCGAACAGGGAACGACGCCACAGGAGAATGACGGCACGTCGACTCGCGTAGCAATTGCTGAAAGCGATTCGTCGGACGCCCGCGAACTCCTTACACAAGCGACGGCGACCATCGAGCCTCTTAATGATTCTGGCTTGAGTGGAACAGTTACGTTCGCTCCTTCCGATTTTGGTGTGCAAGTGACGTACATGTTATCGGGCCTTTCAGAAGGGCAGTACGGCATCCACATTCACGAAAACGGATCCTGCGCTAACGGCGCGGATGGTACCCCAGGAGGTGCCGCAGGCGGGCATTTCAATCCGGACAGTTCGCAGCATGGCGCGCCGAACCTTTCGGCCGGCCAGCGCCATATTGGCGATCTAGGAAATGTCTTTGCAGTGTCTGATCGACCACTTCTTGGAAGCATTAGCAATCCGCTGGCATCACTCGACGGACCGGACAGCATTGTCGGAAAGTCCGTCGTAATTCATGCAGAGCAGGATGATTTCATCACGCAACCCACCGGCGCCGCTGGCGCACGAATCGGCTGTGGCGTCATCACAGCTCAGGATTAACTCCACGTTATCCTCGAAGGTGCGCACCGTCGTTTAGCGACAGCAGGTTACATTCTGGCCCTCTCTCATCTCTTCCGCTGTGTTTGTCCGCCTTGCCAGTTTGGGGTTCATCTGTGTCTTCGCAGCCTGCAATCCTTCAGGTTCTTCCGTTCCGTTTGCCGAGCTCTGTGACGTTGCGAATAGTGATCAGCTGATCACTTCCCAGGGCTACCTCAACGCGGGCGACGACGACATCCCTTGCAGAGAGTCAGCCGGAAGTCTTGAGTGCATGCTTGAGTTTGCTGCCTCGCAAGAGGACACGTCGTTCGTCTCGGCCTACCTCCGAAGCGGAGACGGGCCCAATCAAGTGTCGCCGCCCACGATGCCTGGAAGTCCTTTCCAGGTTCGTGCCAACGATGGTGAGCCCCTAAACCCTGGCGACTACATCAGCCTGACAGGGCTTACCTACGTGCAGAACGGAACGGATTCAACAGAGGCGGTCTGTGCGTTTCGCGAGGTCAGGTCAATCGAGCGTGTCGAAGGATAGATGAGACGAATGCAAGTCGACCCGCGTGTATTTTCCCCGGCAAGTGACACGTTGTAATCAAATGGTCTCACGAGTTTTCGTCTGTGTGTTGATAGCCGTCGGCTTGATGGCCTGCCCAGCGCCCGAAGAACCGCTTCCAGCCGGACCCCCTATCGCCGTGGACTACGAAGCCGTTTGCGATTCGTCCTACCACCAGAGGCTCGTCGTACTGGAAGGTTATCTCAATCTCTTTCCGCGGCTCTTGTCTTGTTACCCGGATGAGGCAGCACGGACCGGCCGATCCTGCCAGGTCAAGCTGCTCCCCGTGGCTGACGCACCAACAGACAGCGTGGAGCAAGGACGAACCTACTACACGATGTTTATTGACGAGGGCGACCAATCCAATGAAGCGCGATCGCGCGGATACGGCTTTGGATCACCGCTCAAAGTGTTTTCTAGCGACAGCACGGAGATTGATCCGTACGACCGAGTCAGATTGACGGGCAGATTTCACGCGAGTGGGCGAGCCACCAGCGGAGATGGGTTGATGTGTACGTTGGATGTAAATCAAATCGACATCGCAGAGCCAGCAGACATCTCGTGGGCCGATGAACGCGAAGCAGAACGAGCAGATTTGCAGGCACGTGTGGATTCTATGGCAGCGTTACGTGAGGAACGAAATCGTGAACATCCAACTGTTGACTAGTTGTTGAGATCAATGCTGCATGGACTGCGTACGACATCACCTTAACCCTTCCCCTTACCTGTGGCTGAAAGCGACACCACAACCGTCTCAGAATCTGAAGCCGATCAGGTAGACCTTTTTCTGACCGACAAGGAAGCTCGTAGGACGCGGGAGACTCCGGTCATGCGGCAGTTCTGGAAGATCAAGGATCGCCATCCCGGTGCGATTCTGCTCTTCAGGATGGGCGATTTCTACGAGACGTTTGAACAGGACGCCGTCATCGTAGCGGATGTGCTTGGACTAACACTCACGCGTCGCGCTAACGGTCAGGCGGCGGACGTCCCATTAGCGGGCTTCCCTCACCACGCCGTCGATCAGTACCTCCCCAAACTCGTGCATGCCGGCTATCGCGTGGCGATCTGCGAGCAGCTAGAGGACCCCAAGTTCGCCCGAAAAATTGTGAAGCGGGGGGTAGTGGAGGTCGTAACGCCAGGTGTGGCCTTCCACGATCAGCTCCTCACGCCGAAGCATGCAAACTATCTGGCGGCGGCTGTCTGGGGTTCTGACAAAAAGACCTCAGGCCGGGTTGGCTTCGCATTTGTGGATGCCTCGACCGGCGAGTTCTTCGTGACGGAAGTGGCCGAGGATCGGTTTGCCTCCGTGCTTCAGTCTGTAAACCCCGCTGAAGTCCTGATCCTGAAAGGAGAGAAGAGTCGCCTAGCTCGATTAGGAGATTTCGCTGTTTCCGAGCAGGAAGATTGGGTTTTCGGCTACGATTTCGCCTACGAAACGCTTCTCCGTCACTTCCAGACGCACTCGCTCAAAGGGTTCGGCGTTGAGGACATGAAGGCGGGGCTCACGGCGGCGGGAGCGGCTCTGTACTATCTCGGCGAGACGCAAAAAGGCAAGCTGCCACACGTTCGGCGACTGCAGCGCTACGCGCCCGAAGATTTCCTCTCGCTCGACCCGGCGACGCGCCGGAATCTCGAACTCGTGGCCTCAATGCAGGATGGTCGAAAGGACGGGTCGCTCGTTGGAATTATGGATTCCACGGCCACGCCAATGGGTGGGCGGCTACTCCGCTCGTGGCTCGTTCGTCCTCTACGGGACGTCGAGAAAATCAAACAACGACTTGACTCCGTCGATGCCCTGTTTTCAGGCAGCCGAACACGAAAGGCGCTTCGCGATGAACTGCGGCACGTGGGAGATCTGGAGCGGCTCGCGGGAAAGGTTTGCACGGGCCGCGCCATGCCGCGCGATCTTGTTACGCTGCGGCTCACGCTGCAGCAGATTCCCGGCATCCGTCAGGCGCTTTCCGACGAGAAGGCAGAAACCCTTTGCACGCTTCGGGACAACCTGAAGCTCTGCCAGAACACAGTTGACCGCCTGGCAAAAGCGCTTGTCGACGAACCACCCGCCAAGATGGACGCCGGTGGCTACATCCGGGAAGGCTTTTCGGAAGAGCTCGACGAACTGCGAACCATCGCGCGCTCCGGAAAGGAGTTCCTCGCGCGTCTCCAGGCTGACGAAAGCAAGCGGACAGGCATACCAAGCCTAAAAGTGGGCTACAATCGTGTATTCGGTTACTACCTGGAAGTCACGAACGCCCACAAAGACAAGGTCCCGAAAGACTTCATCCGTAAGCAGACACTTGTCAATGCTGAGCGCTATATCACGCCCGCGCTGAAAGAGTACGAGGAAAAGATACTGACCGCGGAAGAGAAGATCGGCGGTTTAGAAAAGCAGTTATTCGAAACATTGCGAATGGCCGTGGCCGATGAGGTTGAGCCGATTCAGGAGAACGCCCATCTTCTGGCCGCGCTGGATGTCTTCGCGTCGTTTGCCGAGGTTGCGCAGCAGCGAGGTTATGTACGACCAGAGATTGACGACTCGTCTGTTCTAGACATTGAAGATGGACGTCATCCCGTCGTTGAAGACGCGCTCCCAGCAGGCGAGCCGTTTATTCCGAATTCGATCCGGATTGCTGCTTTTGTTAAAGGAGATGAAACGGCCCCGCGGGACCCCGGATCGGGTCCGGGGCAAGTCCACGTCATAACCGGCCCGAACATGGCGGGCAAAAGTGTTGTGCTGCGGCAGACGGGATTGATCGTGCTGCTCGCGCAGGTGGGTAGCTTCGTTCCTGCAACGCGTGCGCGTATCGGTGTGGTAGACGCAATCTTTACGCGAGTAGGGGCATCGGATAACCTCGCGGCAGGGGAGAGTACGTTCCTCGTTGAAATGAACGAGACGGCGAACATCCTTAACAACGCAACACCGCGTTCGCTCATCCTGCTGGATGAAGTAGGGCGGGGGACCTCAACATTTGATGGCTTGTCCATTGCCTGGGCGATTGTCGAGCACCTCCATGAAAACTCGGAAGTAGCAGCCCGGACGCTTTTCGCTACGCATTATCACGAATTGAATGCTTTGGCCGACCGGCTTGAGCGCGTGAAGAGTTTCCGCGTGCAGGTGCAGGAGCACGACGGACGCGTAATCTTCCTTCGGACGTTGCTGCCCGGATCGGCGGACCACTCCTATGGTATCGAGGTGGCGCGGATGGCTGGGCTTCCAAAACGTGTTGTGGCGCGCGCAAAGGACGTGCTCAAACATCTCGAATCCCATAACGTAGCCGATGCAGTTGCTGGAGGCGTACTGCCAGACTTGCGCCCTGTGGCGACTGGAGCGATTCCAGAGCACGTCGCCATTCCTGCGCTCGCACCAGCGAATCCTATAGCGACTGAGCTACTCGACAAACTGGAAGCTCTCAATCCCGACCAGATGACGCCGATCGAGGCGCTCATGGCGCTGGCGGAGCTGAAGCAGGGAATTGGCGGTCAATAAGGCATCATGGTCCAGCAACGTGGCTAGCTTGAAGACTTACTCACTCCCCGTTTGTATGAAATCATTGCTTCTGGTTGTCGCTTTGGGGTTGTTCGCTTTCGGCTGCACAACGCCTGAAGCCGACTACCCAACCGACAATCCCGTTGTTCATCTTGTCCCGGAAGACGCGTTGAGATCAGTCTTCCCGGCAGCCGTCGATAGCTTCCAAGCGGTCAGCGACACGACCTATAGGGGTTATGGGGAAAATGAAGCGGGTCCATTTTCCCAGATAACCGTAGCCCGGACATACGGTACACCTGCAGGCAACTACATCGCGATCAATCTCTCCAGTTTCGAAGGTCGCGATCAGTTCATGGCCGCGTATGGCAACGGTGCAGTTCGGGATTCCACAGCGGAGATGGAGACCTACGACGTTACCCTCGGCCGACTGGTTTTGGTAGATGACGCACACGCGGCCGAAGCCAAAGGGTTTGAGCCTGCTGCTCTAATCGCCGCGCTCGATCTGATTGACTACGAGGCGTTGACTTCCCTAACAACCGAACCCATCGAAGTGGACAGTACTTGGGCCGTACGATGAACTAGTCTTCTTCGGAATCCGTGGAAGCTTCCAGTGCCTTCGGCTCGGGATATTCGGGGAAGAAAGTATCGAGTGTGTGACGGGCCACAACGCGTGTGTTGTAGGCATCAGAAACCGCTCCGATGGCACCACCCAGAAACGGAACGCCTCGTGCGATTCGTCCGCCGATACGACGACCAGCCGCAGCCGCCGTCCAGATAAAAGATGCCTTCGCGATTGATCGAACACCCTTTTCGGCAAGTTTTACGGTTACCCGGTTGATGGTTTCGGCTTTCTCCGAATTGACGTCATCGTCTGTTTT
>JAHEJB010000018.1 GCA_024639085.1 Rubricoccaceae bacterium | reverse complement strand
TAACTCGGCCGGATTCGCACAGTGAGTTGATGCGCACGAACCTCGATCACTGACTGGCGGGTCCTTCGCCATGATCCCACCTGAGTACCTGGTCCCGTACTTGGCATCCAATGTTATTGCGATTGCGCTGGTACTTCTGGCACTCAAACAGCCGAGGGTAACGCGCATTCTGTTCGTGCTGATTTTCCTGGCCGCGAGCTTCTTCAACTCGTACTCAGTCATCACCGACCCCATCGCCTATCTGATGTACGGCGATTTGACGTTCCTCGATCTCTACAGGCGTTTCATTTTTGGATTCTTCAGTCAACACACGCAGGCTGTCGTGCTGACTATTGCTGCCGGCCAGTTCTGCATCGCTGGCCTTCTAGCTAGTAGGGATAGGTTGCGAAAGTGGGGTGTCGCCGGAGGCGTCATCTTCTTTCTCGCAATCGCGCCGTTGGGTATTGGAGCTGCCTTTCCGTGTTCACTGCTTCTCGCCGCCGCAATTCTGTTGATGCACCGTGGGTTGAATCGTATTCGAGTTTCGCACTAGATCAGGATGCAGTGAGCGAACGTGACATCCGTGCGGTCCTTGCGGTTAACTACTCCTGAATGGTACCGTTCGGTTTGATGAGGTGAGATCACATGCGCATTAATTATGCCATCGTTTTCGTCAGCGACATGGATCGGTCTGTCGCGTTTTATCGTGACGTGGTTGGTTTGCCGCTGAAGTTTCAGTCGCCGGGCTGGAGCGAGTTCGCCACGGAAGGCTCAACACTCGCACTGCACCTAGCGGACGCGCCAGGCTCTGGAACTGCTGATCCAGAAGACCTTCCTGCAGGCCGATGTCGCACAGGCTTCAGCGTCCCGGATCTGGACCAGTTCCACTCCAAAATGCTTGAAAAAAGCGTCGTGTGCGTTCAGGAGCCGGAGGAAGTGTTCGGCGCCCGGGTTGCCCTTTACCTCGATCCCGACGGTATGGGATTCGGCGTCGGAGAAGACAGGCCTAGCCACTAACTGGACTACTGCACAATCGAGTCGTACGTCGTCTGGTGCGGCGAGTCCATTTCGATGAGAAGTTCGTAGGCGTCTGCGCGGTTGGGATAATCCGCAAGCAAGGCCGCGATCTCTGTGTGTTTGGCCGAGAAAAAGATGTCCGTGGCGAAGCGGCGTGTGTTGAACTCCTGATACATCTCGTTGAGCGTTCGGATGACGGCCATCGCGTCTTCCCAGGCCTGCTCGTGATCGGCGGCAAAGTGATCCAACACGCCGTAGTGGTACTGAAACAACGAACGGCGGAATGGTTCGAAGCGGGGATCGAGCAGTTGCGTGATGAGGGCACCCCGGGTTCGTTCGTCTCCAACGAGGAACCAGCCCTCTGCATTTACACCACGGCCTAACTCAAAAATGGACCGAGCCTGTTCAAAGAATCGCTGGCCTCCCATCTCATCGAACGTGTCGTAGTCGTAGCCCAGAATCAGGAAGGCATAGAAGTCGATGACAGAAATAAACGCGTCGAACGAGTTGGGATTGAAGACCAGATTACGGCCCTGGCCGTATTCAAACGTCCAATTGTCATCCTGAACGAGAAAGACATTGGTTCGCTCTCCGGTGCCGTAGATCGGCCGACTGGCCCCCACGACAATCTGTGCCTGAAACCGGCTCAAACCCTCTGCGAACGTGAATACGATGGCAAACGAACAGTCGATGCGCTCGCGATCCTGGAAGACATCGTCCGACCACGAGCGGTCGTTGAGGTAGCGCCGGATTTCTTCCTGTAGCTCCCCGAGAAATTGAAATTCGTTGCCAGTCAGCGCACGGTAATCCACGGTCACGTTGCAGTTTAGCTGCTGGGCATCGGCGCGAGGTGCAAAGGCAAAAGCCCCGAGAATAAACAGGAAAACAGACAGGCGTCGCATCACTAATTGCTGATTATCTACGGGTGCGTATACTTCGGTGGAGGTTCAATTTACGTCCTCACTCGACCGATTAACGCCTTTTGCGCAGGAATTATGCGTGCCCTCACTGTAATTCGGATTGCCTCAATTGCGATTGCCGCATGCGCTGGCAGCATAGCTGCAAGTGCTCAACTTGCTGAAGGCGGCGCGCGTGCGATGGCGCTGGGGAGAGCGGGGACGGCGCTGGAGCATGAGGTCTGGGGCGAGTTCAACCCGGCCTCGTGGGCGTCGCTGGAGCGAAACACGGCGGACGTCTTTGCCAGCCAGGCGTTCGGCATCAGCGAGTTGCGCGTCGTGGCCCTGGCTCTTGCTGCGCCCACACGGTATGCGACATTTTCAGCGAATGCGCGGACGTACGGCTTCTCCGACTACCGCGAGACGCGCATCGGCCTCGGGGCTGCTCGCGGACTTCCGCTTAGCGGATCGCGCGACATCCATGTGGGTCTCAGCGCGCACATGCATAGCATCACCATCGATGGCTTTGGCTCGACCACTTCCATTTCGGCATCCGTCGGCGCACAGGTCGATGTGTTGCCAACGCTGAGGGCCGGGATTCATGCGCGCAATGTGAGTCGAATCGGGCGCAGTGAAGATTCGGATCTCGCCAGTCCACTTTCGACTGCACCAGCCATTGCGGCGGGGCTGGCTTATCGTGCAACGGACCGCGCCACCGTTTTGCTGGATGCAGAGAAGGATCTTGATTTTCCTGTGTCTGTCCGTGCAGGCGTGGAAGTCCGGGTGATTGACATTCTCGCGCTTCGGGGTGGATTTGCGACGGGTCTTAGTTCGACGGACGGAGCACCTACCCGGCTGTCCGGCGGCATCGGAGTGCGCTCCGGGATGATCCGTGCAGATGTAGCAGCGGAGTACCATGAGACCCTCGGCCTGACCCCCGCGGTGTCTGTCGGCGTGGAATTTTGAACTATGTGGAACTTGAGGACGATAGGAATTGCCGGAGGAATGAGCGCTGCCATCTTACTCGCGCCAATCGTATATGCACAAGACGTTCCTCCCGACACGTCTTCCGCTCCCGATGAAACGATTCTGGAGACGCTAACCGAAGACGACGTTCTCGGAGATCCGACAGAATTGCTCGAACTGCTCACCGAGCTACGCGAAAATCCGCTCGACATCAACAGCGCGTCTGCGATTGATCTTAAGCTAATCCCCTCTCTGAGCCCATTGGCAGCCGACGCGATTGTGCGCTTCCGAACGGAGAACGGCCCCTTTCCATCAATCCCGGTCTTGCGCGAGGTGGAAGGAATAACCGAGGCGGTCTTCCTTGAAATGAGGCCGTACATCACCATTGGCGAGACGCTCGACCTAACCCCTCTCACCCCATCCGCGTATCCGGCGGTACCGCGCACCTCCGAGATTCTGAACAATCTGCGATACACGGCAACCCAGCGGTTTCAGCGTCGATTGACTTTGCCAAGCGGCTTTGAAGGCGACGACACAACTCGAGCTTACGCGGGATCACCCGAGCGCATATATACGCGATTGCAGGCGCGGTATCGTCGCAACGTGTCCATCAATGTGACGCTGGAAAAGGACCCGGGAGAGGTATTCGGATTTGACGGCCAGCCCGGCTACGACTACGTCTCAGCCCACGCGGCGATCAATGGGCTTGGTCGGATCGATGCCTTGGTTGTGGGTGACTATGCCGCTGAGTTCGGGCAAGGCCTCGTCTTCTGGCGCTCCAGCGGATTTGGAAAAGGCCCAGACGCAGCCCGAGGGCCAATCCGAAGCGGCCGAGGCATCCGCCCGTACGGCTCAGTCGAAGAGAATCGTTTCCTTCGCGGCGCTGCGGCGACTATCGGCGTGATGCCCTATCTGTACGTCTCTGCGTTCGGCTCGCGGCGCACGCTAGATGCGTCTGTCATCTTGTTTGATTCGCTGGATATTGCTGATCCCGATCTCCCATCCGGTGTCACGGAAGACTTTGTGACAGGTCTCGGTCAGGATGGCCTCCACCGCACGTCAACGGAGATCGAGCGCAAAGATGCACTGGGCGAGACGCTTGTGGGCGGCGCGGTTGAATTCCGCGCCGACTCAGACAACGTGGCAGGCCGAGTCGGAGTGGTCGGCTATCGGGCTCAGTTCGATGCGCCCCTCGTTGCCGGAGATCGTCCGGACGAGCTGTTTGAGTTTACCGGCCGTGAAGCCGCGATGGCGAGCTTCTACTTTGACCTCCGTACACGAACGCTGCAGGGGTTTGGCGAGGTAGCTCGGAGTCCTTCTGGAACAATCGGCGGAATTGCTGGACTGTCGGCCGAACTCGGCAATCAGGTCGACGTGTTGGTTCTCGGGCGGCACTATCCACGCGACTTCACGACGCTCCACGGCTATCCGTTTGGCGAGCGCAATGGTATCGGGCAGAACGAAACAGGCGTCTACGCTGGCGTTCGTGTGCAGCCATTCCGCACACTAACCGTCGCTTTCTACACCGACCAATACAGTTTCCCCTGGCTGCGGTTTAGCGTTCCCAGACCCTCCAGAGGGCACGAATCGCTGCTTTTTGTGGAGCACAAACCAAGGCGCTGGCTCCGCTGGTACGTGCAAGTCCGAACGGAGACAAAGGAAGCCGGAACGGATGTGCCAAATGGCATCCCCGGCTCAGAGGTCGGCGGCTTGCTCAACGAAACGCGACAGACGTTACGCCTTCAGGGTGAGTACGATGCAAACCGGAGTCTCACCCTACGTTCGCGGATCGAAGGGTCGCGGTTTGTAGCTCAAGATTCGGACGCCCCGAGCTACGGTGTGCTTCTGTATCAAAACGTTCGCTGGCAGGCCACCGGTTGGCTTCGCTTGGACGCCCGCCTGACCTTCTTCGACACAGACGACTTCAACTCGCGCGTCTATCAATATGAAAACGACCTGACCGGGGTCTTCGCCATTCCGGTTCTCAGTGGGCGCGGCATCCGCACCTACGCGCTGGCGACCATCACGCTGGTCGAAGGCCTCCGCCTTCAAATAAAACTCGCCGACACGATCTTCGAGAACGTGGCGCGGGTTTCATCGGGCAACAACGAGATTGAAGGCAATCGCGTGCGAGACCTGGGAATGTCAATACGGTATACGTTCTGATCTACGCCTGAGGCCAGACCGGATATCTTATTGAAACGATGTTGGCTCAGTACGGACAATAGGGGCGCGTTGCCGCGAAAAACTCGTCACACTCCTTGCCTGCATCGCCAAGTAGCTCGTCCACTGAAGCCCCGTCATCCACTCCGTTTCGGAGGTCCCCGTGGCCCCAGAGAATATCGATGGGCATTAAACGCGCTTCGTATTCGTAAGGTGGTCGGCGCCAATCGAACGAGTCAGGTGCTTGATCTCTGGCCGCCTTCAAAAGAGCGACGGCTGTCGTTACAGATCTAAGCGCCTCCCGATCTGTGACGTGAAGCTGAACGCCTCCGCAGAGTTCGCCAGCATGCTTTTGAAAGGTCGGCTCAAACCAGCAGGGGCGTAACCGGACTCCCGCCAGATGCTCCGGAGCGACAGCCGCTGCAAGTTCATCGGGGTCGAGGTATGGCGCGCCCACGAGTTCAAACGGTTTCGTCGTCCCCCGTCCTTCCGAGAGGTTGGTTCCCTCGAAAAGCACCATACCGGGGTACACGTCGCAGGAAGCTGGCGTGGGAAGGTTCGGACTGGGGAGTACGAACGGTAGCCCTGTATCCTCCCAATGCATGTCGCGGAGCCAGCCTTTCATTGGAATAACCTCCAGCTCGCATCCAATTCCGCAGACGTCGTTGAGCCAGAGGGCCAGCTCTCCGGCTGTAAGACCGTGGCGCAACGGGATGGGATGCAATCCGACGAAAGACTCGTAGCCAGGTCGAATTACCGACCCTTCCAGTACGCACCCTCCAACCGGATTTGGGCGGTCTAGCACTACGAAGCGCACTCCTGCTTCGGCGCAGGCTTCCATGGCTAGTGCCATCGTCCACACGAACGTGTAGACACGCACGCCAACATCCTGGAGATCGAAAAAGAGCACCTCCAATCCTTCAAGCATCGCCTGGGTCGGCTTGCGAACGTCGCCGTAAAGTGAATGCACCGGAAGCCCGCTCTGAGGATCAACGTAGAAGTCAGATTCAATCATGTTGTCCTGCTTCTCACCTCTTGCCCCATGCTGCGGACCAAACAGCGCTTGAAGGTCGAAGCCGGAAGCCTTCAGCGCGTCGACAGCCAACGTGAGGTCCTGCGTCACGGACGCGGGATGTAAGATCAGCCCAGAACGGGCATCGCGGAAACGCTCGCCCGCATCTCCCGTGATTAGCCGTTGGAGACCCGTTTGAACGATGGGAGAGTCACTCATGGATGCGAAGATAAATCGACGGGCTTTGATCTCTCTCGTACGATCCACAATTAGCAGACAGGGCACAAAGGAGTGCCCTCCGGGTGCCGTGACATTCGCGTGAGACAGTGGCTCCACGATCACCCTAACGTGCAGTAGTGGTGGCCCACGTCCGGGCCAGACGCCTTTCACCAACCATTGAAACGAGTATGCAACGCACTTTCATAGTACTTACGCTTGCCCTTGTATTTGCAGGCTGCGACAGCGGGACTTCATCCAACGACAACCAGACTCTCCGTATTTCTCTAACGGCCGCCGATGCCCTGACAAACGGTTTCCATTACGAAGGCTGGGCGATTATCGGCGGAAGTCCTGTTTCCACAGGCAAATTCAATGTCGACGCTAGCGGTGACATTGTCGACATGTCGGGCAGCCCGATCGCCAACGGCGATTTTGATGTCGGTCGGGATCTGAGCACAGCGTCGGCGATTGTCATCACGATTGAACCAGCGGGCGACGCAGATGCCGTTCCTGCCGACACGAAGATCTTCGGCGGCGATGTCACCGGTCTCAACGCGACCCTAAGCGCGGCGCACGGCTCATCGCTGGGCGACTCGTTCACTACTGCCAATGGCTCCTACATCCTGGCTACACCGACAGATGGCTCCGGAAACAATGAACTCAGCGGGCTCTGGTTCTTGGACAACAGCTCGGGTTCTCCCCAAGCAGCACTGACGTTGCCCACACTTCCAGCAGGCTGGAAGTACGAGGGCTGGGCTGTAATAAACGGCTCTCCTGTAACGACAGGTACGTTTACAGCCGTAGACGCAGCGGACGACGCAGCGCCGTTTAGTGGTGCCGGAGCAGGTCCTCCGTTTCCAGGCGAGGACTTCCTCACGAATGCTCCTGCTGGCCAAACTTTTCCGACCGACCTTTCCGGTGGAACCGCTGTGATCTCCATCGAGCCTTTCCCGGACGATAGCGCTGCACCGTTTACGTTCAAACCTCTAACGGGTGCCATTCCGGCAGGAGCAGCGTCAGGTACAGTGTATCCACTCATGAACAACGCTTCGGCGTTCCCTTCTGGATTAGCCGCAATCCGCTAGGACGAGTGATCTAAGATGCTGTTACGGGTGGTCCACTATCGTGGGCTGCCCGTATTTTTTGTTCGAACCAGCACCCACGCACATGACGTCGCGCGCGCTCCTTCTGCACCAGATTGACACGGCATTCGATGCGAAATCGTGGCATGGTCCAACGCTAAAGGGAGTACTGCGTGGTGTAGACGAAAATTTGGCTGCGTGGAGACCAGCCCCAGACCGGCATACGATTTGGGAGTTGATGGTTCACTGCGCATATTGGAAGTACACAGTACGTCGGCGCATCATAGACGAGAAGCGTGGTGGATTCCCATTGAAAGGATCGAACTTTTTTGAGCGACCAGATGGTCAAGCGAAGTGGAAGGCTGAGCTTAGGCTCCTGAACGATGTCCATCGCTCGCTGAGAGAAGCTGTTGAATGTCTTCCCGTAGCGAAGCACGACACCATTTCCGAAGGAAGCAAGCATACCTACACACAACTTATTTCAGGCGTAGCCGCTCACGATCTTTACCACGCTGGCCAAATCCAGCTGATGAAACGATTGGCGGGCGAGCAAGGCCTTGCATCCTTCAAATGACCAGAGCTGCGTACCTAAGATCAACGGTACTGCTTTTCACGTTTGTGACTTTGGTCTTTCCTGGTTGTGACAGCCCAAGTTGCGGCGGCTGCACAACAGAGTTTCGCAGCTATACGGTGCGCGTGGTGAATTCAGATGGAAGCCCAATTGAGGGCATGACGGCGACGATCCGCAATGAGAGAACCGGAGCATTAATAGATCCCTCTCCTATCGGCGGTGAGCAGGGTGAAGGAGGTTTTTATACGATTATTACGGATTCTCAATTGGATTCAGTCTCTACCGATGGGGACACGCTTTCATTCCGAGCGACCGGAGGTGGCCTGCTAGCGGAAGCTTCATTTGTGATCGGAGCTGACCATTGCCGCTGCCATATATGGAAGATCTCTGGTCCAGAGACAATTACAGCCCATTGAAGGGCGTTGAGGTTTAGCAAATTGGCTTTCCCGCCGATAACGAATAGGTCCCATTTTGTGCACTGCTATGCGTTTGCTTGCCCTTCCCCTCCTTATTGCTCTATTCGCTCAGCCTGTTTGTGCGCAACAAGAATTCGCAGTCGGTGGCGTGAGCCTGTCCCTTCCGAACACATGGAAGGGCGTCGCTGAAACCAACGAGAGCCACGCTCCGCTTCGCGCGTCCTACACGTTTACAAATCAGAACGTGAACAGCGAGCTAAATGGCGCACGCGTAATCGTCTATCGTGTAATGGGCCTGAATGGACGCGAACGCAATCAGTGGTGGCGAGGACGTCTTTCGTTCGGGTATGCCGGATCACGCCCCGTCGCTGCCGTTGTCCAGGATCAGATGGTGTTTGACAACGCTCGCGCCTATCGAACTGACGGCAATGGACAATTGGGCAACATTTATCTCACCCAACACGGCCAAGCCTACTTCGCGATCCACATCAGTGCGCCAGCCAACGTCTTTGAGAGCTATCTCCCAGCGCTTCTCGATGTGGCTCGGTCGATCCGGTTTCTCTAGCCCCCAGGAAGAGAAGTTCATCGGGCCGCGCTTCTTGCCACGTCTGTCAGTTGCTACAAATTGACTTGAGGATCTCACGACGCGATTCGAGGTGGTCGCGCCACTTGTCCTCGTCCACTTCTTTTTCGCCAAGGAAGTAGTCCCAGTGTTCCACGGTATCCTCTTTCAGGAGGATTGGCGTTGTCATGTGAGCCACTCGTTTCAGTAAAGGCTGAAGCCCCATTTGGTGGACGAACGTGATCTTGCAATCGCCCGCTTCTGTATTGCGAACGGAAAGCCAGTTGTCCCCACAAACGTGGCACGTAAAAAACCGGCTCTCCTGCTCATCGAGGATACCCATTTCTTCTGATTCGTCGGGCATCAGCTCCATCGGGAGCATACTGAAAGACCCGCAGGCTTTGCACTGTAATCTGTCCATGTTCTGGCGGTTGGCATTGATTGATTCGCGGCATAAACTGCGTCTCCATCCGTCGGTTCGCGCTTCCCATCGTTTTCATGCCTGAGCAAAATCAATCAGACGCACGCAAGTTCGCCCGCCGGGTTACTGGTGGGCGGCATGCCGATGTGCGCGAGGAGCGATCAGCCAACGTCCCCTATCTCGCCGAATTGCATGATGCAACACATCCAATTCTAGATAGTTACCCAACGGATCGATTCAGGATCGCCACATACAATGTGCACAAGTGGGGTGGAAGGCGTGGCGGACGAACGTTTATGCCCGCCAAAGCGGAGGCTGTTCTTCACGAACTCGATGCAGACGTTATCGCCCTCCAGGAGGTGCTCCGCCCGTTCGATGGCCCCGATCCGCTCGTGGAACTGGCGGAACACCTCGGCTACACGATGGCATTCGTCTGTACGAGAGTCCACCGTAGAGGCGAGCTAGGCAACGCAATACTCGCTCGGTGGCCAATTGCGGGGGCATTCGCCATCGATCTATCCTTCGGCAGACTGGAGCAGCGATCGGCCCTGGCTGTGCAATTCCGGCGAGACCGCAATCCTCTCACCGTTGCAGCTACCCATCTTGCAATCGTGGACAGTACGCGTGACCGTCAGGTTCGCTCCCTCCTCTCGCATCCCCAAATCTCAAGTGGACCCGTGATTCTGCTTGGCGACATGAATGCCTGGCGGAGAAAAAGCGCCGCGGCGAAACAACTCGACGCTGAGTTTCTCACGCGCCACCATAACACGAACTGGCCGGCCAGCTACCCCTCTATCCGGCCAATTATGGCTCTGGATCGTGCGTATGCGCGCGGTGCTACGCTGCGGAACGTCAGCGTCCACGACTCTCCAGCGGCCCGAAAAGGTTCAGATCATCTGCCTGTTGTCGCTGACGCCATCCTAAACGATTGACTAGCCGCGTACGGCAATTGGCGCAGCCAACAGCTCATCCGGAATGCCGAATGCATCAACCAGACCGACGGCGTATACACGCAGTTCACGTAGCAATGTGTTTACTTCCGCACGGATGGCCTTGGCTTTCGCTGCATCGATGTAGTGCTGTTCGAGGAACCAGCCACGGTCCTTCTCGACTTGCCAGAGCGCAAAAAGGGCACACACTTTCCCCATCAGGTCGCTCACAGTCACGTCCTCTATCACATCTACAGCCGCCTGGAATGACTGAAGAACGAGCCGCTGGGCATACGCATTGGCCAGTGTGAGGAGATGATCCTGCACGTCGATGAACGCGTCGAACGAGTCCATACCGTCATCGATTCTCCCCTTGAGACGACGAGAAGCCGAAATGAGCAGATCGCGTTCACGGTCCTGAAAGAGCTCGGCGTGGAGTTCTGGGTCTAGAAGATGACGCGTGCTGCTTTGATGACGCTTAATTGGGTTCACACCACCAAGCCGGAAATCGACCTGTTCTCCCAGTTTACCAAGCAGGCCAAAGAAATCGAGGTTGGAGAATTCCTGCTGGTACCCCGACATCAAGCTTTTCGCCGCCTGAAGAAGCAATACCGTGTTGTCCCCCTCGAAGGTCGTAAAGATGTCGGAATCGGCTTTGAGGTGCGCGAAACGATTCTCTGCTCGATAGCCTTCGCCGCCACACGCTTCCCTCGATTCCTGAATCGACGCCGTTGCATGTGCGGTGCTCATTGCCTTCAGGGCGGCAGCCTCCGCCTCAATCTGGCGTAGGTCGCCGCCTTCCGGCGTTTGTCCGTAGCGTTGGGCAAGATCATGCAGCGCAAAATTCAGCGCATAGCATGTGGCTACGTGCGGAAGCAGCCGCCGCTGATGCGACAGGTAGTCCAGTATTGGCACTTCTGGTCGGTCACTGGGACCGAATTGGCGTCGCTTGGCCCCATACCGTACGGCTATGGTGAGGGCACTTTTTGCGGCGCTGAGTCCGCCCGAAGCAACGGCGATGCGCCCGCCGACCAGCGTTCCAAGCATCGTAAAAAACCTCCGTGACGACGAAGGGATCGGACTGGAATACGTTCCATCTGCTGAAACCTGCGCAAATCGAGCGAGGAGATTATCTCGTGGGATGCGGACATCATCAAACCAGATGCGCCCATTATCTATGCCGTTGAGCCCCAACTTGTGACCGCTGTCCGCGATCCGAATGCCAGGCATCGGAATGCCTTGATCATCTCGGAGCGGTACGAGAAAGGCATGCACCCCATAGCTTTGCTCACCAATGACGAGTTGAGCGAATACGGTCGCCATCCGCCCGTGTTTTGCAGCGTTGCCAATCCACTCTTTGTGGTCGTGCTCGGTTGGCGTCTGGACTACAAATTCCTTCGCGGATAGATCGTATGTCGCCGTCGTCTTCAGGTCGCGAACGTTCGAGCCATGCCCAAGCTCCGTCATCGCAAAACATCCCGGGAGGGCAAGCGAACCAGCATCCGGGAGGTACTTCCGCTTCTGCTCGTTCGAACCCAACGCTCGGATACTGCCACCAAATAGACCGAACTGGACACCAAATTTTATCGCCAGATTGAGATCGTGATAGGCGATCATTTCAAACGATGCGATGAACTGCTCAATGTCGCCCTTTCCACCTGCATACTTTGGATAGGCGAGAGCTCCAATGCCTTGATTGGCCAATAACTGGGTCCAACCCAGCACGATCTCCCGCATCTCGTCTTTCGGTGTCTCCGTGTCGGGATAGGTAAAGGCGGGATCAGAAAGCAAGGTTCGGAGACGATCCCTGAGCGAAGCCAAACGACCATCGAGTACAGATTTCACGCTTTCAACGTCGACTTGCTCGACCTCATCTCGGACGTCGGTTTCCGGGCGTTGAACGACCAGTTCTCTGACAGCCTCGTGGCCGACAATACCCAGCTCGGCCTCTATGTCGTGCAATGCACGCGTCGCTTCCTCTGTAGACCCGCCCACGTTTGCGATCCCAGCCATCCTGTGTCCAAGCTCTGCCAACGGCAGGTTTGAGACATCGGGGATGTCTCTTGCAGCCTCTTTTATGGCGCGAACCCAACGATAGTAGGTGGTTGCATCGGGCGGATTTGTAGGATCAAGCCAGCCGCACAGTTGCACACGCTCCTCTTTGCTCAACCAATCCTGCGCTTTTATCTGCGTTTTGATCAGTTCGATTTGAGTCGGAGTCAGCAGCCCGTCGGCCCATGCGATGTATAGAAATGGTAGGACGGACGCAACACCCGGCGAATTGGGAATCGTCGGCAGCGTGGCAGTTTCAATCATCGTCGTGTGTTCATAGGGAAAGAGGCAAGGTACTCGGCGAAATCCCTGAACGGGAAAGCGGATCGTTGCCGTACGATTCCATTATCCTCCTAAAGAGACAAGAGGTTGTGACCGATACACGATGTGAATTGACCTGACCAGCCACGGCATTTTGCATGCGTGGGCGTCAACGATCAACCCTCCAGACCTCATGCGATCCTCAGTCCGTCTCCTTACTCTAATCGCACTCCTCGCTCCCCTGCCTGCGCAGGCACAATTCATGGACGCCATCGGAGGCCTGTTCGACCAGGTCAACTCCATCGTGTTTTACACGCAGGTGGGTGCGCTGTCGGATAATTCGGCCGTCGAAGGACGCGTCGCCGATTTTGGCGTGGTTGGCCTTGGCACGGAAGTGCTGATCGACTTGCCCGCTTTTGGTGGCTCTGAATTCGAACTAAGTCTGGGAACGAATTACCTCCGTGGGTTTGAGGCCGTCGAACCGTCCCTCGATTTGCACGCCTCCGTACGTACACTCCCCCAGATTTCCGTCTACGCAGCTTTCGTCGGAATCTCCGATGAGGCTGCGCTTCAACCCTATGCAGGTGTCAGTTTTGGTTTTTCTGAATTGTGGAATGCTCGTGGCTACGATCCCGACGGCAACATATATGAACTAAATGCCGACACGTATGAACTTGGAGCAATCGGTGGGCTGTACGTGAACGAGTCCTTTCTAAAGGGTCTTTACGTTGAAGGTGGCTACCGCGTGCGGAATTTCGAGTCCCTTAACTGGGTTGCCGATGTCGTCCCGGCGGGTTGGCCTCGCTCGATTGATACAAGTGGATTCATTGTCAACGTTGGCTGGCAGTTTCGCATTCGTTCAGGCGATGAGGAAGAGGAAGGCTAACCTATCCGGTCAATTGACAAGCACGCCCGTCGTCAACTCATCTACCAAATCATCCAGCTCGTAGACGTTCTCGAGAGCTTCCAGAATTACACGGGCATCTACCATCACGTTGCGCCCACGATCCGACAGGTAGATGTAATCACGAAGGAGGCCTTCTATTGTGCGGTCGAAATTGAGTCCGACAAGCTCAAGGTTCTGATTAAGCGCCGGAGATCCCGAGTTCCCACCAATCGTATCCGAGGTGGATGTGTAATTGACAGGCGTGCTGAGGTCAATATTGCGTTCGGCATCCAGCCAGCGTTGTGGGAGCCCCCAGTCTGAATCCGCGCCGTAGCTGTAGTGGTGGTCGAACAGTCCGTAGAGGGTCGTGTGGGCCGGAGCAATGGTCCCGTTATATGGATAACCCTTAACGATGCCGTCTGTGAAGCGAAGCGAAAACGTGGCATCGGGAGGAACGGCGGAGCCATACGTCTCGAAACGAACGCGCCCAAGCCTGCTCGCGAGCTCATCTTCCTGAGCGCCTAGGCCGCGGGAACCGCTTACATAGTCCTGATATGCGGGCATGATTGCAGCGACCACCCGTATAGCGGGATCGTCTGTCGAAAGCGCAACAGCGTTTATCGCAACCGTCGCTGACTCCAAATTCGCTAATGCGGACTCTTCCAGTAATCTGCGCGCGACCGATCCTCCGTCTGCGCCTGCCAGAACGTCTGGCAATGCATGCCCGGTTGAAGCGAAATACTCTCGTACCGCATTGATCTCTGAGGTCAAGTAGCCTAACTCAACGGACGCTGGCCGATCCCCAATCTCCAACACAGAGGCGAAATCAGGATCTTCTATGCCCCGTTGGGCCGCTTCGTATGCAGCCCGTGCGCGTTGCAACGTCGAAGAGCCATAACCCCGATTGAACAATGTCCGGAAGGCCCTTGTGTCGTTGGCCATTTCGCTTCGTTGCAGCTGGAGCTCCGCCATGGCGTCGATCAACTGCCCAGCCACCGGGCTATCCTCGCGGAAGTCGCGTTCCGCAGCAGCACGACGTGCCATGATATAGTCGTCGGCCAGCGCAGCCAGACGACCACGGTAGGCCTTCTGACTATTCAGAAGTCCGAACAGCTGACCGCGAATCGCGTCCGGATTGTCCGGTCCTGACGCGAGATAGGCCTGCAGAGTCTCAATGCGCTCGTCAAGGAATCTGAGGATCGTCGGATTGTTGATTCTGTGTGTCGTTTCCAACTGTGCCACTGTGAGTCCACGGCTCGTGGAGCCCGGGTTTCCGATTACGAAGATGAGGTCGTCTTCAGCAACTCCCTCTGTGCTCAACGGGAAGTAGTGCTCTGTTTGCAGAGGTTGACCATCATCGCCGTAGATGCGGAAGAACGAGAAATCGAGCGCATAACGCGGGTAGGTGAAGTTGTCAAAATCGCCTCCGAAGTAACCCATGCGAGCCTCAGGAGCCATTACAAGCCGCACATCCGTGTACCGCCGAAAGGTGTACGCCGAATATCGGCCGCCGTTGTACAATGCCACGACCTGAACGACACGATCTGAATCATCGCCACCAAGATTGCCCTGCAAGAATTCCTGAATGGCCTCAACAGCAGCCGCAGACGCTTCGGCTATTTCTGCGTCCGTCTGGGGTGCCATTTCAGCAATAGCCCCTCTGACATCCTCAGTCACGTCCAGGATATCAACAAGTTGATCCATGTACATTTCGGGAACGGGACGCTCTTCCGAGAGGCTCCGTGCGGTGAACCCGTTATCCAATAAACCCTCGCCGGGTTCACTGACGCGAATAACACTTCCCTGCCCGCAATGGTGGTTCGTGGCCACGAGGCCGTTCGGCGATACGAAAGAAGCCGAACAACCTGGCATCCGCAAGGCCGCCAGTTTGGCGTGCTCAAACCAAGCTTCGTCCGGCCGAAAGCCATAGGTCTCCTCCAAATAGTCGACGGGCGGATCCTCGAACAGCCACATCTTTCCGCCATCCAGAGGCCCGGCAGTGACATCCGCAAGATCAACCTGAGCAAAGACTATCGTTGGACTTAGTAGAAGGAGAAAAACAAGACGGCGCATGGGGAAGGGAAATGTTGATGATGCGGGAAAACTAACACGGTTCATGCGAAGTCACGTCCAGAGCTTTGCGACGTTTGGTTTTGCGGTCCCTGCGGCTTTTCTTACTAAGTCGGACTCGCGAACGCAATCCATGCGACTAATTCTCTGCACTCTCATTGGGGCGACAGTCTTTGCGAGCGGCTCGGTCGTAGGCGCCCAACAGGGAGGCACTTCACCAACGTACAAAGTCTACCCGATTCCTGTTGAGAGCCCCGATCACACGACCCCACTGCCGCCTGCCGACGCACGCGAACTACTAACTGACCCCTCCGACGCGACAGCATCACCGTTTGGGTGGCACGACGATGACGGCGTCCCAGGTGAGGAGTACACGACCACGCAAGGCAACAACGCGCTGGTCTTCTTTGATGCGAATACAAACGGCATACCTGATCCAGACGAGTTTGCAGATGGCGGCTCGGAGCTCGTATTCGACTTTACTCTTGATCTTGAGAATCCTCCCTTCGCGTCTGCTGACGCCGTTCTAACCAATCTGTTCTACTGGTCGAATGCCTTTCATGACATCCTGTACCAGTACGGGTTTGAGGAAGCAGCGGGAAACGCACAGGAAAACAACTACAGCCATGGTGGCGCGGAAGACGACCCACTGCTCATTGCGGGGCGGGATAATTCGAGTGGCGTCACAGTGAGCACGCCGCCGGATGGCGCAAGCCCGCGAATCATCATATCGCTGTTAGATACGCCGCCTTTCGGAGCAATAGCACTCAATAATTGGACGACCGTCCATTTGCTGGCTCACACACTATCCATGCGGCTTACGGGCGGGCCAGGCACTACGTCCTGCCTTTCCAACGCCGAACAAATGGGCGAAGGATGGAGCGACTGGTACGGCTTGATGTTCACGATGCTTGAAGATCATACGCGATTGACCCCTCGTTTGGAGGACGGTTTTCGGCCAGCGCCCTACACGACCGACTTCGCAGTAAACGGCTACACGTACGGAGACACACAGATTCTGGCCGCGCCTTTCGATACAGGCTTCGTCTGGGCTACCATCCTGTGGGAGACAACATGGGATTTGATCGACGCACACGGCTTCGATCCTGAACTCCACAATGCGTCCGGGTCTGCAGGCAATCTCGTGGCCCTGCAACTCGTGACGGAGGCGATGAAGCTGCAACCTTGCTCCCCTGGTTTCGTGGATTCTCGTGATGCCATCCTGTCCGCCGATCAGATCCTTTTTGACGGGGCCTACGAAGAACTACTGTGGAACGCCTTCGCGCGGCGTGGGCTTGGCCTCAGTGCTGATCAGGGTTCCTCAAACAGCAATGCGGATAACGTTGAGGCCTTCGATTCACCTTTCCCGACAAGCGCAGATCCAGTACAGCCTGTTGCCTCAGCGCTAACAATAGAGCACGTTGCTCCAAATCCCGCAGACCAGGCGACGCGTGTTTCGTTTTCATGTGGCGAGTCCGAACACGTGCAGGCTTCCGTGTTTGATGTGCGTGGAAGACTCGTATCCACGATAAACAATATCTGCCGTTCGGAGAGCCAGCAATCTATGGCGATCAGTACAAGCGGTTTTGCCGCTGGCCTGTATGTTCTCCGGCTGGAGACAGCGGGAGCAACAATAACGCGCCGGTTCGCGGTAGCACATTGACCGCAAACCGGCGCTAACCGGACAAGTTGCCACGGAAACGGTTACTCAGCTACGGCCGTCGCCGAGAATGTCCCTTGTTCTTGATAGCCAATGATCGTGATCGTTCCCCACGTTCCGCTGAATCCCGGAGCCGCGTAATCAGCATCAAACCGGAGGCCTGCATCGGACATGAGCGGATCGGATACGCTGACCTGTATCGTTCCGTCGCTTTCAAAAAAGGCATTTAGATCGCCCGAAGTTGAAGCTAAGGGATCAACCGGACCGCCTCCTACAGCCTCAAGCGAAAACGTCCCGCTTGATTGAGAGCCTTGCAGCGCTTCCTCGAACGCGAACTGGCCTGAAGCTGACGACGCTGTGCCGTTCATCAGTTCAACATTGTATCGGACCATGGCACGCGTAGTGTCTCCACTATCACACGCCGCGAACAGAAAAAGCGACAGGAAGATGGCAAAAAGGGGCTTCAACATAGTCTTTGGAAGGGAAAGTGGTGGATGTGTCTCGCCGTACCCTCAACGGCATGAACTACGCCGCATTGCCAAAAGAGATGCAGAATTACCCTTCTTTACCGTGGCTTCGCGGGATGTTTATTGAGATCTGATCCTGACGAGGAAACCCTGTGACCTTACGATTTGCTCCGAACAACCGTGGCGTGACTGATGTCGGTAGCTTGCATTTTCTACACCAGAGCCCCACGCATGCATATCGTATCCGCAGAAGAAGCCGTTTCGGTTGTTCGTTCAGGCAATCGAGTCTTCGTCCAAACGGCTGCTGCCACGCCAACGGTTCTAACAAGGGCGCTCGCCGAACGTGCCCCTGAACTGCGGGAAGTTGAACTCGTGCATCTCCACACGGAAGGACCAGCACCCTACGCTAAGCCGGAATTGTCCGAAAGCTTCTTTACGAACGCCCTGTTTGTGGGGGCAAATGTTCGAGATGCCATCGAAGCAGGGCGTGCGGACTTCATTCCAATATTTCTGTCCGAGGTCCCGGCTCTTTTCCGCCGTCGCATTCTGGCGCTGGATGTTGCGCTCGTGCAGGTCTCGCCACCAGATGTTCACGGGTTCTGTTCTCTTGGCGTTTCTGTCGACGCAACGCGGGCGGCCGTCCTCGCTGCGAGCATAGTTGTCGCGCAGGTCAATCCGCACATGCCGAGAACGCACGGCGATGGTCTGATTCACACGGATCAAATCAACGTCGCCGTTCATGTGGATGAACCGCTACCGGAATTTCCTCCGCGTGCCCTTACCGACGCAGAACTGAATCTCGGCAGATTCTGCGCAGAACTGATCGAAGATGGCGCTACGCTCCAGACTGGCATAGGAGCCATCCCGGATGCCGTCCTTCGTGCACTCACAAACCACGCTAATCTCGGAATCCACACGGAGATGTTTTCAGACGGCGTTCTGGACCTTGTCGAGCGCGGAGTAATCAACAACTCATTGAAACGAGTCCACCCCGGCCGACTCGTGTCTTCTTTTGTGATGGGCACGCGTCGGCTCTATGACTTCGTGGACGACAACCCACAGGTCGTCATGCTCGATTGCGGCTACGTCAACGACACGGCGGTTATTCGCCGAAATCATAAGGTGACTGCCATCAACGGTGCCATCGAGGTCGATTTGACGGGGCAGGTTGTCGCGGACTCCATCGGAACGAGAATTTTCTCTGGCGTGGGCGGTCAGATGGACTTTATCCGGGGCGCGTCACTTTCTGAAGGCGGAAAGCCAATCATTGCACTGCTCTCCACGACGCGGAAGAACGAATCACGGATCGTCTCACTGCTCAAACCGGGCGCAGGTGTGGTGACGACCCGCGCGCACGTTCACTATGTAGTGACGGAGTTTGGCGTAGCCGCTCTATACGGAAGGAACCTTCGCCAGCGTGCCCGCGCATTGATCGACGTGGCACATCCTGACCACCGCGAAGGGCTTGAGCGGGCGGCTTATGAACGTTTCAGGACGGTGGTGTAACGAATGATTGTCCACTCCCGCGCGAGTTTATTGCGATACCTCACGAGAATTCGCAACGGGCTTTTATCAGGCTAGGCCCATCTCAATGCTACTCTATCCTTCGTCGACGCAATCGCAGCTCCTCACCCGAAAGGCGACTAGATTCGATGTAATGAGAACATGCTGGGTCTACATCCTCGCTAGCCGCAACCGAAAGACGTATGCCGGAATCACCAGTGACTTGAACCGTCGCGTGCTAGAACACAAAGCGACAGCTGGATCTGGCCACGCAGCGAAGTACAAGATCAATAGGTTGGTCCATTATGAACATTTCTCCGATCCGAACGCTGCCATCCGGCAAGAGAAGGAAATCAAAGGCAGGAGCCGTGAGAAGAAGTTGCGGCTGATAGAGTCTGAAAACCCTGGTTGGATTGATCTAGTCGTACATCTCAACGACGAACTTCCGTAACCAGCTCATAACAGGGTTTTTGTCATTCAGAGCGAAGCGAAGAATCTAGCTACCTGTTGCTCCCGAGACGGTCATTGCTCGACGCTAAACGCAGCTAGATCCTTCGTCGCTGCGCTCCTCTGGACGACATCTCTTTCCGTTTTTGGCCGTGGCTGGAGTCCTCGCCGAGCTCTCAGTTGATCCAAACCACTCGCGTCGCATCCAGCTTCCATTGACTTCCATCACGACGAAGCCACCACTTCACACCTTGGAAGTGCGTTCCCTCGACGTCTGCTTCCAGCAGGAATGCTGTTGCCTGTCCTGCTCGTGACACCTTTACGGAATCAACCCGAAATATCCTCACGGGAACACCAGTGGATCGATCCCTCGACGTCTCGATAGCCTGAAATGGCTTTCCCATCATTTGGATTAACTGCACGGTACACGTCTTCAATTTCTGAGAAGTATGATCGCAGAGCGACGAAAGGTTCCCGAAGATGAGAGCGAACAGCCTCCCGAACATTGTTATTTACTCCTTCGGCATGCAAGATGATGACTCGTTGCTCCCCTTCATTCCCGTGTCGGCCAATCCAAACGTAGATACTATCCAAGTGCGAAAGAACAACCGCTTCCACAATTTCACTTCTCTGCTCATTGGAAATCGACGAAGAGCACCCGGCGAGGACAGTCACATGACCATTGCGATCCGAGCAGACAACGTCGGCACAGATGTTCGGTCAGTGTTCAACCCTCCACCAACTCCTTTTCTTTCGCCGTCGAAACCTCAGGCATATCATTCCCCCGCGGAGTGAACGACTGGATGCCGGTAATCTCGCGACCGAGAATGAGGCCGTGGATGTCGTATGTGCCTTCGTAGGTGTTTACGGATTCAAGGTTGACCATGTGGTGCACCACGCGGTATTCACCGGTGATACCGTTGCCGCCTAGCATATCGCGGGCCACGCGGGCGATGTCAAGCGCCTTGCCGCAATTGTTGCGTTTGGCAAGCGAGACCATCGGCGGGGCTAGTTGGCCGGCGTCGTTGAGTTGCCCCAAGCGCCACGCGAGAAGCTGCATCTGCGTGATGTCCGTTAGCATGTTGGCGAGCTTCGTCTGGACGAGTTGCATCGCTCCGAGCGGATAGCCGAACTGCTTGCGCTCCATTACGTATTGTCGCGCGCGCTGGTAGCAATCCTCCGCTGCACCTACCGCACCCCACGCGATGCCGTACCGTGCGCTATTCAGGCAGGAGAACGGGCCTTTCAGTCCGCGTACTTCGGGGAAGACGTTGGCGTCGGGGACGAAGCAATCATCGAAAACCATTTCGCCCGTGATACTCGCCCGCAGCGACATCTTGTTATGCGTCTTCGGTGCGGTGTAGCCGTCGAACTCCTTCTCGACGATATAGCCGCGAATGACACCATCTTCACCATCTCCCTTCGATTTCGCCCACACCACACCAACATCCGCAAATGGCGAGTTTGTGATCCACATCTTCGCGCCATTCAGGATCCACCCTCCATCCACTTTTGTGGCGGTCGTCTCCATCGAGCCGGGATCGGAGCCGTGGTTGGGCTCTGTAAGGCCGAAACAGCCAATCAGATCCGCCGCTGCTAGACCGGGGAGGAAGCGCTGCCGTTGCTCCTCGGTGCCCCACTTGTAGATTGGAAACATGACCAGAGACGACTGCACGGATGCAAACGACCGATATCCGGAGTCCACTCGTTCCAGCTCTCGCGCGATGAGTCCGTAGGCTGTGTAGCTCGCGCCCAGGCCGCCGTACTCTTCCGGGATCGTAGCCCCGAGGAGGCCCATCTCGGCCATCTCTTTGGGGATCTCGGCGTGGAATACTTCGTCCTGATTGCCTTCGAGCGCGCGCGGTTCAAGATTCGCCTGCGCGTAGTCTCGCGCCGATTGCATGATGAGGCGATCTTCCTCACTTAGCATCTGCTCGAAGTTGAACGCGTCGTCGGTGTTGAAAGGGTTTCTTGCCATGGGGAAGGTTGATTCTGGCTCGGCCACGCCGCTGCCATGTTGTGTTTGTGCTGGCTAGAAACTACCGAATTGTCATCCCGATTGAAGCGAAGCGACGAGGGATCTCCCAACTTCCAGTTTGACGTACAACCGCGGAGATCCTTCCTCCTTTCAGTCGTCTGGATGACAATACTGGGGAATCAACCAAGATTCCAATTCACCCCACGACCCTCCTCCGGATCGGGGTAGCGCCATGTCACGGCGCCCTGATCGCAGGCATACATGCACGTGCCACACTCAATGCAGTCTTCGAACTGGAAATGCACCTGGTTGGCCTCGTCGAGCGTGTAGCAGTTGGCCGGGCACACGTACGTCGTGCACTTGTGCGGACACGTCGAGTTGCAGATATCGGTCTCGACAAGGATGTGCGGCTTTGCTTCAGCACGGCCCTGATTACGGTAGGCCACCTTCCCGAGGCGCTCGGCGATTGAGAGTTGTCGGACTTCTGACATGTGATTAAATCATTTTCAAGAGAAAACTAACTGTCATCGCGAGGAGGTGCTTGCGCAGACGCGGCAATCTCGCCAGTCACAAGCAGCTCCACGAGATTGCTTCGCTGCGCTCGCGATGACTTCGTCACATCGCTCTTGAAGCACGTCTCCCCAGCTTAACAAGATCCCAGAAGCCCATGTGGGCCTTCCGGGCGTCGCTCATGATCTGGTACGCCTTGCGGGTGGGCTTGTTATCGACGGTAAAGAACTCCCGCCCGAAGTCGCACACCATACGGGGCACAGCCGTGAACATCTCCGGACTGTGAAGGACGTTCACAGCTTGCTGGAAACCCCGTAGATCCTGCATCACGTAGCTGTTTTCAAGGGCCGTGCGGTAGTTTTTGAGCATGGCGGAACTGAAGTCGTCGGCCTTCTTGGCTTCAATGGCAGCTTCTGCGGCGAGGATGCCAGAACGCATCGCGTAATCCATTCCTTGAATAGCGCGACCGGCGTTGAGGACAAGGTTCGCCGCTTCGCCTGCTACCATCAGCCCGTCGGTATAGATCTCTCGCGGCATGATTGACATATCGCCCGTCGAAACCACCTTGGCGTTGTACTCCATCACTTCGCCACCACGCAGTTGGTCGGCTATCGCAGGGTGTTGCTTGAACTCGTTGAGCAGATCGTACGGTTTGTGCATCTTCTCGCGGAGGTCAACCATGCCGAGCACGAGGCCGACCGAGAGCGTGTCCTTGTTCGTGTAGAGGAAGCCGCCACCCTCCACCCCGCCGGATGCGTAGCCAACGAATTCATTCGTCAGTCCGCTTTGCCCGAAGAGTTGGAAACGGTCTTCCAGCACCTTCTGGTCGAACCGAATGACTTCCTTCACACCGACCGCGAGGCCATCTGCCGGAACATAATCCGTCTGCAAGCCAACCTGTCGCGTGAGCAGGTTGTTGACACCTTCGGCGAGAATCACGCAATCGGCGTGGAAAGTCTCCTCCCCGGCGCGGATGCCGACGGCCTTGCCGCCTTCCATCAGGACTTCCTCTACAAGGATGTCTGTAGCGAGGAAGGATTCATCGGCGTGGCTGCTCTGATCGATGGCTTCCTGGACTTTGCCGGCCAGCCAGGCGTCGAATCGCGAGCGGAGAACCGTGAGGCCGGTGTAGGGCGTCTCGTTGAAATGGTTGGACTTGAAATCGAGCGTGAACGCGGCACCTTCGTCCATGAAAGTCAGACGACGGTGGTTGACGAATCGCTCAAAGCCAGCATCGACCTCCTCCCAATAATTGGGAACGAGCCCGTTCAAATCCGTTCCCCAGAGCACGCCGCCGGAGACGTTCTTCGCGCCGCTCCATTCGCCGCGTTCAATCAGGAGGAACCGTGCATCGGCACGCGCCAACGTCATCGCGGCCGATAGCCCGGCGATGCCCCCTCCTACAATTATGCAGTCGAATTTGTCGTCCATGTTTTTATGTCGTCATCCCCGCGAAGGCGGGGACCCAGTTATTCAGGCTAGTTGCTCGGAAAGATCATTCCATTGCGGATTCTGCGCTTCAATCAATTCCAACTTCCACTTCCGCCTCCACTTTTTCAACTGCTTCTCGCGTACGATTGCATCGTACATCTCGCCGCGCGCTTCAAAATAGACAAGCCGGTCTACGCCGTATTTCTTCGCGAACCCCTCAACGAGCATTTCTTTTTGTTGCCAGACCCGCTGCCGGAGGTTGCTTGTAACTCCGATGTACAGCGTACCGTTGCGCCTGCTCGCAAGAACGTAAACGTAGCCTTGCTTACTCATGCAGCTTCGCCGACAACTCGCTGGGTTCCCGCGTTCGCGGGAATGACAGTTTAACAGATACGCGGGGATTCGCCCCTACATGGATTTACGCGGCGACGGCCTTCGCTTTCCTGATCTCCTCAATCAAGATCGGCAGCACCTTGTAGAGATCCCCAACAACGCCGTAGGTGGCAACATCGAAGATCGGGGCGTCTGGGTTCGTGTTGATGGCCACGATCGTGCGGCTGTTCGACATCCCTGCGACGTGCTGAATCGCTCCCGAGATCCCAACTCCGATGTACAGATCCGGCGAAACAACCTTGCCTGTCTGTCCGATCTGGGCAGTAGCGGGAAACATCCCGTTTTCGACAACGGCTCGCGAGGAGCCGATAGCCGCCCCCAGAGCATCCGCTAATTCCTCAACAAGTTGCTTGCCCACTTCATCCTTTACGCCACGACCTGCCGCGATCACAACCTGGGCGTCTGCAAGGTCAACGGCTCCTGTTGTTGCTCTAACAACCTCGCGAAGCGTCTGGCTCAACGAGCCTTCGTCAAACGAGAACGCAACATCTTCAACCGAAGCCTCCGTCGGAGATTCAATAGCTTCGTACGATCCTGCGCGAACCGAGACGAGCACGAGACCACTCTCCGCGCGTGTCTTGGCCATGAACTTCGCGGCCATGACTGGACGGAGCGCCTCTACTCCACCGTCCTTCATTTCGAACGAGGCCACGTCGGGAACCACCGCAGCGCCTGTTCGGATGGCGAGGGCACCGAGCACGTCCTTAACTCCTTCCGAGGACGGGAAAACCACCATCGAAGGCTGGACCTGCTTGATTACGGCTTCCAATCCCGCCAGGAACGGCGTATTGATGTGCTGCGAAAAGACGGGATTGCTGACCACGAAGACCTTATGCGCGCCGAAGCGGCCGAGTTTTTTGGGAATAGCGGCTGCATCGGGCACTAGCACCATCGCGGCGCATTCAGCGCCCTGACTATCGGCGATTTGCCGGGCACGGCTCAACACCTCAAGCGAAGAGCGGCTAGGGCTTCCGTTCTGGACAGCGATGTAAGTGAGAATGGTGGACATCTATTAGAAAAGTGTAAACATGGTAGACGAAAATTAGCTCGCCCTACGACAATTCGAGAATCCTGACTAACTCCGTAACCTGCTCGGCTGGCTCGCCTTCGATGTGACGACCAGGCTCGCGCGTCGGTAGCGGCTCATATCCAAAAACGCGGACGGTTGAGGCTGGAATCTCCGCAACTGGCTTGGATTCGACTGGCTTCTTCTTTGCTCCCATCACTCCCTTCAGGTTGGGGATGCGGGGATTGTTCATGTCATTGGAGCAGGTGACCAGGCACGGCGTGGGCAGTGCAATGATCTCCTGACCCGTATCACCTTGGCGAGTCACGACAAGCTGGTCGCTGTCGATGGCAAGCCCCACGGCATTGGTGGCGTATGGCAAACCGAGGCGTTCGGCCAGCATTCCTCCACCTAGCCCGGCATCCGTGTCCTGAGCCTGCTTACCGGTCAGGATGACATCGTAAGAGTGGCCTTCGAAATGGCTGGCGAGGATTCTTGAGACAGCAGACGAATCCAGTTCTGTGCCTTCAGGGACAACAAGATGAGTTCCACCGGCTGCGCCCATAGCGAGAGCCTTGCGGATGGTTTCCGTGGCCCTATCGGGGCCAATCAGAACAACGTCCACCTCATCGTCGGTGCCTTCCGTGAGCACAAGAGCTTCTTCAACGGCTGAGGCATCGTAGGCATTCAGAACCACGCGTCCCGCGTCCATAGAAAGCACTCCATCGCGGATCTGGATCGGCGCGGTTACATCGGGGACCTGCTTGATGCAGACACAGAATTTCATTGACTAGCGTACTGTTTTGAGGGCTGACAAGTTAACCGGTTGAAATGGCGGGATTGGCCGCGCGCGTCTAATCGTGAAGGAATTGGCTCCGCTCTCTGGGTAGCCGAGAGATTGGCTTCGCCCATCCAGTGTTGGAGGATCCTATAAGAGAAATCGTAGGCTTCGTCATTTCAGATCTGCAAAAGGCACGCTCGAGCAAGCTCGGCGCACCTTTTTCGATCAAACGCTTCGCCGACGATTTCTCCTGCGGAGAGGGAGGGATTCGAACCCTCGGTGACGCAGAGCGCCACACCGGTTTTCGAGACCGACCCATTCAACCACTCTGGCACCTCTCCGGTTGGACGAAAAACTACCACGCCGCTCTTACACGGTTAGCCGAGTCGTTGTGAAAACGCAAGATCGCTCGACGACCCGTCAGCCTTTCGCCATAGGATGAGCCACAGCACCATGCGCGGCCTCGGCGAGTTCCTCGACATACGCGCCATCCTCCGCTCGATTCTCGATGGCGTGCCCGATGACAATGAAGCTCGCTCCAGCCTCCACCTTGCTTGCAACCCCCTGGGGCGTACGAATGCCTCCGCCCACTACAAGTGGAATCTCGACGGTCTGCGTAATGGCCGAGATCATCTCCTCCGAAACCGGATTTTCCGCGCCGGAACCACCGTCGGTGAAGATGAGCTTCATCCCCAGCATTTCAGCAGCGAGGGCAGTCGCAGCGGCGATGTCTGGTTTGTGGCCGGGAATTGGCGCAGATCCACTCATGTACTGCGCCGTCGTCATCCGACCAGATTCGATAAGCAGGTACGCAGTTGGGATGGGCTCCATGCCAAACCGCTTGATCATCGGCGCAGCATGGACGTGCTGGCCAATCAGCAACTCGGGGTTCCGCCCGCTCATTACGGAGAGAAACAAGACGGCGTCGTAAGCAGAGGCCAACTGACTTACAGAGCCGGGAAATCCGATAATCGGGCGATCCGTCGTCAGTTTCATGCGGCCGACGTAGCGATCCAACTCGCCCGAATGCATGAGACTGCCACCGATAAAAAAGGCGTCAACTCCCGCTGCCGTGCAACGCTCAGCAAACGCCGGAGCCTCTCTTTCCTCGAGCTTGTCGGGGTCCACCAGAACTATAAAACCAGCCCCTTTCTCCCGCTTGGTCGATAGCAGGTAGTCGTAAATGGAGTGATGATTAGAAGCGGAGGCCACGAGTTGTTTGCTCTTGCAATGAGGAAGTCTGGCAATGTAGCGGCCTGCCACAAGCTATTCAACAGAAAGAGGGCGCGAGCCGAAGCCCACGCCCTCTGATTGACGTTCTGGTGACGTGTGTTACTTGTTGAGAACCACGTTGCGCGATTCCGCAAAGCCTTCGCCAACCGCACGGTAGACGTAGAGGCCGCTTGGCAGGTTGGATGCGTCGATTGAGAAAACGCGACGCTCGCCTGCCGACATTCGACCAGCGAAGATCGTCTGGACGTGGCGACCAATGGCGTCGTACAGCGCGATGTCGACCCGCTGTGCTTCTGCTACACGAAGAGTAAAGTTCGCTGCCGGGTTGAACGGGTTCGGATAAGCCGCCGTGAGGTCGAAGCCATTTGGCTGCTCATTCACTGGACTGGACTCGTTGGCTGTCGGGATAGTGACGTTGTAGCCCTGATCCACATAATGCGTCAACATGGTATTCAGATCGCCGTTGGAATAGCCCATGTTGGCAGCGGCCTGCATCACCGCTTGCGCCGCAACCGGTTGTGAACTTCCACCATTAGTCATCATCAGGCCTTCAAACATGGCCGTATTCGTTGCATCACGACCAAGATCTTCCCAGATTTTCAGGTTGGATGTCGACCAGTGCTGGCCCCGTGCATGGGGGGCGCTTCCAGAAGGGTAGTCGGTCGTAATGTTCGTAACTCGGCCTGGCCAGCACGGATTGTGTCCATCCCACTTGAAGACCCAGTTGTATTCCGGATCGGATGAATTCAGAAGTCCGAGGCTCCGTGTGTACTCCACGGCGACGTAGTCACCGAATCCCTCGCTCAGTCCGTCGCTATTAGAAACCGCACCGGCAAACCAATCATGAAGTCCATGCCCCAATTCGTGAATAATCACGTCGGCATCCTCGTCATCATCTACACATCCTTCGCCGAAAGCAACGCGACCTCCGACATAGTGCGAATTGTCCGCACCATTAAGCCCGTGTGCA
This sequence comes from Rubricoccaceae bacterium, assembly GCA_024639085.1. Taxonomy (GTDB): domain Bacteria; phylum Bacteroidota; class Rhodothermia; order Rhodothermales; family Rubricoccaceae; genus JAHEJB01. The sequence continues at coordinate 3,000 of JAHEJB010000018.1, read as the reverse complement.
TCAAACTGAACTCCACCTGAATACTGCCGAGGAGTGACGGAGATGCTGAGCGTTTCGTTGATGTACCGCATGTAATTGTCAATATGCCAGTACGTCGTGACACCTTCGAATTCTGGAGCCAATCGTGTGAAATCCCATGTATCAGAAGGTTGCTCAAACAAACCGCGATTGGGAGACTCAAACTCGGCAATTGCAGCATAGGGCCCCTCGAGGTGATAATCCACACCGTCAAACGTGATATCTGGTAGTGTGACCATTGAACGTGCGGCAGTCAACTCCGGCGTATCTGCGTCATTCCCGTCGATATAGCCGGGCGTACCGTAAGTAACCCCAGCTCTCGTCAGCGGATCTGGATTGAAGATGTATCCCGTTCCGTCTACGCGTGAAACTGTACGGTGGGATTCAGCAGTAGGCGCGAGAGAAGGAGGATCTTCGCCAGCTTTATCATCATCGCCATGGTGATAGACCGTGTGGTCTTTTACGCGAATAAATTCGCCTGTATTGGCGTCCACGATGGCCTCCCAGTCGCCTATCGGTGAACCAGGCACAACACGAACGCTCCACGCAAGGCGAGCATCATCCTGCGTCGGATAGATGACGAGTGTGGTTTCGTCCGTGAGCAGGTCACCGGAAACGGAGAGGTAATCGAACGTGATCTGACGAGCGGTTGCCCCATCAATCACAGGAAGGATGCTCGAAACTGAGATATCCGAGCGGAACTCGTTAATTACGAACTGAACGCGGTTCTGGTCGTCAATGTTGATAACCGTTTCGGGCAACCAGACAGGAACGCCGTCAATCGTCTGGCGAAAACGCACATTGTGCCCAGCGAGACTCGAGCGTGTGGACTGATGCTCGTACTCGCTTCCAACAACGCGCAAGTTGGAAGCGTTGTTAGCCAGATACTGCTCGGCCATGGCCTCGGGCGTATCGCCATTAACAGAATAATCAACGCCCGAAATAACGCGAGGCGTGCCGTCCACGTCGCTCACAAATGTATTTGCGTCAGTACGAGAAATCGTTTCGGCATAATCATCGCCGATTTCAAGAGCAGAGCGCTCGGCGGGCTTCTGAGCCCACGTTGTAGTTGCTACCAGCGTGAGGGCTAGTACAAGAGAAAAACGGAAGTTCATAGTAATCTGTAGGGGTTAGACGTATCCAAATGATGCAGCGGGATCTGCCGAGCGTTAAAAGTAAGAAGCGATACGAACTGCTCCAATTCACAAACAGGTCACTTCGAGAGCGTCAGCGAAGAGACTTGAGTGCCTCTTCCGCTGATGCAAGAGCCTCGCCCAGCTTCTCGGGCTGCTTGCCCCCGGCCGTAGCGAGGTGCGGCCGACCGCCGCCGCCGCCGCCTACAAGTTTGGCGAGTGCACCCACAAGTTTCCCTGCCTGGATGCCGTCTTGCACAAGATCGTCGGTGACCGCGGCTACTAGGAAGGCCTTGCCCTCCTCAAGGTCCGCGCTGCCTAGGACGGCCACCGTGTTCCCTTTGAGTTGCTCGCGGACTTGCTCGCCGAGGTCGCTAAGAGTTTTCATGTCTGCGCCCGAAATTTCGCCCGTGATAAGGCGGATTCCGTCCACGTCCTGTGCGTCGGCGATGAGCTGATCCAACCCAGCGGATGCAGCCTGTTGCTTGAATCCGGCCAGTTCCTTCTCCAGCGACTTCGTCTGCTCCTGAAGACCTGATACGGCTGTTTCGAGGCCATCAGGGAGTTGCTTGAAGAGCCCGCGTGTGGTGTCTAACTCGGACATCTGGGCATCCAGCCATTCAAGGGCCTTCTCTCCCGCTACCGCCTCTACGCGGCGTATGCCGCTGGCTACAGATCCTTCTGATGTCAGCTTGAACAACCCAATCTCGCCCGTCGCCTGGACGTGCGTGCCGCCGCAGAGTTCGATGGAACTGAACTCCTCGTCAGCGAATGTGACTACCCGCACTTCATCACCATACTTCTCGCCGAAGAGCATCATCGCGCCTCGTTCCTTGGCTTCGTCGATGGGCACAGCACGTTCATCGCCGAATTGCAGATTGCGTAGCACGATCTCATTCACGCGCCGCTCGATGGCCTTCTGTTCGTCGTCGGTAACCTTCTCGAAGTGAGAGAAGTCGAACCGCAGGCGGTCGGGCGCAACGAGCGAGCCTTTCTGCTGGACGTGCGTTCCGAGCGTCTTGCGCAGCGCAGCGTGCAGGATGTGCGTTGCCGTGTGGTGCCGCATGATGTGGAGACGGCGTACTGCATCCACTTGGCCCGAAACGGTTGCTTCCAGATCGCTCGGCAGGCGATCCACGATGTGGACGATCGTGCCCTCGGCGTCTTTCTGCGTGTCAAGGACTTGAATGGTCTCGCCGCCCGCTGTGAGCGATCCCATATCACCGACCTGCCCACCGGACTCCGCGTAGAATGGCGTGCGGTTCAGAACGAGTTCGTGGCGCTGCTCGTCTCCTTCGCCGGCGGTCCGGGTTTTCAGGATGCGCGCGTCTTCGACAGTGAGGTGGTCGTAGCCGATGAACTCCACCTCCGTTTGCTCGGCGGAGCTCACTTTCCATGCGTCCACTTGGCTCTGGTCAACCTTGAAGTCGCCGGCGGCGCGTGCACGGTTGCGCTGTTCCTCCATCAACTCCTCGAAGCGCTCCATATCTACGCTCAGGCCCTGCTCGCGGGCCATAAGGGCGGTTAGATCGGATGGGAAGCCGTAAGTGTCGTGGAGGAGGAAGGCAACTTCACTAGGAAAGGTCTTACGCTTGGCTGAAACGACTAATTGGTCGAGCAGTGCTCTCGGACTGTTCATTCCGAAGGCTTGCTCCAATATTGGTGCTCCTTTCTTGTGGAGGTAATGCTCCGATAAATCGCCCAAACCCTCTTCGATCGCATCCGGATTGTTTAAGTCCATGGACGATACTTCATTGAGGTACTGACTTACTGAATCGAACATTTCGATCCCTTCGGCCAACGTCCTCAAAAACCCCTCTTCCTCTGCCCGGATCACCCGCTCTATGAA
>JAHEJB010000105.1 GCA_024639085.1 Rubricoccaceae bacterium | reverse complement strand
AGGCGATTCCAGAGGCCGCTGTGCCGCTGGAGATCGGTTGCGGTGAAGCCTGGATGTGCGGCCAGAGAAAGAACTTCACTGCCCGTGTGAGAAAGGCGCCGCTGCAGCTCAATAGCGAACATCAGATCGGCCAGTTTGCTCTGCATGTATGCCGTCATGGGCTTGTAGCCTGTGCCATCCCTCAATTGCTCACCCGTGAACGTGCTGAAATCAATCTTGCCGTTACGGTGAGCGAGGCTACTTAGTGTAACAACACGAGAGTTCGGCATGTTTTTGAGTTTCTCGAACAGCAGTCCAGTTAAGGCAAAATGGCCGAGGTAGTTCACGCCAATCTGCAATTCATACCCTTCTGCTGTCGTGCTGAACGGAGGCACCATGACGCCTGCGTTGTTGATGAGCAGGTCCACTTTGTCGTGCGCGGCGTTGAACAGCTCAGCGAATGATCGAACCGAATCCAGACTGCCTAAATCGAGCGGCATTAGTTCAACACTCCCAGAAGGATTGGTGGTTTCAATCTTCTGAACAGCTTCCTCCCCTTTTGCCTTACTCCGACACGCTAAAACAACGTGCGCACCTTTAGCGGCAAGCGCCACGACTGTTTCGTAGCCAATACCGGTATTCGCGCCCGTTACGATAGCTATGCGCCCGGTTTGATCTGGGATGCTGGCAGTTGTCCACTTCGACTTGCTCATGCGTGTGCTTGTCTGGATTTAACGGGTTAGTTGGCGGTACTTGATGCGCTTCGGAATGTCAGCAGCAGAGCCAAGTCTTTTGCGACGATCTTCCTCGTATTCGAAGTAGTTGCCCGGGAACCATCTCGCCTCACTGTCGCCTTCGAACGCGAGGATGTGCGTAGCCACGCGGTCAAGGAACCAGCGGTCGTGGGAAATAACTACGGCGCACCCAGCGAACTCCAGCAGTGCTTCCTCCAGCGCCCTGAGCGTATTCACGTCGAGGTCGTTCGTGGGCTCATCAAGGAGGAGCACGTTGGCACCTTCCTTTAACATCTTGGCGAGATGGACGCGGTTGCGCTCACCGCCCGAGAGCTCGGAAGTCTTCTTCTGCTGGTCCTGCCCCGTAAAATTGAAACGCCCGACGTAGGCGCGTGCGCCCACTTCGCGGGGCCCAAGCTGGATGAACTCTGATTCCCCTGCTATCTCCTCAAAAACTGTCTTGTTCGAGTCCAGCGGCCTGTTCTGATCGATGTAGCCAAGCTGGACCGTGCTCCCGACGGTGAACGTGCCCTCGTCCGGCTGCTCTTCGCCAATGATCATTTTGAAGAGGGTGGTCTTGCCTGCACCATTCGGGCCAATAATCCCAACGATTCCACCCGGAGGCAAGCTGAAAGTTAGATCTTCGTACAGGAGATTGTCCCCAAATGCTTTGGATACACCCTTGGCCTCCACCACGACATTGCCCAGACGCGGGCCCGGCGGAATATAAATCGTGATGTCCTCGTTGCGCTTCTCTTGCTGCGCAGCCAGCATCTGCTCGTAGTTGGTGATGCGCGCCTTGCTCTTCTTCGAACGGCCCTTTGGGTTCATTCGGACCCATTCGAGTTCTTCGGCTAAGGCCTTCTGCTGCTTGCTTGCCTGCTTCTCTTCCAGCGCGAGCCTCCCGTGCTTCTGCTCCAACCACGACGAGTAGTTGCCCTCAAAGGGGATTCCCTTACCGCGATCCAGCTCTAATATCCAGCCCGCGACGTTGTCGAGGAAATAGCGGTCGTGCGTTACGGCGATGACCGTGCCTGCATAGCGCTCAAGATGCCCTTCCAGCCACGCTACGGACTCGGCGTCTAGGTGGTTGGTGGGCTCATCGAGGAGTAGGACGTCTGGGGCCTGGAGAAGCAGCCTGACCAGCGCGACGCGGCGACGCTCGCCACCTGAAAGAACATTGACGGGCGTTTGCGGGGGCGGACACCGAAGCGCCTCCATCGCCATCTCCAGCTTCGAATCGATATCCCAGGCATCCATGTGATCGATTTTCTCCTGGAGCTTTGCCTGCTTTTCCATCAACGCGTCAAAATCAGCATCGGGCTCGGCAAACCCTTCGCTCACCTCTTCGTACTCGCGCAGTAACCCAACCGCTTCGGAAGCACCTTCTTCTACGACCTCACGGACCGTTTTCGAGTTGTCTAATTCCGGCTCCTGCGAGAGGTAGCCAAACGTGATGCCCTTCTCTGCCTGAATGATGCCATCGTACTTCTCATCTAACCCGGCAATGATCCGCAGCAACGACGACTTGCCCGCGCCGTTGAGACCGAGCACGCCAATCTTGGCTCCGTAGAAAAACGAGAGGTGGATGTTCTGTAGGATGGGCTTGCCTGGGATGTAGGCTTTGCTCACCCCCACCATCGAAAAAATAATCTTCTGGTCGGACACGAGTTTGAATGTCGGCTAAGGAGATCCAGAAGGTAGGCGACTCCACGAGCCTTATGGTGGAATCCTCGACGAAAGGCGGTCGCGATCAAAAACTTCTCTCGCCGAGGGAACCCAGCCTGAGCTCGATCATATATTATCTTGAGTTCAAGACTTTCATATTCAAGGCTTCTTGCCATGGACACATCTGCCCGTTCTTCCTTGCTATTGTGGGTCGCCATGAATCGGGCCTCTGCCCGTATTGCGGATCATCTCCGTAAACAGGTGGAGGAACACGGCCTCAGTTTCACAGAATTCGCAGTATTGGAGGCACTCCTCCACAAGGGAGCGCTGCCGCTCGGCGAAATTGGCAATGTTGTGCTCCGGACAAGCGGAAGCATGACCTACGTGATCGACAAACTCGAGAAGCGCGGATTAATCGAGCGGCGACGTTGCGAGACTGATCGCCGGATCTTGTACGCGGATCTTACTAAGAGCGGTCGCGACAAGATCGAAGAAGTCTTTCCCGGCCATGCCATCCTTATAGGTCGGCTAATGTCTGATCTACGGAAGGATGAGCAGCAACTGGCTGCGCGCATGATGGTCCGCCTTGAGCGATCCGCTGCCGCAGACAGCGCTTCAGCTGCGCTAGCCGGCTGATCAACACGAGACATATCCAAGTCACTTACCATCCAAACAAACCACATATAACATGTTTGTAGAAAACACTTCGGCAGTCGTAGATCTTCAAACCTACATCGTTGACGCGGCTCACTCGCAGGTCCGATTCTCGGTCAGGCACCTTGGCTTCAGTAAAGTGCGAGGCCAGTTCAATTCTTTCGACGGTACCGTTCGGATGTCAGCCAACGAATTGGATTCGCTCCAGGCCGCCGCTTCTGTCGACATCGCATCGATTACCACCGGCGATGACAAACGCGACGCGCATCTGCGCTCGGACGACTTCTTTGACGCCGAAAATCACCCCTCGCTTACCTTCGAAAGCACTGGCGTCCGCGACATCTCGGGCACCTCCTGCATTTTGGACGGGCAGCTCACGATCCGCGGTACGACAAAGCCTGTCGCGTTGGAAACCGAATGGCTGGGCGAAGTCACAGATCCGTGGGGTGGAGCGCGTGTCGCACTCGAGGCAACGACGACCATCAATCGCAAAGAATTCGGTCTGAACTGGAATCAGATGCTGGAGGCCGGGGGTGTGCTCGTTGGCGAGAATGTGGAAATCACGCTCGAGATTCAGGCGGTGCGCCAGGATGAACGAGAAGAGTCGTAGAGATCTAATGGCAACCACGCAAATGTCGACGAGCACGGCAACGCGACTTCATCAGGGTCAGCCTGTTCTGAGGCGCGGCGTCGCGCTTTCGGACGCACGTGCGGCTGTCGTCTTGATCCATGGACGGGGCTCATCGGCCCGCGATATACTTTCGTTGGCCGATGAGCTGAGCGATCCTGACGTCGTTTTCCTCGCACCTGAAGCAGCTGGTCGCACCTGGTATCCGACTTCATTCCTCCAACCTCTCGCGCAGAATGAGCCTTTCCTGAGCTCTGCACTGCAGGCTGTCGGCGACGTGTTCTCGGAGTTGGGAGAAGCCGGTGTGGGAGCCGAGAGGATCATGTTGCTCGGATTCTCGCAAGGGGCATGCCTTGCCCTTGAATACGCGGCTCGAAATACAAAGCGATATGGCGCGGTCGTTGGATTGTCTGGAGGCCTAATTGGTAACGGCGAGCAAGAAGCCCCTATACCAGACGACAAGACCTTCGATTATGTGCGTTCGATGGAAGGAACTCCGGTCTTCATTGGCAGCTCAGACATTGATCCGCACATTCCTCTCAGACGTATTGAGCAGTCGGTGAAGACATTTGAACAGCTCGGCGCGGATGTTGAGAAGCGCGTCTATAAGGGGATGGGGCACACGATCAACCATGATGAAATTGCTTTCGCCGCAGATATGTTGACAATGCTAACTGATCCTACCTCCAAGGCTGATTCAGCCGGGATCACACGATAGAACTACTACTACCAATGGAAAATAGTGCTCCAAATCCACGCGTACACGGCATTCATCATGTCTCGGTAATCGCCGGTGACCCACAGGAAAACCTCGACTTCTATACGAGGATCATGGGGATGCGATTGGTTAAGAAGACGGTCAATCAAGATGCCCCCGGTACCTACCATCTATTCTACGCGGACGCAGAAGGTTCTCCGGGGACCGATCTCACGTTCTTCCCTATCCCGGATCTCCCTCGCCATCAGCCCGGCCCAGGTCAGATTGTGGAAGTCCCGTTCGCAGTGCCTCTCGGAAGCATCCCCTACTGGCAGGAGCGTCTGGACGAACACAACGTGCCATTCGACGAGGTTGAAACCCGTTTTGGCGAGCAAACCCTACCCTTCGAGGATCCGCATGGACTTCGTCTTGCACTTGTGGAGACGGACGATGAGCGTGATTTCGTCCCGTGGGAGCATGGCTTGGTTCCGGCTAGGCATCAATTGCGGGGAATGCACTCGGTCCGACTCTGGGAGACCCAACTGGAACCAACAGAGACGGTGCTCACAGATGTTCTCGGTTTTGACAAGATCGGGGATGAAGACGGTTGGCATCGCTTCGGAGTTGGCGGCGGCGGATCAGGGAAGATTGCAGAAGTGCGCGTTGTTGCCGAAGTCCGTGGAAGCGGAGGAAGTGGCGGCGTCCATCACGCAGCGTGGCGGATGAGGGACTCTGAAGAAGAAATGGAGCTCCGCAATGTCATCGCGCGTGTCGGCCTTCAACCCAGCGCTCAGATCGACCGATTTTGGTTCAAATCCGTCTACTTCCGCGAGCCTGGCGGCGCGCTCTTCGAACTCGCAACGGATGGGCCCGGCTTCACTGCCGACGAAGAACTGGAGCACCTGGGCGATTCGCTTGTTCTGCCGCCATGGCTGGAAGGCAAGCGCGAAAAGATCGAAGCTTCGTTGATATCATTGGAGACCCCTTCTCCGCCTGTTCAGGAAGGTCCAGAATTATAATCTGCTGCCAGAACATGGACGTCGTCGGCCTCGCCCATTTCAAGACCTTACTCGAAAAGCACGCTGCGGAAATCCGAGAGTTGTTGGCGGGCTCCGATTCGGCTGACGATTCTATCGAAGTAGACAGCGCAATCGGGCGATTAACCCGGATGGAAGCGATTCAGGCGCAGGCTATGTCCGATGAAGGACGAAGAAGGCAGTCGGGGCGACTTCCGAGAATTGAAGCAGCCCTCACCCGCATTGAAGATGGATCCTACGGCGTATGCGTCCGCTGCAGCGAAGTAATCCCCCGAGGCAGACTGGAAATCCTGCCGGAGGCTGCGGTTTGTGTTGGATGTGCGTCCACAGGTTGATTGAACCCGCGTGCTACTCAACCACGGCCTCAACCTCAATCTCCACGAGCAGCTCTGGCTGGATAAGCGCCGAAACCTCAATCATTGTAGAGGCTGGTCGGACGTCTGCAAACACCTCACCGTGTGCTCGCCCAACAGCCTCACCGTCGCGAGCAATATGGGTTACGAACATCCGAGTTCGGACGACATCGGCGAATGAGCCGCCAGCTTCTGTAAGCGCTTCTTCAATGATTTCCAGAGCACGCCTGGCCTGCGTGTAAGCGTCTGGTCCCGCTGGCTGACCATCCGGTTGTATGCCGGTCGTTCCTGCCACGACAATTCGATTCCCTACACAAACGGCCCGGCTGTAACCCACGGTCTTTTCCCACGGCGCCCCGCTGCTGATCCGTTTTCGGTTCATCAAAACGTCAATGTGAAGGAGAAAACCTGTGCCGTGTTCTGAGGATCTCCCGGCAGTACATCGTCGTCGGGGGCAAGGATTTCGTGGACAAGAAGGGCCATGCCAGATCCCACGATAGCTCCCATTAATATGTCGCTCGGAAAGTGCATGCCGTGCCATACCCTGGCGACGGCGGTTGCTGATGCCCAGGTCATCGCCGGAACGATGACATACCACTCGGGAAACGAAAGACTGGCGGAGGTCGCTATCGAAAACGCAACGGCCGAATGTCCGGAGGGAAACGAGAAAGGGTCGATACCGCCCGGCGGACCATGCGAGCCCACAGGCCTTCGCTCCACATCGGGAAGTGCTGCGTAGGGCCGTGTCCTACGAATCAGGTTTTTCAAACCGAACACAACGCCCATGGTAGCTAGCTCCGATGCCGCTAAGCGAAAGCCCGCATCCGCCTCGCCATCGCTGACAAAGTCCGCTAGCCCTACTGCAGGGACGGCGATAAAAAACATGGGGTAGGATGCGATGTTGACTCCGCGCATCGTCGCCGCAAACACAGGGTCCTCGACATCGTAGATCGCTCGAAAAAGAAGATAGTCGGGATCCGTTCGTCCGGGCGTTTCCAGCACTATCGGTTCGTCCTGCGCGGCAACCGAGGCTCCAAGGAGGGCCAGGAAGAGAACGAGTGGGCGAAGGACCTGCATTTGAGATTGAATTGGCGAGGCGGAAGCTACGCATACAAAACGAGCCGCCCGGCTAGCGCCGGACGGCTCGCGCAGAACCGAACGATAAGCTCGGTTAACCCTCTACTGGCTCGGGTTGACCGTTGGTAACCGACTTTTCGACATCGATTTCCGTCAGCTTCTCTTCCGGAGCGGGAATCATTCCCATTGCGGTTTTAACCTGATGCAGAATTGAGTCTTTCAACTCTGGATTCTCCTGCAACCACAACTTCGTTGCATCGCGACCCTGGCCAATCTTCTGATCGCCATAGCTGTACCACGAACCCGATTTCTGGATGATTTCGTACTCCAGCGCAAGGTCGATCAATTCGCTGAGCAGCGACACGCCTTCGCCGTAGATAATGTCGAACTCTGCCTGGCGGAATGGTGGCGCCACCTTGTTCTTCACCACTTTCACGCGCGTGCGATTGCCCACTACTTCCTGCCCGTCCTTGATCGCGCCAATGCGGCGGATGTCCATGCGAACGGACGAGTAGAACTTGAGTGCACGCCCTCCCGATGTCGTTTCCGGACTGCCGAACATCACGCCGATCTTCATTCGGATCTGGTTGATGAAGATGAGGGTGGTCTTCGTCCGGCTTATCGTGCCGGTGAGCTTGCGCAGTGCCTGACTCATGAGTCGGGCCTGGATGCCAACGTGGCTTGCGCCCATCTCACCTTCGATTTCAGCGCGCGGCACCAGCGCAGCAACGGAGTCAATCACGACCACGTCGAGCGCGCCGGAGCGGATGAGCATCTCGCAGATCTCAAGGGCCTGTTCGCCGGTATCAGGCTGCGACATAAGCAAGTTGTCCGTATCCACGCCGAGTTTTGCAGCATAGGCTGGATCGAAGGCATGCTCGGCGTCGATGAACGCGCATTGGCCGCCAGTTTTTTGGGCTTCGGCAATGACTTGCGTAGCCAACGTGGTCTTGCCCGAGGACTCGGGACCGTAAATCTCAACGACGCGACCGCGCGGGAGTCCGCCTATGCCGAGGGCGTGATCGAGTGTGATGCTGCCCGTGGAGATGGAATCGATGGCGACGCGGGGAGCATCGCCCATCTTCATGATAGAGCCTTTGCCAAACTGCTTCTCGATCTGCTTCATTGCGAGGTCGAGCGCCTGGTTCTTGGCGTCGGCGCTGGGGTTAGTTTCTTTTTTTGCCATGAGGGAGGAAGGATAAGGATGAGTAGAACGGCCGATTTGACGGCCCTCAGGCCCTGATTGCGGAAACACATTCTACGAGAACGCGATCCACGAAAGCAGCAGGATACAACGATGGGGTGTCACCTTATGTCATACCTCGCGAACAGGTTTGTAGGAGGTCTAGACAGATCTGGACGTACAACGTAACTCATCTGTCCAAACGCAGAAGTTGTTTCCGAACGAGATTGAGCGCCGCAGTTGTTGACAACGCGATGTTGATGGCTCGATCGCCAGTTAGCTGGAGTTTCGTAGCGTAAGCAGACACGCCATCAGCGTATCCGAGCCACACGGTGCCAACAGGCTTGTCGGGAGTGCCGCCGCCGGGTCCGGCGATACCCGTCGTCGAAACGCCGATTTCCGAACCGAGCGCGTTCCGAATGCCTTCCGCCATCTGTATTGCGGCGGGTTCGCTCACGGCTCCATATTCCTTCAGGTCGGCCTTAGCCACTCCAAGCTGCTTCATCTTCACCTCGTTCGAATATGCCACGATACCTCCGAGAAAATACCTCGACGATCCAGCAGTCCGCGTGATCCTGCTCGCCACGCTCCCACCAGTGCAGCTTTCGGCGAGGGCGATAGTCAGGCCGCGATCAACAAGCATCGTGCCCACTACGCCTTCCAGCAAGTCGTTGTCTTCGCCGAAAACGCGGTCACCCAGATCTTTTCGAAGCCGCTCGACGGCACCATCCAGAAAACTTTGTGCTTCATCTCGGTTTTCACCTCGCGATGAAACACGAAGCCGGACGATTCCAGCTCCGGGCAAATACGCGAGCGAGACGCCGTTCATCAGAATATCCGAGAGATCCCCTAGTTCTTCCGCCAATGTGGATTCCCCCTGCCCAACCGTCAGTAGAGTTTTATGGAGAACCACCGCATCCGACAACTTCGCCAACCGCGG
>JAHEJB010000017.1 GCA_024639085.1 Rubricoccaceae bacterium | reverse complement strand
GAGTACAACTCCTCTGGCGTGTATCGTCCAACTACTTCACGGGCGGCGCTTCGGAGTTCTGGTTGGATGAGACGTTCATAGTATTCCCTTCCAAAGGTTGTATGCAGGTACGGGAGATTCTCCATCGTTGGACTATACCGCACCGTAACGTCCATATTGATGGTCGCGCCGTTCGAAGAAAGCGCCGACAGTGTTTCGTTCTGCGCGTTTTCCCGCACGTCGTACACAACCATTCGCTCCCACGGCAGGAAGACGTTCAAGCCCTCACCATACACCGTGTTCATGTTAGTACCGCTGAAGCTGCTGTATTTCACACCCGCCTCGCCCGAGCCAATCGACTTCGTCATGCAGGCAGGAACCATGATGAGAAGTACAACGGCAAGAATGCCAATCAAGCCGAAACGACCTGTGTTACGCGGGGGTTTGATTCGGTCTAATGGGGAAGCCATGGTGAGGGGATTTGGGTGAGTCGTTGTTGGGATGCTGCTAGCGTTCGCTAGAGCGAGCACGGGTTGGTAAACTACGAGGCCCTTCACTTGCTCCATCTCCTGAATTCTTGGCCAGCGATTTGTCTTCGCAAACAGCCGTTCCTACGGAATATCTCGCAGACCGTTACGCTGCGTTGCGCGAGATTCTCGGCGATAGGCTCTTTGAGCGTCAACCGCTCGCTCCATTCACGACGTTCAAAATTGGCGGGCCTGCGGATCTGTTTGTGGAAGTCAACACGGCCAGCGAACTGGCGGAGACCATTCGGGCTGTTCGATCTCTGGAAGTCCCCTATTTCCTGCTAGGCTCCGGCGCGAATATTCTCGTAGGAGATTTGGGCTATCGTGGGCTAGTGATTCGCAACTGCGCAGACCGTATGGCGGTGGAAGTGGAGTCCGGGCGTATTTGGGCTGAAAGTGGGGCCATCTGTTACCCCGATCTGATTGAAATGGCCGTGTCGAACGGTTTGTCGGGTCTCGAGCACTACGTTGGGATTCCTTCAACGGTCGGCGGCGCGTTGTGGCAGAATCTGCACTTCCTTTCCCCAGATCGCTCACGGACGATGTTCATTGCTGAGGTATTGGAAGAAGCTGAACTCCTCACAGCAGATGGTGTGCGAAAGACCGTCGGCGTGGACTACTTCAACTTTGACTATGACTATTCGATTCTCCACGACAGTGACGAGCTAGTCTTGTCGGCAACTTTCCTTTTGGTGAGGGCCGATGAATCCCAAATGCGCGAAGTCATGGCGTCCAACCTTGAATGGCGGGTCAAACAGCATCCACCCCTCGATACCGAACCCTCCGCCGGAAGCATTTTCAAAAAGATCGACGGCGTTGGTGCAGGGCGGCTGATCGATTGGTCGGGGCTAAAGGGAACGCGAATTGGAGGAGCCGAAGTGACGAATCGCCATGCTAACATTCTCATCAACACGGGAGGCGCAACAGCGAAGGATGTGCGCGAGCTGATCGGCTTGATTCAACGAACCGTAGAGGAGAAGCAGGGCTATCGACTGCACTCTGAGATCGGCTTCATCGGAGACTTTGGCGACCTCCCCGATCTCCCTCCGGCTGACTGGCACAATCTTGACGGCTTTGTAAATGGCGTTCCGCCGGGCGGACATCCGGAGGCGCACAGGGATGCGGAGCGACGGTAGGGATAGATCTTGCGCCGACGCGTCGGCGTGTATCCCAATACACCCTTACAATCGCGCCATTAATGCTTGAGCTTGGCTGGCTAGCTCTTCCACGTCTTCTAACCCCGTTCGCCATGTTGCGGGGAAGGCCCTCCAGCCGTTTTTGGCCCCCAATAGTGCTCCAAGCATAGCCCCCACGGAATTCGCGTCGCCACCAACGTTGATGGCGGATAACAACGATGCCTCAGCCAATTTCGGACCTCGCGCGAACATCGCAATGGCAAATGGAAAGGACTCATCAGCCGCCACGCCCGTCCCATTGCAGTGATCCTGCAAATCGAGGGGGAAGTCACCTAGATGTGCGGAAACGTTCAGAAGTCGCCGGGAAACCTGATTAGTTGCACCAACTTGAACCTCTGCCTCTTCTACAATGCGAGCCACATCCAGAACGAATTGTGCCCCTTTGACAGGCTCTGATCCTAATGCCGTCGCCACAGCGTAGGCTTGTCCCACTCCGGCTGCCAGCGCCCCTGGATGCCCGTGCGTCTCTCCAAATAGCCTCTCAATCCACTCGACAACGGTCTCGGTAGACCACGTTGTACGCGAAGCCAACAGGACGCCAAACGGGGATGCGGTAACGGCCACCCCATTCGTTGGAGTCGAAGCCTCATTCTTGAATCTGCGAAGTTCCAGCTCCTCCAGCTCCTTCCTGTATGTCTTTGCGGCATGGCTTAAACTGGTCGGATGAGCCGTCAGTGCTCGAACCAACGCAAACGTCCCTTGCGTGTCTACCGTCCATTGACCAGCCTCCAATTCGCCACGCCGTTCATCCGCTCGGTACTCCTTGATGCCTTTGTAGAACGTCCGGACGTTCTGGTGGCTGAAGCCTTCAACAGGCATTCCCAAAGCATCGCCGATGGCTGTACCAAGCAGAGCTCCGAGCAGGCGATCAGATGAAGGCGAGAAATCGTGCATAGGTTGCTAACTTCGCTTTCAACTAACACAACGTCCAGCACATATGGCTTGGCTTCACGGCGCCATTGCGGTATTCCAGAAAGATGCACGGCTCGAACTGCGCACGCGCTTCGCCCTGAATGCGCTTGGGCTGTTCGTGGCGGCGTCCGTGTTGTTGGTTCGCTTTGCCGTGGGAAATACGGCTATAACTCCCCCGATGGCGGCGGCACTTTTGTGGATCGTCATCTTGTTCGCCGCCGTTGTTGGTCTTGGCCGCGCATTTATTGTAGAGGAAGAGCGCGGAACTGTGCTTCTGCTACAACTAGCACTCCCCCCGCCTTCTATCTACGTCGGTAAACTGGTGTTCAACATTGCGATCACGCTGGCATTGAACCTCGCTGCGGCTTTCATTTTCTGGTTGCTGGTCAGTCCTGAAGTCCACGCACTCGGACTTCTCCTGACCACCCTTGTTCTCGGAGCGATTGGACTCGCGGCGGCGACCACTTTCCTCTCCGCGATCATTGCACGAACCGCCTCAAGCGGCCCCCTGCTTGCCGTTCTCTCGTTTCCCATTCTCATTCCGCTCCTGTTCTCCGTGGTCCAGCTGACGGGGCTGGCTTTCAAACCCACGGCTTCGTGGGATGCTGCTTTTACGGATCTATCTGCGCTAGTCGGTTACAGCGGACTAATGATCACGGCTTCCGTTCTCCTCTTTGAGTACGTTTGGCGCGACTAGTTCTGTACTCCGCATGACCTCTTCAAGCCGAGATTCTGTGCTTCTTCCGCCTCGCGGTGGCGGTTATCGCGTATTCACTGTTGTCGTTGCCGTTTGGATGACAACGGTATTGTGTTTTGGCGTTCTCGGAAAAATCTCGAATCTCCCCATCCTTGAACACACGGCGCGGAATCTCTACTTCCATGTCCCTATGTGGTTCACGCTGATGCTCGGCTGGTTTGTGGCGGCCTACCACTCCTTGCGGCTCCTGATGACACGCCGTCGAATCCACGATGTGAGGGCCGAGCAGGCGGCGTTGGTCGCGACGGTTTTCGGAGTCCTGGGGATTACGACAGGCATCGTCTGGTCACGGTTTACGTGGTACACCGGCACGGATATCTGGTGGAACGGCGACCCCCGACAAGTGATGGTGGCCGTCCAACTCCTCATCTGCGGGGCCTATTTTGTTCTCAGGGGTGCTTTGGACGACGAACGGCTCCGTGCCCGCCTCGCGGCTGCATATGCCCTCTTCGCTACGATGACGATGCCTTTCCTGACATACGTGCTGCCTCGCCGGATGGAAAGCCTTCATCCTGGCGCAGAAGGCAATCCTGCGTTCAGCCAGATGGACATCGCCCCCGAAATGCGCTGGGTCTTCTACGCGTCGGCTTTGGGATTTTTGATGCTGGGCTGGTGGATCTACACACTGCGCGTACGGGTCAGGGCCGCAGAAATAGCCGTGAACGAGCGTACCACGTGGCCGTAAATCTGAACCCACGCCTAAATTCTGTGCGTTGATTCCTTTGAATTCTGTCTCGCTGATGCAATCCGATCTCGATACTCTCTCAACCCTACGCGACACCACCATCGCGTTGCTGGACCCGTCTGCAGCCGAGGCGATTCCGCAGGGCGTCGAGCGATTGATGCTGGCGTCGGACAAACTTCCGGTTGTCCTGGCCGTCGTGCTGATCATCTGGTTCGGACTACTTTTTCTGCTTTTCCGTACAGATCGCCGGATCACAAAAATCGAACGCGAGTTGAACGCAACTGATTCCGATTAGTATCAGCAGCATGAAATCTATCCGACTCAAAACCGTCCTCGGCATTGCCTTCATCGTCGTTTTTGGAGCGATGGTTGTGAACAGCTTTGGTCAGCAGGTAGCCGGCTACGAAAACTTCACGGAAGCCACGGAAAATGGCCGTCCAGCCCATGTAGTGGGCGAGTGGCTCAACGCCCGCCCCGCGAACTATGACCCGTCTGCTAACGAGTTCTCGTTCTGGATGCGCGACGAAATCGGAGGCGTTCGGCAGGTCGTTTACTCAAACCCAAAGCCCGCAAATTTCGAGGACGCTGAAAAGGTCGTTGTAAATGGCCAGATGGAAGGCGAGGTCTTCGTTGCCGAGCACATTCTGGTGAAATGTCCTTCTAAGTACAATGACGCACGCGGACTTGAAGGAGAGCCCGAGGCAACCACACCGACGGAATCCGCTTCGCTCTAGCGGATAGTGAGTCCACTTCCGCCCTGTCCGGATACGCCGAACTGCTATCGGACGAGCGTTGTCTTTCTGCTTCCTTCAGACGTAGTTCTGGAAGTCGCCCAGCGGGTTATCCGTCAACATCGGGGTTTACTTACTGGCAAATCAGAAAACGTGGACCTAGAGGAATCCGATATCAAGGCGGTCTTCAAGATTGGCCCGCATCGCGATGATCTAGCCGTTTCCGTTGAAACCTTGGAGGAAGGGACCACCGTTCTCTACATCCGCAGCGCGAGTCGGACGGGCTATACAGATTACGGTGTCAATCGCCGGCGCGTTCGGACAATTCTGAAAGCGATTGAGTCCCGCTTGAAGGTGATCTAGCCTTCCTACAGATAGAGTAGCGTCGCCACGACAAAGAACACCGTAAGGCCGAGAATATCGTTTGAGACCATGATGAAGGGCCCCATTGCAAGCGCCGGGTCGATCTTGAACCGCGAGAGCGCGAGCGGCACGGTGGCTCCTATGATCGTAGCAAGGACGATGACAATCAGCAGCGCGATTCCGGCCGTTATTGCAAGTCGCTGGGTATCGTCGCCAAAGCCGGACACCACCACGATAATGCCCAGCGCTACAGCCAGAATTGCTCCGTTAATAAGCGCCACGGAGAGTTCCTTTCCAAGACGTCGCATGATATTGCCACCCCATAAGGTACCTGACGCCAATCCTTGCACTGCGATAGCCGAGCTTTGAATTCCTGCGTTGCCCGCCATCGCCATAACAACAGGGATAAACAGAGCGAGGACAGGGGCAACTTGGAGCGCCTCCTCAAACCCTACGATCACAAGCCCGGAGGCGTAAGCACCACAAAGGCCAAGCAGTAACCACAGGATCCGACCTCGACTGATCGTAAAAACCGAAGCAGAAAACTCTTCGTCTCCTGTGATACCAGAAATGCGCTGGAGGTCTTCTTCTGCCTCTTCGCGAATAACATCAACAATGTCGTCGATGGTAATACGACCGAGCAATTGCCCGTCGTGATTTACGACAGGTACTGCTATCAGGTCGTAGCGATCCATCAGGTGCGCCACTTCTTCCTGGTCAACTTCGGGCAGAACTTTCGCAAACTCCGTGTCAGCTATATCACTGATAATCGCATTTGCTCTCGCCAGAAGCAGTTTTTTCAGCGGGACTAGGCCGATCAATCGCTCTGCTTCATCCAACACGTAGACGACGTATGGATCGTCTACATCCTCCGCCATGCGGCGGACTTCCTCCGTCGCTTGTGCCACCGTTGCGTCATGTAATACGGCGACGAAGTCCGTTTCCATGAGGCCGCCCGCCGTGTCGTCAGCGTAGCCCATGAGCGCCTCAACCTCCTCGGCGTCCTCCAGCTGTGGCACCACCCTATCCACCACGTCCTCGTCAACATCCGCGAGCACATCAGCGGCATCGTCAGTGTCCATTTGGTCGAGGAGTTCAACCAACTCGCCCGCTGTAACGTCCTCCAGGAAATCGGATCGCTGGGCACTCTCAAGTTCCGGAAGAACCGCGCTGCTCTGTTCGCTAGGCAACCATTGGAAAAGTTTCTCCGACGCCTCTGCGGGCAAATGCTGGAGAAGCTGGGCGGTATCAGCCGGATGAAGCTCGGCGACCAGATTGAGAACCATGCCCTGCTGCTCGTCTTCAATCAGCACCTCTATGTTGTCGACGAACTCCTCATCAACCACAATGACAGGAGCCGATGGCTCGCGCTCCGCCTCAATGGGCGTCAATTGGGGCGTCTGGTCGGACAACGGGTCGCTTTGCGCTAATGATTGGCAGGTGTCAGCAAGATCGTGCCTTTAGGGCAACAATGCGCCTCGGACTCAACTTTTTTGGCGGCGGTCGCCAAATAGTGCATTCGTTAGTGTGACGAACTCTGGAGGTGAGAGCACTTCCGGCCTGAGCGTAGCAAATTCATCGGGGATCTCTGTTTCGAGCTCGGCGCAAAGACCAGAGAGACTCTTCCGTAGCATCTTCCGGCGCTGCCCGAATGACGTGCGCACCACCCGTTTCATCTGCTTGACGCTAAAGTCCAGCTCGGCGGAAGCGTCAAAATCAAGCGAAATGACAGCACTCTCTACGTCTGGTTTTGGCCGGAAAACATGCCGCGAAACAGGGAAAAGCAATCGCGGTTTTGCGAGAAGTTGCGTCTGCACACTCAGGATGCCAAAAGCTTTATTTCCCGGCTCTGCTACAATGCGTTCGGCCACTTCCTTCTGCATCATCACCACAGCCCGCCGGATGTGGTCACGCGCATCCAATAGGCTAAACAGAATCGGTGACGTTATGTAGTACGGCAGATTCCCGACTACATACAGAGCATCGCCCGTTGACTTGCACAGTCCTGACCAATCGAGTTCCAGCACATCCTGATGACGGACGTCCAGATTGGAAAAACGCTCATTAAGGTGCGAGACGGCCTCGTCATCTACTTCAACAACTGATAGTGATGGGTAGCGCTCGTGAAGGAGTTCTGTGAGAGCTCCCTGTCCCGGCCCGATCTCCACAACCTTAGCAGTAGAAGGTGCCGCAACGGCCTCAACGATTTTGCCGATCACGTTTTGATCGACAAGGAAATGCTGGCCAAGGCGTTTTTTGGGACGTACGGACATGGCTGAGTACGATACAACCTTCCACACAAAAAAGAACGCCGCCCCGTAAAACTTCGGAGCGGCGCTTTTAGCGATCAATCTAGTCAACCAATCTTAGTCGGACAGACCAAAGGCTTCCTGCACGGCCTCGTAGTTCGTGTAATCAATGCCTGTTTTTGCATTGCCAACGTAAAGGTTGCCCGGGATCATAACGAGACGAAAATCTGTCCTCGGCAGTCCGCTGAAATCAAGGGGGGACGAACCAATCAGATCTACGTAGAGGTCTTGAATGTCGTAGGAAAAGGAGTACGTCAACGAGTAGTCGATGTATTCATCGCCGTCTTCGTCAACCCCAACAGTCACCGGAAGAGCTGTCCACGTTCCGGAACCGCCAGTTCCAAAGAGCAATTCGCCGTCGGCATACAGGAGCACTGCGCCATCATCGGCAATATCTGAGTTGAGTTCAGAAACCTCTCGATGGTAGCTGCCTATGGTCCCATCATCGCTCACATCCAAGTCGCCCCCATCAAAACTGAAATTGCGAACAATGATGTCGTTGCCAATGACAACCACATCCTGATACGTGTCGCAGCCGGTTGAAAAGGCCAGAATTCCCGCCAGAGCGGTTACCGCAAGAACCGAGCGAAGTGAGGTAGAGGTAGTCATGTTCATGGGGGGAAGGAAAAGGAGTGAGTGCATCGTGAGAGCCGCCGAAGTAACCCGAGGGGTAACACGTTGACGTGCTGAACGCTTCGTTTGCAAAGGGCCGTCCAAACAAAAAGGCGCGGCCCAAATAAGGCCACGCCTAAGAAAAAGCGGGTTGCTTCGTCCAAAAAGTTGGACAAATGCGCTCAGGCGGTAAGCCGCCGAAAGCCCGAATAGATGGATGCAGCCAACAAGATTTTGGTCACATCCCACGCAACAAACCGAAGCCAGCCGCTCTCAATGGACTGCCACCACGTTGCATGATCTGCCGCGAAATGCAGCCACGTAATGCCACATGCGAACAGGGCAAGCGAGCCAGCCAATACTGCCAGCGCACTTCCGGAGAACGAATTCCATTTTTTCGAGACCAGCCCAATCATAAATGCTGCGGCGGCAAAACCAAAGAGGTACCCACCGCTCGCGCCAACCAGATGGGCAACGCCGGAAGCTCCGCCCGCATAGAACGGGAGAAAGAGCCCGAGGACGAGGTAGAGCAACATTGCCAGAAGACCATTCCGCCAACCCAAGAACAGACCGCTGCTATACACGGCCACAGTTTGCAACGTGATGGGCACTTCCCACAAGTACAGCTTGATCTCAAATTGTGCCAAAAGAGCCGTCAGAAGTGCAAATCCAGCGACGCCGGTCACCTGTGTTACGAGGGACGTATGCTCGCTCCGAAGAGCATCTACAGAAGCCGTGCGAGGCGAGCGAAGGGCGATAGAAGTCATGGGTTCAAGCTTGAATCGAGGTGTTATAGAAGATACACAGCCTTGATTCCAGGAACCGAGCAGAGGAGAAACTTGCACGCTGTGCGTTGGATTGTCATCGGAGTGAATCGCCGTAGCTTCCCATGCTTTCATTTTAGTTTCCTATGTCTGATTACGTCGACATTACCAAGGAAGAGCAAGTTCTCAGGATCGCGCTGAATCGTCCAGAAAAGAAGAACGCCCTCACCCTAGGCATGTACCAGCGCATGACGGACGCGTTGAACGATGCTGCGTCTGATTCGTCCGTTCGTGTGGCTGTCGTTTGTGGGTTGGGAGGAAGCTTTACGGCGGGCAACGACTTATTCGACTTCCTCAATGATCCACCGACCGATGAATCGAGCCCCGTTTTTCAGTTCCTTCGGGCTGTTAGTACGTTCCCCAAGCCATTCCTTGCTGCCGTTGAAGGACACGCCATTGGCATAGGAACTACCGTACTTCTGCATTGCGACCTGGCCTACGCTGCTCCCAGTGCGCGCTTTCAACTGCCGTTTGTAAACCTCGGACTCGTACCCGAAGCCGCGTCGAGTTTGCTGCTCCCAAAGACCGTGGGAACGAAGAAAGCGGCAGAATTGCTGATGTTTGGCGATCCATTCTCCGCGGAAGAAGCCCTCACAGCCGGACTGATCAACGCTGTCGTTTCGGAACGAGATGTTGTTGACTTCGCGATGGAGCGAGCGCAGGCACTCGCAAAGAAGCCCCCGGCCTCACTCAAGCTGACAAAGTCCTTACTTCGCGCTGCGGACGCTGAGGCCATTGCCTCTTCTATTCAAGCAGAAGGAGCACACTTTGTCGGGGCGCTGACGGGGCCGGAAGCACAGGAGGCCCTCGCTGCCTTCATCGAGAAACGTCCGCCGGATTTCTCTCAGTTCGACTAGTTCGCTGTGCGCAATGGCCAGATCGCACCTTGCGTACTTCCGTGGTCCGTGCGAGCATCGTAGGCATCGTGCCGCCTGAGGTAAGTATCTCGGATTCTTGTTGCCACATTCCGAGCTTCATTGTCCATTGTTGAACAGGATGGCGTGCGAACGGAATCCAGAGCTCGACGGATCATGTCGGCTTCTTCAAGTGCCAACTGCTTGTGGCCGTTTTCATGGATTTGGAGCGAGCGATCAAAAGAACGCCACCGTCTTTCCAACTCGTACGGTATTCCACTGTATGGTTGCCAGCGTGGTAATGTGGTCACTACGCGCAAGTAAACCTGGACGTCCGACAAGTCGCAGCCGATCGAGGTCTCCGCTCGGCGATACGTATAGCGTACCTCTGTCGATGTCAGCCCAAAGAACCGAGTTCCTTCCGACATGGGCGCTCGGGTCATCATCCCCTGAAGCAGATCGCGCTCGGTCCGTCCGTTGATATCGTAATAGCGAACCTGATCATCGAAATGAACGGACCCCGTTCCACGCGCTGTCGTCTGCGCCAAAGTGCTCGCCGAACCGAGGATCGGAAGCAGAAAAAGGACAAGTAGTGCGCGCACGGGCCTTGGGGACAGGTTCAAGCGCGTTATCGGCCCACATCCCGTGCAACTCAAGCGTTAGGCCTTAATGCCAACTGCTCGTTCCACTTCATAGGCCAGATTAGGCCTTAGCCAACGCTCGACTTCCTCTACGGCCACTCCTTTACGAGCAGCATAGTCTTCAATTTGGTCTTTCCCAAGAACGCCTACGTTAAAATAAGCTGCCTCCGAATGTGCGAAATACAATCCGCAAACCGACGCCGGAGGAGTCATAGCAAGATGCTCGGTTAGCTGTACGCCCGTATTGGCCTCGGCGTCAATCAGTTCAAAAAGCGTTCGCTTCTCCGAGTGGTCGGGTTGTGCTGGATAACCAGGGGCAGGGCGAATTCCTTGGTATCGTTCTCGAACAAGCTCATCGCTGGATAGATGCTCGTCGGACGCATACCCCCAGAGTTCTTTGCGGACCTGATGGTGCAACCACTCCGCGAACGCCTCCGCTAGCCGATCAGCGAGACTCTGCACGAGGATCGCCTTGTAATCGTCGTGATCATCCCTGAATTGCTGCGCCAAGTCTTCCCCGCCGTGGATTGAAACTGAGAAGGCACCAACGTAGTCCTTCACTCCACTTTGAATCTGAGCGACAAAATCAGAAAGTGCGCGATTGGGCTTACCGGGAGTTTTCTTGGTCTGCTGGCGAAGCGTATGCAGCGTAGCCCTTACATGGCTCCTGGAATCGTCCGAATAGATGGAGATGTCTTCTCCTTCTGAGGCAGCGGGAAACAATCCTGCGACGCCGCGCGGCGAAAACGATCCCGCTACTTCGATCTCATCCAGCAGGGCATTTGCGTCGTTCAGCAGCGATTGAGCTTGTTCCCCTGCATGATCGTCTTTCAGGATCTGCGGGTACTTGCCCTTCAATTCCCAGGCGATGAAGAACGGTCCCCAGTCAATAAACGGACGCAGATCACTGACACTGACCTGATCAAAGACATGGATGCCGAGGTGGGCGGGCCGTGAAAAGTGTGCTACGCCCCAATCCAATTCGAGAGCGTTGGATCGCGCTTGTTCCAGAGAGAGTAGTGTCTGCGCTCCATTCCTGGAAGCATACCGTGTGCGTACATCGTCGTACTCGTCGGAAACTTCGGCAACAAAGGCATCATGTTGCTCTTCAGAAATCAAGGCCCCCACTGTGGAAACGCTGCGGCTCGCATCCAAGACGTGAATCGTCGGAGCACTGTATTTTGGCGCCACCTTTACGGCCGTGTGCAGCTTCGACGTCGTAGCGCCACCAATGAGCAATGGAATAGCCATCCCCGTGCGTTCCATTTCACTAGCTACGTAGACCATTTCGTCCAGAGAGGGGGTAATCAGGCCAGACAATCCTATCACATCCACATCGTGCTCCCGGGCCGCATCCAGGATCTTTTCGGCAGGCACCATAACACCCATATCGATCACATCGTAGTTATTGCACCCAAGGACGACGCCGACAATGTTCTTCCCTATGTCATGGACATCACCCTTTACTGTCGCCATGAGCACTTTGGGTCTTGCCTGAATCTTTCCACCGTGCTCCGCCTGCTCCTTTTCAATGAAAGGCGTCAAATAGGCGACGGCTTTCTTCATCACGCGAGCACTCTTCACTACTTGCGGCAGAAACATTTTCCCACTCCCAAACAAGTCTCCCACTACGTTCATGCCATCCATTAAAGGGCCCTCTATGACATTTAATGGTCGTTTTAGCCTCGCCCTTGCCTCTTCCGTGTCTACTTCGATGTAGTCAACGATACCTTTGACAAGTGCGTGCTTTAGCCGCTCCTCAACGGGAGCATTACGCCATCGTTGCTCTACCACATCATTCGTGCTCCCGACGTTCTGTATCTGTTCTGCGTGCGTTACCAGACGTTCTGTCGCGTCCGTCCGTCTGTCGAAAAGCACGTCTTCAACCAGTTCCCTCAGAACAGGATCGAGATCATCATACACGGCGAGTTGGCCAGCATTAACGATCCCCATATCCATACCAGCTTGCACCGCGTGGTAAAGAAACGCGGAGTGCATGGCTTCACGGACCGTATCATTTCCCCTGAATGAGAAGGAGAGATTTGAGACACCTCCCGATACTTTTGTGCCAGGGAGGTTCTCCTTTATCCAGCGAACGGCCTCGATGAAATCGATTGCATAGCGATTGTGCTCGGCGATGCCAGTCGCAATCGCAAAGATGTTGGGGTCGAAGATGATGTCTTCAGGAGGAAAGCCAATCTCATCTACAAGAAGCCTGTAGGCACGCTCACAAACCTGAGTCCGACGGTCCAGCGTATCTGCCTGTCCGTTTTCGTCGAAAGCCATCACGATTACTGCAGAACCGTAGTCACGGGCTAGCGTGGCGTGCTTTTTGAACTCATCCTCTCCCTCCTTAAGAGAGATCGAATTGACAATGGGTTTGCCAGGAAGGCATCTTAATCCAGCCTCAATCACATTCCATTTCGACGAGTCCACAACGACTGGAACGCGCGAAATGTCAGGTTCGCTCATTGCAAGAAGCAGGAATCGCTCAATCGCGGCTTCTGAATCCAGAAGCCCCTCGTCCATATTGACATCAATGGCCTGGGCACCGTTCTCAACTTGCTGGCGAGCTACAGATAGCGCTTCCTCATAGTCGTTCTCCTTTATCAGTCGCGCGAAGCGCTTGGAGCCCGTTACGTTCGTTCGCTCTCCGACGTTGACAAAATTGAGGTCTTTGCGGAAGACAAGTGGTTCAAGGCCGGCCAGACGTGTACGAGGGTCTGGTTGGGGTACCTGTCTGGGTTTGATTCCCTCCAAAGCCGCGACAAGAGCTTTCGTGTGCTCCGGCGTGCTCCCACAACATGTACCCGCAATATTTAGTAGGCCTTCTTCAGCATACTCGGCGAGGATGCTCGCCATGTGGTCCGGACTTTCATCGTAGCCGCCCATTTCATTTGGAAGCCCTGCATTGGGATAGAGGCTCGTTGGAACTGCCGCGACGCGAGTCAGCTCTTTCATGAATGGGCGCATCTGCTCCGTACCCAGTGCGCAATTGAGGCCGAACGACAACAATTCGGGAGCATGGGCCAATGATGTCCAGAAGGCTTCAACAGTTTGTCCGACCAATGTTCGGCCGCTCTGATCTACAATAGTCCCGGAGATCATCACTGGGAGCACCCTCTCCGTTTCGCGGAAGAAACGGCGCAAAGCAGCGACAGCTGCCTTCGCATTCAGGGTATCAAAAATGGTCTCGACAAGCAGGATGTCCGCTCCACCATCTGCGAGACCGCGAATTTGCTCCGCGTATGCGTCTCGCACTACGTCGAATGTGACGCCACGGAAGCCTGGATCGTTCACGTCCGGCGAAAGCGACAGTGTTTTGTTCATCGGCCCGATGGCACCGACGACGAACCGAGGTTTGTCGGGGTTGGAACCGTTCACTTCATCCGCGGCCTGACGAGCAAGTTGAGCGCTCACCACGTTCATCTCGTAAGCGAGCGACTCCGTCCCATAATCAGCCTGTGAGACGGCCTGGGCATTGAAGGTGTTGGTGGAAACCAAATCTGCACCGGCGTCCAGATACTCGCGGTGAATATCCAAAACTACATCAGGCTGTGTGAGGCTCAGAAGATCGTTGTTGCCCATGAGTGAGCTCTTCCACTCGGCAAAGCGATCACCACGAAAATCCTCTTCAGCAAACGCGTGTCGCTGAATCATCGTCCCCATCGCGCCATCTAGGACGAGGATGCGAGAAGAGAGGAGGGCCTGCAGTTCTTCGAGCCGCGTCATAATGTAGTTATTTGGTCCACCGGCAAAGTCTCTACTTTGATGCTCGACTAAACTTGCTCACGCCGTCGAGGATTCAAACCCAATATCTTTATGCGTCCCATCGCAGAAGGGTTTGTTGGAGGAATGACCACAGCGGCAGAGGGCGCACTTCTCGGTTGTGATTTCCTCACTTTCTGCCGAAGAAATCGAAACGGGGCCATTAAGCAAGAGAGGTCCATCTGTAGCCGCTAAGATGGTCAGTGAGGAGGTTTCGCCGGAAGCTTCGATCACATTCACCGCGCCTAGGGCGGCAGCGTCTTTAAAATTTTCCTGGTGGGCGTTGTCACAGAAAGGCTTGTTTTTCGACAGACCACATCGACAAAGCGCTACTCGCGTGTCGGTCAGTAGGATTTCACCCTCAGCAGTTTCGACGCGAATATCACCTCGGACATGCAATGGACCATCCGGCTGAATCAAAACTGTATTTGTCTCTTCAGGCACTTCTTCTGCCCCGCCATCCTTCCGTGTGAAGTGCAGTGCTCCTGTTGGGCAACGCGTCACCACTTTAGCGATCAAATCCGAATCCCCTTGCGTCGGATCTACCCACGGTTTACGGTTCGGATCGAAAACCGACGGCGCACCATGAACGCACTCGGCGGCGTGAATACATCGGCGAACATCGTACTGAACGTCGATGTCCTCAGCTGCGTAACTGCGGGGATGCGACATGGTCACTTCATGGTTTGGAAGAGTCTATAGACCGTTTGAAATCTCGACGGTTTCACCTCGGCTTCGTCCGTACCGATCAATCTTCTATAAACCGATGCCCAATGCCTTCAACAGGCGACCGCCGTGAACGGAGATTGAGGGGACGACCACCCAGTCTGTCTCCATGAACGTGTCGGTCGGGCTATAGAAAATTCCCAACTCTGGACTGATGCCGAGGTCGGGTTCACCAAGTCGTATACCTGCAAAGGCGCCGAGTGCCGGATCTGGCGTTGAGTCGTCGCTTCCCAGCGCGATAACGTGCTGAAAGCGGACGCCTCCATAGGGCGTCATCGTTGTGCCGTAAGGCCAGGAGCCGACAAACGTGGCTTCGAAATGCGCGTGGCTGCCCAGGCCTAGGAGTCCTCCACCAACGATCACAGCCGTTGCAACCCGCTGAGGTCCACTTGGGGTAAGGCGACGTTTGTAGGTAGCAACAAGGCCACTGCTCCCGACCAGACGGATGCCAGCATCGGAGCGTTCATCAAGTCCAAATCGTACCTCGCTATCAAACGAGAAGCTTGTCGTACGCTCGTCCAGATCTCCTGGGTCGGCGTTGATTTTCGGCTGGCCGATGGCAACTTGCACGACCGTGGAAGGGACAACGGTCTGAACAGGCGCGGTCTCGGCCGTAGTTCCGACTGCGTACGGAAGACATCCGCAGGCCGCGAGGCCGACAAAAAGTGTGAGAAGTATTAAACGCATCGGAGGGGACGACGACGCACATAACATACGACGCTGTTTGCCTGGATTCGCCGATTCAATGACAAAACTCCATGTTCTGCATCTTCCTACCTTTAAGAGTCCAATCCCAAATCGCTTTGGTATGCGCAGCTCCTTTCTGCTCCTCATTCTCCTCCCCGTCGCCGTTTCATCTCAGCCAGCTCAAGACCAGAATGGAGTAACTGCAGCCTTCGGCGACTTCGTTTCCGCCGCCCACAATGGAGGCATCGAGACGATCACGGATCTCATCGCTTGTCCAGTCGACGTTGGAGAGGAAAGGCTAGTTGTTGGCGTATGCGATACGACGCTCGCGGCACATCGCGTTCGTGTTGAAAATCTGACGACTCTCGCGACGTTGCTATTTTCGTCAGAACCTGCCGCTCTAAGCCCCCATTATGGCGTCGAAGAAGAGAGCGACGGCGTATTCCACTTTTTGTTGTTTGCGGACGTCGGAACCGCCGACTACGTGATGGCCGCCTTCATGGATGTATGCGGCACCTATAGGCTCACGAATCTGGACACAGAGGGTGGGCCGGAGAACATTCCTGCGCCGGCTTCAATCGTGGAGTCTTTTGATGCTCTGATTGTCGCAGCAAAGGAGGACTCCGTCGAGAGCTTCGCGATGCACGTTGTCGCGCGTTCGAACGATGATTCTCGCGATTGGAAGGCGGCCGCAGATCCGGCATTGCCCGATGAACTTGAATTCGTGGATGGCGCTCTCCAACGCGTCCGCGGATTTCTCGAAGCAAGTCGGGATGACTTTGAGATTGTCGGCTACGAAAGCGAGCAAGAATCCGAAGGCGAATGGCACGTGCTGCACGTTCGCTTTGATACGCACGAGGTAGAGGAAAATGTCTCTTTTGCCTTTCTACCCGTTGGGGAGTCACTTCTCCTGGGCGATATCGACTAACGGCTCTCAGCGTCTCCAGGGGAAGGGTTCAGACGTCACGGAATCTTTACGCAAATAGAGGGGCACGAATGCAACGTGCTAAACGTCTCGCACGTTGATTAGACTTCGATATGTATGCCGAAAGCCCCTCATACGCAGGGTAATGCTGTTCGTTCGATGTGCACGCCATACAACTCCCGCTCAACCCGCCACGTTTCGGTTTTTGAATAACGTGGGTTTGTCTCCCCTTTTCTGCGCCCACATGTTCCGCATAGTAACCCTTCTAGCCCTTTCCACTCTACTTGCGCCCCCTGCGATCGCCCAAGTCCCTGGTCAAGGTATGATGCGCGGAGGAGCTCTGACAGGAGTCGTGCTCGATGGCGAGTCTGGCGATCCTATCCCCCAGGCAACGGTCGCGCTCTACTCGCTTCCAGACACTACTTTCGTTACCGGCGCAGCCGCAAATGCAATGGGCGAGTTCCGGGTCGAGCCTCTCCGACCCGGTGAGTATCAGGCGCATGTGAGCGTCATCGGGTATGCCGTATACGAAGAAACCATTTCGATTACGTTAGGACCCCCGGTTGATCTTGGAGAGATCCGCCTGACCGTTTCGACAGAATTATTAGGAGAAATTAGCGTTGAAGCACAGCGAGAGTTGATTGAGCAGCGTGCGGACCGAACGATTTACAACGTGGGTGATCAACCCATCACATCCGGCGATAACGTACTAGAAACCCTCAAAACACTGCCCTCTGTTGAAGTCGACCAGGATGACAACATCTCGCTTCGTGGTGGCCGAAATGTAGCCGTTCAAGTAAACGGACGACCAATACCTGTTGGCGGGCAGTTTCTAGCCTCATTCCTCAAGCAAATTGGCGCGGACAATGTGGACCGGATTGAGGTAATGTCAAATCCGTCGGCCCGATACGACCCAGATGGGCTGGCTGGCATCATCAACATAGTTCTCAAAGAGGACGCACCGGACCGAGGCTTATCTGGAGGAGCAACTCTTGGTGGAGGAACACGCCCCGAAGCCAATGTGGGATTCAATCTTGCATACCAGAAAGGCCCGCTAGACGCATACGGATCCTACGGCTATTTTTATAATAACAGTGGTTTTGACGCTTCGACAAATCGCTCCTACGTCGGCGTCTCAGATCTCACAGCTCTTGAAAACCTACAGAACGGAGATCGCCTCTTCACTAGCCACTTTGGCAACGCAACGGTGGATTACACGATTTCCGAAGGAACGACACTCTCGCTGAGTGGCAACCTCTCGCGGCGGGATGGTGCGAACGACAACCTTCAGACAATCACCACTCTCTTCGATGACGGCCGAGAGACACTGGCTGAGCGTCTTTCCGACGGCCAGTCGGACGGGACAAATGCAACGGGTACGCTTTCGTTCCAACGCCGCTTTAACGAGGACGGAACACACGACCTGAGCGCCGAGGCACGCATATCCTCCAATATGGACACTGAAGACGATCTTTTTACTCAGTCTTTTGAAGGAACTGATGCTTACTCGAGTTTTCTAGAGGATTCAGATCGTACGGAGAGTTGGATTCAAGTGGACTATACGCGCCCGATCCCTGGAGGTATTCGCCTTGAAACCGGAGGGAAGACCACGTGGGAATCCATCGGAAGCAGGGTTCGCTTTGGTGAAGGCGGGCTTGATGGGCTCGGGGTTGTAACGACGGATGGTTTTAAATACGACCGCTCGATTTACGCGGGTTACGCGCAGGCTGCTGTACCAATTGGAAGCAGCTTCGAGGCGCAAGCGGGACTGCGAGTAGAAAGTGCAGATCGATCTTTTACAATCGAGAGCGATAGCTTGGTGAACGATTTCTCCTATGCGAGTCTATTCCCAAGTGCCTTTCTGATCTACAAGATCGATATGGGAACATCAATCAAGGGTAGTTACAGTCGCCGCATCAACCGCCCTACTACTAGTAGCAGAGGATTCGGCCCCAGCCTATCGCCATTTAGTAGCCAAGAAGACCCGACTATAACTCGCCGCGGCAATCCAAACTTGAGGCCGGAGTACACAGATTCGTTCGAAATGGCACTACAATACAAGTTCTTCGTCACATTGACGCCATTCTATCGCCGAACCACGGACGTCATTTCAAGACGTTTCTTGCTGGAAGGCGACCAAACGATTTTTACCTCAGACAACTTTGCAACAGAGCAATCATATGGAGCTGATCTGACTCTCGCTGCAGCTATTCCCGGAACCCCTGTACGCGGATTTGTGTCGGGAAGCGTATTCAGAGCGGAGATAGATGGAGGAGAAATTGATCCGAGCATAAATTTTGGAGTCACATCTTGGTCTGCACGCGCAAGTCTCCAGGCACAGCTCATGGAGAATACATCGCTTCAGTTCTTTGGCTTCTTTAGAGGCCCTCGCGCTATCGCTAATGGAAGCTCGTCGGGATTTGGGTTTACATCGCTTGGCTTGCAGCAGAAGCTTATGGATGATGCTCTCTCAATCAACCTTAGGATCAATGACCCCTTATCAACGATTCGCTTTGAATTCGAATCGGAGAACGACGTGTATAGCGAACTCGGCATCAGAGACCCCGCAGTACGTTCCATAGCAGCCACGCTCACATGGACCTTCGGCAAGCGCGCTGAGCGCCGACCGGACCAGGGCCAGCAGCCTGGGGGCATGGGAGGCGGTGGCGACGATATCGGGATTTAGGACCCTGTGCCGGTTCCTTACTCTGCGTCTGGGATAAGACTATCCAAGACTCTCGCAGAGGATAACACCCCCGGCATGCCTGCTCCGGGATGCGTACCCGCACCGACGAGGAACAAACCCTCTACCTCCTCGCTCTTGTTGTGTGGGCGGAAGTAAGCGCTTTGAGTCAGAATGGGTTCGAACGAGAATGCTGATCCTTTCAAGGAGAGGTAATCATCCAAAAATTGCTGCGGAGTTAGCGTACGACTGACCGTGATATGCTCCGAGAGACGAGGGAGCACGGTTCGTTCTAGATACTTCTCAATCTGTTTCCGATACTGCTCCGATTTTGTCGCCCACTCGGTTCCGCTGTCGAGATGTGGTACAGGCGATAACACATAAAACGCTTCATTTCCCTCGGGAGCCATGGAAGCGTCGGTTGCCGTTGGACGGTGGAGATACAACGAGAAGTCCTCAGCAAGTTCGTGGTTGCGAAATATGTCCTCTAACAATTTGCGATAACGCGGCCCAAGCAAGATTGTGTGATGCGCGATGTCGTCATATTTCCGGTCCGTTCCGAAATACCAGACAAACAGACTCATAGAGAGCTTCGAGCGATCAATCTTCGCGTCGGTCCATCTCCTTCGGTGCTCGGGGCCCAGAAGGTGTTTGTACGTCCACGCGGCATCAGCATTGGAGACGACTAGATCAGAAATGATGTGCTCCCCTGATTCGAGGCGCACACCGGTAGCCTTTCCTGCCGCTACAGTTATCTCATTGACGGTCTCCCCAAACCGAAACGCGCCGCCCAGTTCTTCGATGAGATCGGCCAAGCCCTTCACGAGCGCCCCGGTCCCACCCATCGCGTACCACACGCCCCACTTTCGTTCCAAGAAGGCGATCAATGTGTATATAGACGTCGTGGAGAATGGATTGCCGCCGACCAGTAGCGGATGAAACGAAAAGACCTGCCGAAGTCTCGGGTCTTTGATGTACTTCGAGACGAGGCTGAACACCGTCCTGTAGCTCTCCAGTGCTACCATCGAAGGGACAATTCGGGCCATGTCCGACACCTTGCCAAACGGAACGTGGCCTAGTTCTGTGAACCCGACATCGAAGATGCGTTCGCTCTTTTTCAGAAAGCGTTCGTAGCCATCTACATCATCGGGATTGAATCTTGCGATCTCAGAACGCATTGAGTCAGCGTCGCCCGTATAGTTGAACACTTCGCCGGAGTCGAAGCGAATACGATAGAACGGATCGATCGGGACGAAGTCAACGTAGTCCGCACGGCGCTTTCCAGCCAACTCCCACAGTTCATCAAACAAGAATGGCGCAGTGATGAGCGTCGGTCCAGCGTCGAACGTGTTGCCGTCTTCCTTAAAAACTCGGGCTCTCCCTCCAGGTTGGTCGAGCCTATCCACAATAGTTACACGGTAACCTCGAACCAGCAGACGGATTGCAGCAGCCAGCCCGCCGAACCCTGCGCCGATGATGGCTACATGGGGAGAATCCGTCCTAGCTAGATCTACGCTCAACAAACCGTCTCAAGCCGAGTTCGCACTTGCTCAAACGTATCCCCGCCGAATCGTTCCAGAAGTGCATCTGCCAGCACCCAAGCCACAGTTGCTTCTGCTACGGTTGACGCTGCCGGAACACTTGTTACATCGCTCCTTTCGTAACGCGTTGGTTGAGCTTCGCCCGTAGCGATATCGACAGTGTCGAGAGTTTTG
Source organism: Rubricoccaceae bacterium (assembly GCA_024639085.1). Lineage (GTDB taxonomy): Bacteria > Bacteroidota > Rhodothermia > Rhodothermales > Rubricoccaceae > JAHEJB01. Next base: position 10,287 of record JAHEJB010000017.1, on the reverse strand, counting down.
ATGAGCGTGGGAATAGGCTTCATCGTTCCCCGCACGATGATCGGCATACCATTCGATACACCTCCTTCTATCCCTCCAGCGTAGTTGCTAGCTCGCACGAACTGCCCGCCTTGGTTCTTGATAATCGGATCGTGATAGGCCGATCCCGGCGTGGAGCCTCCTGCAAATCCTTCACCAATCTCGACGGCCTTCTGGCCTTGAATGGAGAGAATGGCTTGAGCGAGTCGCCCGTCAAGACGACGGTCCCACTGAGCATAAGAGCCGAGTCCTACCGGCACGCCCGTCACAATGATCTCGTACGCACCACCGAGGGAGTCTCCCGCAGCCTTGGCCTTTTTTATGTGCTCCGTAGCAGCTTCGGTCAATTCGGTGCTCAGCATGCGCACAACACTTTTGTCAGCGGCTTGATATACAGCTGGTGCTCCACCTTGCTCAATCAGTTCCTCGACGTGCTCCCGCCAACTGTCCGGCATTTTGAAGCCAACTGCTCCAAGTCTGGTTACATGGCTTGCCACGTCAATTCCCAACTCTCGGAGCATTGTTCTCGAGACTGTGCAGCACGCCACACGCATGGCAGTTTCTCGGGCGCTCGCCCGCTCAATAACGGGCCTGATGTCATCGAAGCCGTACTTCTGAGCGCCAGCAAGATCTGCATGCCCCGGACGAGGAAGAGTGACTTTATCGATTCCTTCACCGTCCCCCTCGACTGCCATCACGTTGGGCCAGTTTGACTGGTCTTTGAGATGTGAGGCGTTTTCCAGCCGCAATGCTATGGGACTGCCTATTGTCTTCCCGAAGCGAACGCCAGACAGAATCTCGATCTCGTCGAGTTCAATTTTTGCACGGCCCCCACGGCCATATCCCAGCCATCGACGGGCAAGATGTTCGTTGATGTCACCAGCCGTAAGTGAAACGCCTGCGGGCATTCCTTCGACGATGCCTATGAGCGCTTTGCCATGGGATTCGCCGGCCGTCAGGTAGCGAATCATCAGTCTACGTAAGGTGAAGCGAGATCGTAGAAGGCCGTCACGCCGTCTTGCCTGCGAACGCGCAACAATGCCGGAACACCTCGTTGTGCCAGCACGCCAAGAACAGCTAATGCTTCTTCGGCCGTGGAAACAGGGCGGTCTTCCACACGCGTGACAACGGTTCCTGAGGGCAGTCCATCAACTTCTGCTGCACTACCGCTTGCGATGTTCTCAACGAAGGCACCGCCAGAAACACCAAATGAACGGCGCTCAGACGGTGTAAGATCGCGGAATCGCACACCCCAATCTTCAGCCTCATATCTAGGAGCATCGGGCGGAGCAGCGTCGTCTGGTATCTCCTCAAGCACTTGCGGTGGATTACGCTCACCTAAGTCAGCAAGCCATCCCTCGAACGCCGTGTCGTCGCGCCCAATTAGTTCGGCTTCGAGGGTCTGCAACTCACCTGCACGCCAAACCTCGAGGCTGACTGGTTCGCCCGGTCGGCGTAACGCCACGCGACTCTGGAATTGGTTCGGCTCGTTGACAGCCCGACCGTCAACACTTAACAGAACATCACGCGCCTGAATGCCAGCCCGTGCGGCCGGTCCGCTGCCAGCAACGCTCGCAATAATCACCCCTTCAATTCGGGACATCCCGAGCTCCTGGGCATCTGCGGCAGTGACTGGTCGGATCTCAACGGCGAGATAGCCTCTCTGGACTTCGCCGTGTTCAATTAGGTCGGTGGCGACTCGTTCTACCAAGTTGACGGGGACAGCGAATCCATAGCCTTCGTAGGCACCGCTTTCGGTGGCAATAGCTGTGGCGATCCCGACGACCTCACCTCTCATGTTTACAAGTGCCCCTCCTGAATTGCCTGGATTTATCGCCGCATCGGTCTGAATAAAATCCTCGATGCGAAATGGATCTTCGATAATGTCTACTTGCCTGCGCAATGCGCTCACAATGCCCGCCGTCACGGTACTCGTGAGGCGAAAAGGATTGCCTACTGCCAAAACCCACTCTCCCACCTCCAGCGCGTCAGAATCGCCCAACGAGGCTACAGGAAGTGGATCATCTTCTTCTTGATTCGCTTCAAGGAGGCGTACGATTGCAAGATCTGTGGTTGGGTCGGCGCCTATCAATTCCGCGTCGAACTCGCGCTTGTCGTTCAAGAGAACTCGAATGCGGGCTGCGCCCTCAACGACATGGCTATTTGTAACGACGTAGCCGTCTGGTGAGAGGATTACGCCACTTCCCGCACTTGTTCTGCGTCGCGGCAGAAACGGACCTGGATTCTCATGGAATCTGTCATCCGGCAACGTACTCTCACCAGGCACGTCCGTCTCAACACGAATGAATACCACCGACGGTGTAACGTTTGCCGAAACCTCTTTGAACAGGGTATTCAGCGAAATCAACCCTGGCACAGACGGTGGCGGTGGCGGATTCGGATTCCCAATCTGAACTTCCTGAGCCGCTGCCGGAGAAGGAACTGTCTGTGCCGACGACGCCTCCACTTCGGACCGCGGGACGTTTACATGCCGCAACTCCGCCACTACAACGCCCAAAAGGACGCCGGCTGCTAGAAAAGCCAGGCCGAGCAAGACACGTCGTGTAGTCATTGAGTTGGAAAACCCGCCAGTCGTAGTGAAACTTACGCACCTGAGGATCAGGACGTTTCACATCATAACGCCAACCACAAGATTCTTATTGGGCACGTAGTTTCATTCAGATCCAATCTTCCAGCAAATCGTCTCCTGACTTCCGTAGGCCCATCATCGTTCACGCGGCTATCCCTTGATGGAGACGACAGAGTAGATGTGGTCTTTGCATTTCTTGGGGACGTTCGGCGTTCCTCAAGGGCTCTTCGCCAACTCCGTGCTCTCGAAGAGTCTGGTTTGACGGTTCACGTGATAATGGTAGATGAGCAACCCAATGGAGCTTATCTGGAGGACGAGCTGACACAGTCGACAAACGTCAGGATTGAAACGGTCGTTGCCCCCAAACTCACGGGGCCAAGCCTCTTCTGGAACATGCACAAGTCGTTCAAGAAAGTTGCTCTTGAGAGACGCGCCCCTGTTTATTTCGCCAGCGATCTCTACACCCTGCCCGCCATGGCAGCGGCGGCTACCGCTCACCAAGGGAAGCTGGTTTATGACTCCAGAGAACTTTACACCGACCTCGATTCATCGGTCGGTCGACCGTGGGTTCGTACAGTCTGGGGAGTAGTTGAGCGACGCTACATCAAGAAGGCGGACCTCGTAATCACGGTCACGAAGGCCATCGCTACGCGTCTTGCCTCCCATTATCAAATCGAGAAGCCGTTTGTCTCCCACAACGTCCCCGAACTGGCGAATGTGGAGCGATCTGATCGGCTACGGTTTGAGCTTGGCATTTCTGAGCATCGACGCATCGTCTTATATCAAGGTGGACTACGGGAAGGCCGGGGTTTGCCACAGCTTATTCGTGCAGTGGCTGAGGTAGACATCGCCCACCTCGTATTAATTGGTGATGGACCGTTAGAGCTTGAAGCCAAACAACTTGCTTCTGTTATCAGTGATCGGGCTAGCTTCCTGCCTTTTACCCTTCCCGATGAGCTGCGCGTGCTGACTGCCTCCGCCGATCTCGGCGTGGCGCTCATTGAACCACTCACGGAAAGCCTGCGTCTCGCCCTGCCCAACAAGCTTTTCGAGTACCTTATGGCTGGTACTCCAGTCCTGGCAAGCACAACCCCGGAGATCAAGCACATTGTTGACATGTACGATGTCGGCATACTCTCGGAACCGGATGACCATGATGCACTTGTGGAAGCCTTAAGAACTGCGCTAACCGATGAAACACAACGGGCTCAATGGCGTGCCAACGCTGCCAACGTTTTGAGAGACTACTCCTGGGAGCGCGAGAAACCAGACTTCCAGAAAAAGATCCACGAATTACTGAATTGATGACCTGTTTTCGATCGCTACTGGCACTACTCCTGCTCTCTCTCGCCCTGCCCGTATTCGCCCAGACGGCGGCGGAGTACCCTGAAGACAGTCCAAATTGGCTACCGATGGGAGAAGCCGTTGCAGCGGCCAAGACAGACGGAGACATGGTGCTCATCCACGCCTATGCTTTGTGGTGTGGCTGGTGCCGTGAGCTTGACGCCACCACGTATACGGATGATCGCGTGCAGGCTTACTTGGCCGAGAACTATGAGGTAACCCGCCTAGACGTCGAAAGTCAGGAGGCCGTCAACTTTTTTGGCGGTCATGTACCAATGGAAGAGTTGGGGCAAGCTCTTGGCGTTAGGAGCACGCCAACCACGATTTTTCTTGATGCCGACGGAAACTTCCTTACGGCGGCTCCGCGTTTCATTCCTCCAGAGCGCTTCGTAATCGTTCTCCGATTCGTTAAGGAGCGCGCATACGAAATGATGGAGTTCAACGATTACGCGGAGATGATCGAAGCAAGCGACGGATTCGGCGGCTGAATTCTCCTGCCAACAAGGTTAACGCCCGTGGAGGGGTGCTGTAATCAGACGAAGGAGGCCAGTCTGGAAGCAAGTTCAATTGCGATCTCGGTGTCAGAAGGTTGGATAAGAAACTTCCAGTTCTTCCTGCTCGCGATGATGGTTAGGCGTGGTTCGCCGACGAAGTTGGTATCCATTCGGGTACTTTCCACAGCGTTGGCATAATAGAAGGTGCTCTTCTTTCCCTTGGCCCACTCATCATGCGAGCTCTTTGCCAGACGTTGCTCGCCCCAGGAAATCTCACGCTCCTGCCGGTTCAGTGCAAAAATGATATCAGTCCTCTCAACGACGTTCTTCGGCTGCACAACCATTCCGTGTGCTGGCCCCACATGAAGAAGATAGAGGCCCCTCTCGTTCAGGACGATGCAGTAGGTTTTTGCATTGCGAATCAGCCCTTGAGGTATACGAGCTCTTTAGATACGGAGCATCTACGAATCGGATTGATAGCGCGCAGAAACAACTCTGGGGCGTCCAGCAAGATCACTCTTTAGCTCGACATCAAGTAATTCTGAGCCAGCAAACAGGCGACGCACTTCTTCACCGTAGTCGGCGTGGGTTTCTACAACACACCATCCGCCTGGTTTTATTAGGAAGGGAGCGTGGCCTGCAAAGGCCCTGTAGAATCGCAACGGATCATCATTCGGGACGAACAGCGCCATGCTGGGTTCGTAAGCCCCCACCTCTGGTTGAAGTGTCTCTCTCTCACCGTCCGGCACGTAGGGAGGGTTTGAAACGACCAAATCAAATACGGGCGACACATCTTGTGCAAAAGCCGGGTCCAACGCGTCCGCATGAATGAAAGAGATGTCCAGCTTCAATCGGTCGGCATTCTGGGCGGCAACAACCAGCGCAGCTTCCGAGACGTCGCAAGCAAACACTTCCGCGTCCGGGCGCTTGTGTTTTATGGCCAGCGCAATCGCTCCACTGCCTGTTCCCACGTCAATCACCCACGGATTCTTGAGATCCTCCATCTTCCTGAGCGCTTCTTCTACCACTTCCTCTGTCTCGGGCCTGGGAATCAAAACGGATGGGCCTACATGCAGATTCAGTCCCATGAATTCCGCCTGACCAAGCACGTACTGAATGGGTTCTCTATGAAGGCGCCGGAGAACGAGGGCCTCAGCCCGATCCCGCTCGCGTCCTGTTACGGAGACATCGGCATGACCATATAGTGCCGCTTTTGTTAATCCCAGGACGTCCTCGACAATCCATTCTGCATTTCGCCGCGCATCTTCAATTTGAGCATCCTGTAAGCGGACGACAAAGGATTCGAGCAGGGCGTGGCGCGTCATATGCCGATTGCTAATGTCGTGTTAGAGGCTTGATATGGAGGCATGCGGGAAGCAATATCCGCAACTGCGATCTAACATGACAGCGCCTAACGACACTTCTACAAGGTTTCGGATCCCGCCATATTCCGTGGATTTGACGATGCTGCGGAAAGCCACGAGGGTCAGCACAGCGGCGCCACGTATCCTCACGCCCTAGTACTGCTCGACCGTAAAGCTGTCGAAACGGCCTGAAGCTGGCTCCCAGCGTACATCCACCTCTTCCACATCCGCTGCGGCTGGTCCTTCATTCAGATCTTCCACAAAGGCTTCCAGACGGTCTCTAGGCCCTTCTGCAGTTACAGAGACCGTTCCCTCAGCATCGTTACGAACCCAGCCAACGAGGTTATGTTTTCGTGCCGCAACGCGCGTGTAGTACCGAAAGCCAACTGCTTGGACATGGCCGGATATCTCTATCACGACACGCTCGGCTTGATCGGTGGTCGCGTCTGATGTTGTAGATGTTGACATGGACACTGGATAGGGGAATTGTCTGGAGTGTATTCAACAGGTTGCTCGCGTGCAAGTCGCAAGGCCATACTGTGGAAAAAGACGCCTCAGATGGCTCCGTATTGTTTTTGACTTCAAAAAGATCGCCCGGCGGCAGAAGCCACCGAGCGACGATTCCACGATAATAACTTGTTTCAGGAAGAAAGCAAGCCCTTGCCGACGGCCCATTCTTGGAAGCCATCTACCAGTTGTTCAAATGAATCGAGCACGAACAAAATGGGTTGGAGGTGCCAGACATCGTAGTCCTGATTGATAATTGCCTCAATGTCGAACGGTTTCTTTTCAACTTTGTCGGAAAGCGCATGCCGCACCTCCTCTTTCGATGAAAGGACACCGGCCCCGAAGATTCGCATACCTTCTTTTTGCTGAATAAGACCAAACTCGACCGTAAACCAGTGGAGGCGTTCCAAGCTCTGGCGATCAACGCCTTCCGCATGAAGAGCGGATTGCCCAAACAGATGATAGAAGTCCGCGAAGGCCGGTTGGGTGAGCATCGGCATGTGCCCGAACATATCGTGGAAGCAATCGGGTGCAGGCGTGTAGTCCAGCTCTTCTTTCCCGCGGATGTAGTCTGTGCTGGGGAATTTTCTGTCTGATAATAGACCAAAAAAATCGCGTTCGTGGAGCAAGCCCGGGATGCGGGCAATCTGCCATCCTGTTGCCGCTTGCATATTCCGGGAAAGATCTCGCAGTGCCGGGACACCGTCGGGCGTCATGCCCAGCGTCTTAACGCCGGCTAGAAATGCTTCGCCAGCGCGACCCGGAAGCAATTCCATCTGCCGGTTGAAAAGAAACGTCCAGTTGGCGTTGTCTTCGTCTGAGTAATTCGGCGTTTCAATTTCATCGCCGACTGGTGGTGGCCCGTCCAGATTCTGCGGAATACATCTCGGATCCACATCCTCGCTCTGCGCAGCCTTTTCGTAAGCCGAAAGCGGTGCTTCCTCGCCGACTGCTGGCTCAGGAATCGTTTGATCAGTCATGGGGAAGAGGTTCAAAAGTGGGGAAGAACAATCCGAGAGAAGCTACTACAGCGATCCGGCCAATGGGAGGCTCAGATGTCTCTGTGGTTCGTGATCCAGCGAGCAAGTCGGAGGACTCCTGAGAGCAGCAAAACAGCTCCCAGGACGAATACGGCACGAAACACACCTTCCGGCGTCCACGCGCTGAAACGCACATAACCAAGCACGGTCCAGTACACGAACGTTCCCGCTGCGAGCACGAGGCCGAATGGTAGTACGAGTTGATCAAGGGGCCGTTTCATCGCAATGATTCTTTCGCCGACATCCTAAACCTTTCGGACAAGGGGACAGAGTGATAATCCGCGTCTTTCCACTTTATGTTGCACCCCATGGAAGGAATCTGCTCGGTGGAAATTGAGCTCGTTTCAAGAAACTCCGTCAATGCATCGCGCAAATCTGTGGTGGTGGAATCGCGTCCTGGGGTGCCGTCGTCCAGTCTTCCGCGGTAGACCAACTTCTTGTCGGCATCGAACAAATAGAAATCGGGCGTACACGCAGCGCTGTAATCCTTCGCAACGGCCTGTGACTCATCATGGACGTACGGGAATGGGTACGATTTCTCCCGAGCTCGAATCACCATATTCTCAAAGGAATCGGCCGGATGGGTCTCGGCGTTGTTCGAGCAGATTGCTATGAACTGGACACCACGTGCAGCCATATCGATTGCCAGAGCAATCACGCGGTCCTCCACCGCAATCACGTACGGACAATGGTTGCACCAAAACACGACAACGTACGCGTTCGCGTCAGGATAGTCAGCGAGCGATCGAATCGCTTCTTCTCGCGCGTCATCTACAGCAGGATTGGCGAGTGGTAGATCGAACGAAGGGGCTTCCGTACCCAATGGAAGCATTTCAGAATACGTGAGGGACATGTGCTTTACGAATCAATTGGATGTTGTGAGGAACTCAATCAGCGCCTTGCGGGACGCCGAAACGTCTGAGTATGTGCAAATTTTGGCTACGGTACCATCCAGGCCGTCCAGGCCGCGAGGATCGCCGAGTGCCGCCAGCACGGTCGGTTTTTGGTTGATGAGTTGCTGGAGATAAGCCTGCCGTTCTTCCGACAGCCCGAAATTGTGCCAAGCAGCGGGTTTTACAACGATAGCGACGAGTAAACGTTCGGCGCGCTGTATCGCCCTGCTTCTCAACTCCTCCAAGGAGTCATCCTCGTTTAATCGTAACTGCGCGACTTTCGGAAAGTGCCGATGAACCGTACCCCAAAACTTTGCTACAACACGCTCATCGGTTGGCGACTGCTCGACGTGTACAACCAGTAGGCCGTCTCCGTCGCCAAGATTTGGAATCTCTCCTTCTATAACGCAGACGGCTTCGCGCGCCATCTTTTCGGCCGCAGCTCCGAACTCGTCCGATCCAACTGAATCGATCGGATATGCTGTTGATGGATCCCGAAAAACGTTCTGCCCGAACCGAGAGCGTAGACGCCTTCTCAATCGCTCTACCCGCACTAGCGACGCATCCATCACCGCTTCATCCAGACGCCCCTCCTCTACTGCCTGTGCCACGCCTTCCACAACAGCCAATGGATCGCGGAGATCGAGCAACAAATCCACCCCAGCTTTCAGGGTCTCGACGGCTACTTCCGCTTCAGAACGGTGGGCATCCTGAATGCCACCCATGTGCAGGCTGTCGGTGATCACAACGCCATCAAACCCGAGCCAGTCGCGCAGAAGATCATGCAGGATGGGGTGCGAACGCGTAGCCGGACCTCCCGACGTATCCAGCGCCGGATAACTGACGTGAGCCGTCATCACGAGATCTACGCCGGCTTCAACGGCAGCCCGGAATGGTGGGAGGTCGTGGTGGCTCAACTCGTCGAACGAGTCGCTGACTACAGGCGTCACGGCGTGGGAGTCTTCGTGCGTGTTGCCATGTCCGGGAAAATGCTTGGCGGTTGTTAGAAGCCCCGCCTCGCGCGCGGCTTCGATGTATGCGCGGACCAACCGCTCAACAGGTTGTGTCTCTTCGCCAAACGCCCTCGTGGAGATAATAGGGTTCTTTGGGTTACGGCTTACATCAGCGACTGGCGCGAACGCAACATGGACACCGCAGGCCAGCGCTTCTTCGGCACCAATTCGTGCGAACTCGCGCACGTTCGCCTCAGCATTACTCGATTCCGCCAATGCTCGCAGATGCGGGAACATCGTTGTTCCCCCTACCTGCTGGCCGATTCCACGTTCCATGTCGGTCATGACGAGCAGACCGTTTTCGCTCCTTTCCTGGAGACCTCTCAACGTGCCCCGCGTCTCTGGCCAATGCCCGTTAAAGAGGATAAGCCCGCCGAAGGGGTGCTGATCAAGCAGGCGCGCGACAGCATCCGCGTCCTCTTCAGCCGTACGTGGCGGGACCATGTTCGAACCGAGCCGCAGAACGATTAGTCCGGCTACTTTTTCGCGGAGGGTGACGGGCATGGATGAGGATACAAACGACGACGCGCTGCTACCTTGTTAGATGTACATTCCGTTCGTCTCGATGTACTCAAGAACGGCTTTCGGAACCAGATAGCGGACGCTTCTGCTGGACTGAATGCGCTCACGAAGCTCAGTGCTTGACAGATCAAGTTTGGGCGCATCGATAAACATGACACGGCCTGCAATCCATTCAGGTACAACGTAGTCTTCGGAACTTGCTCGGCGATACACAAGCAATTGCGACATCTCGAGAATTGCATCAGGCTCTCTCCACGTGGCAAACTGCTCAAGGCTGTCGCCGCCAATCAGCAAAGACAGTTGGGTGTCCGAATATTCCTCCTTCAGAGTCCGCAGTGTATCGACAGTGAATGAGACCTCGCCACGGCGAATCTCTATATTGGAGACCTCAAATCGATCATTTCCCTCAATAGCCAAGCGCGTCATCGCTAGGCGCTGTTCAGTGGAGGCGAGGTCCCGCTCATCCTGCTTGTGCGGCGGTGTGGCAGCGGGCATCCACAAC
>JAHEJB010000016.1 GCA_024639085.1 Rubricoccaceae bacterium | reverse complement strand
GTCGACCCCATGCTGGCGACGGGCGGAAGTGCAGCAGGCGCTCTCAATCATTTGAAAGAGCAAGGCGCAACCGATCTGGTCTTCGTCTGCCTCGTTGCTGCGCCGGACGGAGTGAAGCGTCTGCAGGAATACCACCCCGACGTGCACGTCATCACGGCCGCTCTTGACCGCGAATTGGACGACAACGCCTACATTCGGCCGGGGCTCGGCGACGCAGGCGACCGCATTTTTGGAACTTAACCGCTCGACAATGACGATCGCTTCCCTTCGAACCATTGCGCTCCTTGTCGTCATTGTCGGTGCATTTGCTGGTCCTGCAATTGGGCAGGTGCCAGATTCTACAGCTGCTGACAGTGTCGAAGTAGTTGAGGATGTGGTTGTCGCAGATACCGCCGATGCCGCAGTTATTTCGGCCGCAGAAGCCGTCGATGAAGAGGAGAGAGGGCATCTTGGGTGGCTGTCGCTTTTGCCGGCGCTGCTCGCCATTGTGCTAGCCCTGGCTTTTCGGCAGGTTGTTGTATCCCTCTTTGCAGGCGTTTGGGTCGGGGCGTGGATTGTTACGGGCTCCTTCTGGGGCCTCTTCACTGGCATGGCGCGCACTATAGACACGTACGTTTTGGCGGCATTAGCCGATAGCGACCACGCAGCCATCATCATCTTCTCCCTGATGATTGGAGGTGTCGTCGGAATAATCCAAAAGAACGGCGGAACAGCCGGGATTGTTGGAGCGGTCACAAAGTGGGCGTCAACGGGAAGGCGTGGGCAATTGGCCACGGCTGTTCTGGGCGTCGCCATTTTTTTTGACGACTATGCCAACACGCTGATCGTCGGTGGCACGATGCGCCCCATCACGGACCGGTTGAAAATCTCCCGCGAGAAACTCGCCTACATCGTGGATTCCACGGCTGCTCCCGTAGCCTCGCTTGCCTTGGTTACGACGTGGATCGGCTACGAGGTGGGGTTAATTGGCGAGGCGACGAGCAAGATTCCCGGCTTTTCTGAGTCCGCCTATTCAATCTTCCTCAACTCGATCGTTTACTCGTTCTACCCGATTCTGGCCCTGTTCTTTGTCTTTGCGGTTACGATTACGCGACGAGACTTTGGGCCGATGCTCAAAGCAGAGCGCCGGTCGCGAACGACTGGGCAACTCTTCGACCCGGACTCGCAGATCTCCACGGTCGAGGCAGAGTCAGCGGCCTTGGAACCGCCGGCAGACAAGCCACATCGTCTCGTGAACGCTGCCATACCAATTCTGACCTTGATTGTAGTGGTCCTCGGTGGGCTCTATGCGACAGGCCGTGCCTCTGTTATTGGAGATGGCATGACGGAGTGGTCACTCGCGGATATCGTACGCAACGCCGATTCCTATAAAGCGATGATGTGGGGTTCGTTTGCCTCAGTTCTTGTGGCGATCGTGATGACACTCGGCCAGAGGATCCTCACACTTACGCAGGCAGTGGAGGCGTGGTACGCGGGCGTCCGATCTATGCTACTAGCCATAATTATCCTATTGCTGGCTTGGTCGTTGTCCAACGTCAACGAAGCGCTGGGTACGGCAGAATATCTTGTTGCCCTTCTGTCGGATACGGTGTCTCCCGGCTTCCTTCCGGCGATTGTGTTCATTCTAGCTGCTGCCACTGCCTTTGCAACGGGGTCGAGCTGGGGCACAATGGGGATTCTGATGCCGCTGGTGATTCCCCTCGCTTGGGGTGTTCTGGATGCCAGCGGAACCCACTCGATGGCTGAGCATGCCCACATCGTCTATTCCTCGGTTGCCGTGGTTCTTGCGGGTGCGGTTTGGGGAGACCATTGTTCTCCAATCTCCGATACAACGATTTTGTCATCGTTAGCGTCAGGGTGCGACCACGTTGATCACGTCCGAACGCAGCTTCCGTATGCGATGGTGGTTGGGATAGTGGCTCTCTTACTTGGCACGCTACCAACGGCCTTCGGGCTTCCATGGTGGGTGTCCATCGTGGGTGGTGTGGCTGTTCTCTTTGGCATTATTCGCTTCGTAGGGCAGCCGGTTGAAGAAGCGGAAGTCGCCTAACGCTTGAAGCGACGTCCTTGTGATTCTAGCTCGTGTGTCGTATCGTCAAGGACCACCACTTCTTGCAACGTTCATGCGGTGCCAAGCACAGTGTGATGCCCCCAAATCGAAGGCGTCGTTTTCGATTCACCTAACCATGAGGAGTGTTATGCGACTCGTTACATTAATCCGCCGCTTTGCGTTTATGGCGGTCGCGTTTGCGGTTTGTACAACTGTCGACGCGCAGAACATTATTTATGCAGGGCCAGATGGCACCCCAACAGAAGGAGAACGCTGTTCAACGCCTGAAATCAGTCCCGCACAACAGGCTGCTGTAGACGCCTATCTGGAGAATTTCCTGGCCGAAAACCCCGATGCGGTCAACAGACAGGACACGTACCTCATCCCCATCGCCTATCACATCATCACTAATACAACTGGTGCTGGTGATGTGTCCGATTCGGATATTGAAGAGCAAACGGCTGTCCTGAACGGTGCATTTGCGTCGATGAATATCCAGTTCGAGACAGCCAGTATTGACCGTACGGCCAATAATTCGTGGTACACGGCAGGCCCGGGCTCGGGTGCCGAGTCCGCGATGAAGAACGCGCTTGCAATTGATCCTGCCTCAACGCTTAATTTTTATACAAACAATCCCGGTGGGGGACTTCTTGGTTGGGCAACCTTCCCGGATGGTTGTGAAAGCTGTACGTACCACGGCGTTGTTTGTCTTTTCTCTTCTCTTCCGAACGGCACGGCTGCACCTTATAACGAGGGTGACACCGGTACTCACGAAGTTGGTCACTTTGTTGGCCTTTTCCACACGTTCCAAGGCGGCTGTGGACCTCCAGGAGACAGCGTTCCTGATACGGAACCTGAGGCCAACCCTCGCTTTGGTTGCCCGGTGGGTGCAGTTTCCTGCGCAACCCCAGACCCGATTGAAAACTTCATGGACTATACGGACGACGATTGCATGATCGAGTTCACGCCAGGCCAGGGAGATCGCGCTCATGTTCAGATGGCCGCTTTCCGGCCCACGATGTGGGTCAAGGTGCCTGTTGAGCTTGTGAGTTTCAACGCCACGTTGAATGAAGATTTGGTTTCATTCGAATGGGTCACTTCTTCCGAAACCAACAACTCTGGCTTTGAAATTCAGATGTTGGCTGATGGTCAGGCCGAGTACTCTGTGCTCGACTTCGTAGCTGGTCATGGTACAACCACAGAAGTGCAGCATTACACGTACACAGCCGGTGGTTTGCCTTCAGGAACACATATGTTCCGTCTCAAGCAAGTCGATTATGACGGCGTTTTCGAGTATAGCAATGAGCTTGAAGTGACGGTTGGTGTACCTGGTACGCACGTGCTCGAGTCCGTTTACCCGAATCCGTTTAACCCGGAAGCGACGTTCCGCTTTGGCGTGAACGCCCAGCAGAACGTGCGCGCAGAGTTGGTTGACGCTCTCGGACGGGTAGTTAGTACTCTCTTCGAGGGAAGCGTATCTGCCGACGCAATGCAGACCGTCCGTATTGACGGTAGCGGGCTTCCAAGCGGGGTGTATATGATTCGGCTTGTTGGCGAGACCTTTGCCGATGCACAGTCGATTACACTGCTGAAGTAATCTGAAGAAGTTTCCAGCTCTTCGGTGAGGGGCGCGAGCGAAAGCTCGCGCCCCTTTTTTGTTAGCATCGTGTCGGATATGTCATTAATAATCCGTACTCTTTGTCAAGGCCTGGCCCCACCACACGTGCCCGTTTCATCTACCGTGACGTTCGATATGAAGATGTTCAATACCGCTGGTGTTCTTCTCATCGCTGTACTCCTTGCAGCCGGAGCTATCCAAATCGGGGAGTTATCCAAGACTACGGTAGGAGAAGCAAACATCCACCTCCACAACTACAACACCGTAAACGGTGTCATCGGCGATGAAAGTTTTATCGCGACGTTTGGCCAAGAGCCAGGACCAGGTGATTCGGAGGATCTCAGATTACGCACGCATCTCGCCTACGTAGAAAACCTGTTGCGCTCCAGACCCGTCGGCGATCTCTCTCAGGAACTAAGAGAAGCCCGTGCACACAATCTTGATCGGCTTCATGACTACTGGACGGCCGGCGTTTTTCCTCGCAACAGGGTTGTTCCTGACCACCGAAACCCTGTGTTTATCGATGAGGCAGGGCGTATCTGTGCAGTGGGCTATCTCTTCGAGCAAGATCTAGGACGTGAAGAAGCCGAGCGCATCAACGCGCGCTACAAGACGTCCACCGTCTTTGAAATTGATGATCCTGCTTTGGGCGCGTGGTTGGCGAAGTCAGGTCTGACCCAGACGGAGGCCGCCATGATCCAACCCTTTTACGGACCATATTTGGAATATCTGTTCGAGTTCAGTACAGATGGCACAACGGTCTGTGGCACGAATGAAAATCCTGAAGCCACTGTACCGTTCTCGGATGGGGTGACGATCTCTGACATGATGCGCATGCCGGGGCTGGTGTGCGAGGATGGGACTGATGATGTTTTTGAGTCGTCCGGGTTTCTGGCCGAATTCGACCCCATTCGGTCGATCCGATACATGTTAGACTACGATGGCTCCACGGAACGTCCGTTGGATTTATTCGTCATGTTCAACACGTGGCGTTCGTCTACTGGACCAACCGAGGGCAGAATAGTTGTAAGTACGGACGGTGGATCAACCTTCGAGGTCGCACACTCGTTCGCGATTTCTACAGCGCCTACATCAGAAATCAGCTTCTTCTCTTTCTCAGGTGCGCCACCTGGTAGCGACGTACTTGTTGCTTTCGAGGCCCGCGGCGGCGACCCATTCGGCTCATTCTTTCTGGATGACGTAACGGGATTCATGGGCTACACCCCTGTCGAATTTCTCAGTTTCGATGCAACCGTAGATCGCGGAGACGTTTCCCTTCGGTGGGTTACAGCTTCAGAGACGAACAACGCAGGTTTCGAAGTGCAGATGCGTTCTGCCGACGAGAGGGACTTCAGTACACTCGGCTTCGTCGAGGGCCACGGTACAACAACAGAAGTGCGGAACTACATGTACAGTGTGCGAGATCTGGATCCGAGCGCGTACGCTTTCCGGCTCAAACAGATCGATTTCGACGGTGCTTTCGAGTACAGTGACGAAATCGAAGTTGTGGTGGCGGTTCCGGGGACTCACCTGCTAACCAATGTCTATCCCAACCCGTTCAATCCGCTGGCACAGTTCTCGCTGAGCGTAGCGCAGACGCAGAACGTGAATGTGAGCGTGTTCGACGCGCTTGGACGAAAAGTTCTGAACCTTTTTGACGGGGTTCTGGACGGGGGACGCGCCCATCCGTTTGCGTTGGATGGCCGCGGCCTCGCGACGGGCCTGCTTCTCATTCGAGCGACAGGCGAGACGTTCGCAGCCTCACAATCTGTTACCCTCCTTCGATGAGACAAACTGAGGGAAAGGAGCGGCGGTAGCTTGCCCGCAACCGCCGCTCTCTTATGGACATCCTCCATACCGACAATCATCTCCTCGTTGTGGTGAAGCCTGCCGGGGTTCTCTCACAAGCAGATAGAACAGGAGACGATGATTTGCTATCGCAAGGGAAGCGCCATATTAAGGAGGCATTTGATAAGCCAGGGAATGTATTCCTTGGCTTGGTTCACAGGTTGGATCGACCGGCGAGCGGTGTGATGGTGTTTGCGCGAACATCTAAGGCAGCGGAACGGCTGTCCAAGGCCTTTCGGGAACGCACTGTCACAAAACGCTACATCGCCATTGTGGAAGGCGAGTTGACTGGTAGTGGAGAGCGTGAGGACTGGCTACTCAAGGAGGATGGAAAGGTGCGGCGAGTGAAAGCCTCTCATCCTAAAGCCAAACGGGCTGTATTTCGATGGGAAAGCATTCGCACTGACACAAAGCATTCACTGGTCGACGTGGAGCTCATGACAGGCCGGAAACATCAGATTCGCATCCAGCTTGCCGCTCTCGGGCATCCAATACTCGGCGACCTCCGTTACGGCGCGCGTAACGAGTTTGATGGAAAGAACCTCGCCCTTCACGCCTACAGTCTCGGTTTTGAACATCCCGTGCGAAAAGAACTGATGCGCTTCGTCGCCCCGCCTCCGGCCAGTTGGACTGGCTATTTCGAGCAAGACATCAAGCTCTTGGCGGACGACGTTCGTTAATTACGCCTTGACTACTTCGTGGTCAGCAGTCCAACGCGCTCACGGACTGGCTGCATGAGCTGCTCGGCCTTCTTCAGTCCCGCTTCTCCGCCTTGGCGAAGCACATCGAGAATGTAGTCTGGCCTCTCCGCCAAATTTTTTCTTCGTTCGCGTGCTTCAGCGAAGTAGTCGTCGATCATCCTCAGCAATTCCTTTTTGGCGTGACCGTATCCGAAGCCACCCGCACGGTAGGCGGAAGCAATTTCCTCACGCTTGGCGTCATCCGCGAACAGCTTGATGAGCGCAAAGGCGTTGTCTGTCTCTGGGTCCTTTGGCTCTTCGAGGGGGGTTGAATCTGTGACGATGGACATGACACTCTTCTTCAAGACGTTGCCTTCGTCGAAGATGCCAATCGTATTTCCGTAGCTTTTCGACATCTTCTGCCCGTCCGTGCCAGGAACGACGGCGACATCTTCCAGAATAAGTGGTTCGGGAATGGGAAAGATCGGCTCATCATCCTCGCAGAATGTGCGGTTGAACATCTGTGCCAGATTTCGACTGATTTCGATGTTCTGTTTCTGGTCGGCTCCAACGGGCACCCGTGTGCCGCCATAAATCAGGATGTCGGCCGCCTGAAGAATGGGGTAAGTGAAAAGACCGCTGTTCGAGGACATTCCCTGCGCCACTTTGTCCTTGAACGCGACCCCCTTTTCTAGCTGGCTGACCGGCGTCAGGCAAAGGAGAATCCAGGCAAGTTCGACAACCTGGGGCACATCGCTCTGAAGGAAAAGATTGGCTTTGTTGGGGTCAAACCCGAGCGCCAGGTAATCCAGTGCCACGTCGAAGGTGTAGCTTTTCAGCGCTTCTGCATCACGGACACTGGTTAGAGCGTGGTAGTTGACGATGAAGTAGTAGGCTTCGTCGCGTCGCGTTTCATCGTTACCGAGCGCAATGTGCTGACGTAAGGCGCCGAAGTAGTTCCCAAGATGAAGCGCGCCGGAAGGTTGGATACCTGAAGCAATGACATCAGGGAAAGTCGAATTGGGCGCAGGCATCAATCGCGAACAGGCTGCGGAAGTCTGTTGGTGATGGTCCGAACAACCTCCTGGCGGGCTTCACTGCCCTCTGTTACGACCTTGAGAATCGCTCGCGTGCGCTCCTGGTGGTGGATAGCATCTACTTCTTCGGATGCAGCTTCGGTGTACGCGCGCTCCAAATTCAACACATCGTATAACAGTTCTGCGTCGCTGTGTGTGCTGTTGCTTGAGGCTGGCTCCAGGTCGGTCGAGTTGGGTGGCGTTCCACCCATGCTGAACACGGTCTCGCTCAGTTTCCCAGATTCCGTGCGCGCTCGGGGCATGACGGATTCAATAGAGGCTTTGATCTCGACGTCATCGAGATTTGCCAGCACTTCGTCGTAAGCGTGCAGCAATTCATGATGCTGACGAATGAGCGGCATGAGTCGCTCAGCCGATTCCTCGCGGGTAGCGTAACGGCCTGCGCCGCCTTTGTTCAGAATAGGTCGGAGTACGCGAAACATGGTCTAGATGGGGTCTGCTGGCGAGATAACCTAAACTCGCCATCCAAGCGCGGCAAGACAATGAAAACCAGCGTTAGTTCGAGGTCTTCGGATCTAACTACGAGGTGGAAGTTCGATTCCTAGAGCTGCCGCAAGTTTTGCATCGTGGCCATACACATCTGCATACGTTTGCAGCTGGCCACTCTCATCCACCCACGCTGTGAAATAAACGAGGTGGACAGGGATTGGCCGATCAAGTTCAACAACTTGCAATCGCCAGGGGCCATCGAACTTTGCAGCTACATCTTCCACTGTCCATTCGTTGGAGCGAGTTAGCAACTCTTCAGCGAGTCTTTGCGGCTCATGTGCACGAAGGCAGCCGTGCGAGTAGGCCCGGAAGTCTTGACTGAAAGCCCAACGAGATGGAGTATCGTGGATGTAGATGGCATGATCGTTTGGAAACAAAAATTTGACGCGTCCCATCGGATTGCCAGGACCAGGGTCTCGCACCATGCCTCCCGGTCGGACGCGACCATACGATTCCATCTGAATAGACGCAGGAATGGTCCATGTTGGACTGAAGACGATTTGCGTCATCGTATCGGAGAAAACAGGCGTCTCCCATGAACGTTTACCAACCACCGTGTTCATGCGGAAGATTTCCGCGTGCTGTTCTCCATTACGCTCCCGAACCATGAGTTGGAATGCAGGGATGTTGGCCAGCACGTGCAAGTCGCCCAAATCGTCCGGTAGCCATCGCCATCGCTCGAGATTCAGGGTGAGAAGTGGAATGATCTCACCAATCGGGCGCTTATTCAACGCCTCGCGGGTCGGCTGGTTGATTACTCCGTCAGGTTCGAGATTTTGCCCCGCCTGGAAAGCACGCACTGCGCTGGCCAATTCAGCATCATAAAATCGTTCCGCCGCGTTCGCCGGATGATCTAGAGAAACACCTTCCAGGCGAATTCTCTCCCGAAGAACCGGTACAAGAGCCGATGTGTCTCCAGGAGCAATCTCTCGCCCAGGCAAAATGTTTGGCCAATCGGGTCGCTCAACAAGGGCTCGTTGGTGCGCCACCATGGCTCGCAATGCGCGATAATCAGGATGCTGGGGCTGGAGTTGATCAATCACTCGGGCTACCTGCTCTACAGGATTTTCAGAGGCGAGCGCCATCGACAGTAGTGTATCTGCACGAAGGGATCGGCTGGAGGCAAACCAGTTCGATCCGTAGAGAGAGTCTACGTTTACGCGTGGGCCTGAAAGATCATCAGCTACCTTGAAAACAGCATCCGTGAGAAGCAGATCGATGTCTGCGAGAGAGTCGATGGAGTCCGCGCTCATACTCCCACGCTCTCTGCTCAATGATGTGACGTAATAGTCATCCGGATTCAGACCTACATCCGCTAATGCCTGGAGTTGCGAGAGCAACGTATCCCTTGCCGTCGAGTCGGGCCAGGCTGGTGCGTACATCCGGGCCGCATAGAAGGGCGAAACATTGGGATGAAGAACCACCTGCTCGCTCTTCAGATGGGCAATGGAGGTAGAATCTCCAACCAACCGCGTCCGAATAACTTCATCTACACCTTCGAAAATTTCGGTCGCCTCCAGGGGCAAGTCTGCCAAGAGCGTACCACCTTCGCCGCTCGAAGTCAGGAACGCTGCGACAATGCTCCCGCCCAGAACAAGCAGGATGGCAATGATTGCGGCCGGATGTATGCGCAAGCGATTGATACGCTGGGGCATAGCGACGTGTGAGAGTGTGAAGGCGACGCTGTTGCCTGGCAGGACGAAAGGTACGGAACCAGGTCTCAAGTCGAAAAAAACTTAAACCAAACGGCGCAACTTTCAGGCCAGACCGTGTCGAATCAGGATTCTTCTGATTCCAGCGCTCGACTCACTCTCGCATCACGACCATACACATCTTCGAATATTCGTAGGCGTCCATCCGCCTCTGCCCACGCGGTAAAATACAGCAAATGAACAGGAACTGGCCTGTCTAGAGGCACGACCCATTCACCTCCTCTGCGCAATGCTGCGTCTATGTTTTCCTCGTTCCATCCGTTCGTGTGGCCCAGGAGGAACGTCGCTAGCGCGCGTGCATCGCCCGCATGAATACATCCATTCGAGAACGCACGTACGGGGCGACTGAAGTTGCCGCGATTGGGCGTGTCGTGGATGATGATGGCGTTTTCGTTCGGCATGACAAATTTTATGCGCCCCATCGGGTTACGGCTGCCAGGTCGTTGGATGAATAGATATTGCCCGGGAAGGGCGGCATCCCAATCCACCATAGTCGGGTCTACCCAGGCACCGCCAGCGTAGACGTCAAAGCCCTGCATCGGAAGGGTCGTGCCGCTATCCGCTCGTGCTTGTGGAATCAGGCTCGTCGCCTGAATCGACCGCGGCACAGACCACGACGGATGGAATACGATGGATTCGAGTGTGTCGCTCATCACAGGCGTCGTCCAACTACCGGCGTTAACCATCCCAATTACAGAAGGCATCGTTAGTGCATCACGGTATCCGTTTCCATCTTGAGCAGGAAGACGCACATTCAGTTCGAATGACGGGAGGTTGACGAACACATGCATGTCGCCAAAATCATCCGGAAGCCATCTCCAACGCTCGAGATTCAGAGAAATCGTTTCAATTACGTCAGAGAGTTCAGCGTTGAGGGCGTTTGTCGCTGCTTCTGATAGCGTACTATCTGCTGCCAGGCCGCTGTCTTCCAGAAAGTGACTGAGCGCACCTGCAAGTTGATGATCAAAGAGGTAGACATCGGTGGCATCCCAACCGTGGTCTGCGTCTTCGTTGTTCAAATAGCCAAACGCACCGAGGCGACCTCGCACATACGGTACTCGTATCGATCGTTCGCCTGGAGAGAGTGCCCGACCGTCGGGAATGAGCGTCCACGTTTCCTTCGCTATCTGGAGCCTTTGAAGTGCACCTCGAAGAGCCTGGTATTCGGCGTGAATGGGATGGAGGTTGGCCAGCGCTTCTACCACACCGATTGCTGAACCGGCTCGAAGCGCCGCTGTTACAGCCGTCGTGTTGAGGCTGGATGTGCCAGCGTACCAGCCTCCAGGGAAAAGAAGGGCCGGGTCAACTCGGCTGCCTGAAAGCGCATCGGCATATCGAACTAAGCCTTCCGTGAGAAGCAGATCTAGTTCAGCAACGAGTCTCGGGCGAGGGTCTTCTGTCTTCTCATCCCACTCCGCCGCTTCATTGTCAAGGCGCTTGAGTCTCAGCGCCAGGCGGGTTGCCTCGGTGCCGTCGAACTGTCTCAACGTGATGCCATGGCTTGAAGCACTCGCGAGCGCGTCAACAATCAGTCGGCGATTCTCCTTTGTCGTCCACAGCGCGGCATCGTCGTGCGCATCATAGAGCGACGAAACAATCGGATCCAGCGCATATCGCTGCCCACTCAGTAGCACGCGGCCGGTGCTATCGACGTTTGTAAGCGTGGCTCGAAGAGCCTGCTCAACTGCCGCCGGGTTGACATCGTTCTCTGCCGGGGAGAACCATCCATCGAAAATCCCTCCAGCAAACGCAAAAAGCAGGACGAGAAGCGGTGCCGCGTGAACAGAAAGCCGGCTCAGTGAGGGGGACATGCAGGGGAAGAGCGTGAGAGATGTGAACTAACGGTTACAGTATAGCAATTGCTCCCGAATGGGAAGGCTATTCTATTCGTACTATGAAAGCGTTTAGTAACTCAGTCGGGGAAAATCGCGAAAAGATGAACGTAGAGCACACAACGGATGTTGCGGACGCAGAGACTTCGTTAGTGCCTAACGCAAAGAGATTATTGGACTTCGACCCGGTTCGTGATGGCTTCTGGTTCGCGAATATATTTGCATGGACGGACGATGACCTGTCGGAATTGAGCTCGCAGCTTGGCCCATTGATCAAGGGAATTGGAATGGGCTTTCCAGCAATACTAGGGAAAGCGTTTGCCGGAAGACTTGGCTTTATATCTGGATTGGTTGTAGGTGCAACCCTGTCGTTTTCCAAAGCCTCTAATTCAGTCCTCCATGCCGTGGCGAGGCGCTGGAGGACGTTTGGGCTTTGTGGGGGAATGGCTTTGCTGGCGAAAGAGCGTTGGGGAAGCGCGACGGATGAACCAACGATAGAACTTGATCGCGACTCTATTCGACCCATCCTTCGTTTGCATCAGGCACAGACGATTCGTGCTTCCTGGCCACGCTTCTTGAAGTACTGGCTTCAAGCATTAGCAAGCCGTGGCGTGTTTGCTGCGGAGGAATTGTGGGAGGAATCCAGGAAAGCAATGGCCGAAATCGATGAGGGGCGCCTCGCAATCATCGGGCTTGTGGGAGATACGCCGGACCCGTTCGCAACCCATCAGGTAGTGGCGTTTGGTTATGAAGAGCAACTGGCAGAGATCGACTTTCATGTGTACGACCCCAATGCCCCTGGACGGGTTAGGCACGTTGTCGTGCGCAAGATGGAAGACCAGACCGTCATCGAAACGGATATGCCTACTGGCCCGAAAAAACAAGGCGGTTATCACATCTCAAAAACTGAAGGCAGCCTTTCTATGCTCTTTGTTGTAGAGGCCTAAAGATCTGCTTCGGTCGTCTTCGCATTTCTCAACGCATACCACGACAACACGGCCGAACCCGCGATTAGAAAGATGATCACCACGAGCGACAACCACGTGGGAATGTGGAAGTACTCTACGACCAGCATCTTTAATCCAATAAATACGAGGACAAGGCCAAGCCCGATATGCAGATAGCGGACACGCTCGATCAGGCCCGATAGAACGAAATACAAAGCTCGCAAGCCCACCACGGCCATGATGTTGGAGCCGTACGCGAGGAAAGGGTCCGTCGTAATGCCAAGGATGGCTGGAATGGAGTCCACGGCGAAAACGACATCGGTGAACTCGATCATCACGAGAACCAAGAAGAGTGGAGTTACGAGGGTCAATCCCATCCTGCGAATGACGAACTGGTCTCGGTGATAGTCCTTTGTCATCGGGAGGACGCGACGAAGGAAGGAAAGAATCCGGTTGTCCTTGGGCGGTTCTGCGATGTCCTCAGCGAAAAGCATTCGTCCTCCTGTGAAAACTAGGAAGACGCCAAAGATGTAGAGCACCCACGAGAACCGTTCC
Source organism: Rubricoccaceae bacterium (assembly GCA_024639085.1). Taxonomy (GTDB): domain Bacteria; phylum Bacteroidota; class Rhodothermia; order Rhodothermales; family Rubricoccaceae; genus JAHEJB01. The sequence goes on along the minus strand of JAHEJB010000016.1, from coordinate 18,712 downwards.
ACCAGTGCTACACCCGCGAGGATCATGGTCGCGCGCATGATGATGGCCCCGAAGACTCCCCAGAACAGCACACGATGCTGAAACCTTGCAGGCACGGCGAAATAGCCGAACAGCACAGCGATCACAAACAGGTTATCGACCGATAGGGAGATCTCGACGAGATAACCCGTAAAGAACGTTAGCCCTGCCGCGCTGCCATAGCGAATTAGGATGAGTGCATTGACAAACAGAGCCGCGCCGATAAAAAACGCCGACGTTCGAAGCGCCTCTTCGAAGGTTATCTGATGAGCTTTCCGATTGAAGCCGAAAAGATCAACCAGTAGCAACGCAACCACGAAGGCATTGAAACCAAGCCAGACTGCCCCCGAAACTTCAAGATGTGGCGTATCCATACAGGGGCAAGAATCTGCCCACGCGCTTTGCTTTTAGGCCTCGCTGAGGTCCCGGTGGCCGAAATAGTACAGGCACATGCGGAGCTTGCGGGCCTTGAGCGGCCCAAATCCCGGAAACTCTCGAACGCGTTTTTCTACTTCTGCGTTCGTCCCTTCCTTCCAGATGTTGGCAGCGTCGCCGGCGTACTCAGCCGTCAGTTTTTTGGCAATTTCCTGCGTCGTGTCAACCATCTTGTTAGAGAACCGATGGACGGCGGGCTTCTCGGTAAAGATCTCGGCGAATTTCTCGCGGTCCATTTTGGCGATCTTCTTCATATCGAGATGGCCGAGGCGTTGCTTCAATTTCAGCGGGCCGACGAACGCAACCTCAGCGAGAATGCGCTGATCGTACAACAGTCCTAGAAAGACAGCGTTGGCGTTCTCGCGCAGAAATGCATCGGCTTCCGGATCTTTGGTAGCCGTGCCCTCTTCTTTCAACCGGTTCATCATTCGGACGAGGCCGCCTTCAAGATCGGAATAGTCGGATGCGTCTATAGCCATGAGAAGAGAGAGGTTTGTTAGAGTTTATTGCGCCAGGTAGTGCCTGTCGGTAAGTCCATGATTTCGACGCCCAGCGCGTCCAGCTCATCACGGATTTCGTCGGCCCGCGCCCAGTCCTTGGAGGAACGGGCTTCAGTGCGATGGGCAATCAGTGCATCAACTTGTTCGGCGAGGGCGTCATTATCACGCGACTTCACTTCGATATCCGTCTCGTGCCGAATAATGCCCAGAAGGCTATTGATCCGTTCAAGGAAATCCGACGCTGCTTGAGCAGCTATGCTCGATAGCGGTTCCTGACGATGATGGCTAAGGATGGCGTTGACGCCCCGATAGGCCGCGGCAAGTGCTTCAGGCGTGTTCAGGTCGTCGCACATTGCGGCGCGTGCGTCAGCATAGGCGTCGCCGAGAGGTGACTTGAGGTTGTCGCCACCTTCACGGTTCGCTTCCAGTGACTCTCTAACTGCGTCATCGGCGTGACGGTACTTCTGAATATTCTTGGCTGCCACTTTCAGTGCTGCCTGCGTAAAATTGAAGGGTTTTCCGTAATGCCCAGAGATCAACGAAAGGCGAAGAGCCAGAGGATCGATGGGCGCGCCCCAGTCGGAACGACCGCCGTCTTCCACAGCCGCCGTGAGATCGTGGACCGTCAAAAAATTGCCGTCGCGTTTGGACATCTTCTTGCCTTCCACCTGCAAAAAGCGGGTGTGCGACCAGTGGCGCGCAAACGGTTTGTTCGTGATGGCTTCGGCCTGCGCGATCTCGCAATCGTGGTGGGGGAAACGAAGGTCTTCGCCGCCCCCGTGCAGGTCGATCGTCTCGCCGAGATACTTCTGAGCCATCACAGAACACTCAAGGTGCCAGCCTGGAAATCCCCACCCAAAGGGACTATGCCATTGCATAAGATGGGCATCATCTTTCTTCCACAGGGCGAAGTCACGCGGATCGCGCTTGCCTTCATCTACCACCACATCCCGCGAGTCACTGGCCGAACCAACAACCAGCTCTTCAATATTTGTGTTGCCGGAAAGCTTTCCGTAGTCAGGAAAGGACGGCACGTCGAAGTAAACGCCATCGTCGGTTTCGTAGGCGTGGCCATTTGCTAACAAGACTTCCACAGCACGTATCTGTTCACGGACATGCTCCGTTGCTCGGGGACGGATGGTTGGCTCCTTCAAGTTGAGAGCCTGCCAGTCCGCCATAAGTGCACCTGTGTAGTGGCGGGCCAAATCCCAGACGTTGGCGAACTGCTCGCCTTCCTTGCTTTTCAGCGCCTTTGCCATCCGGTCTTCGCCGAAGGCATCGGCCGTGTCATCTTCTGTGAGATGACCGACGTCGGTCACGTTGGAGACGTAGTTGACTTCCCATCCGATAGCCTTCGCAGTTCGTACGATGAGGTCGGCCGTAAGGAACGTGCGGAAGTTGCCGATGTGCGCGTAGGAGTAGACCGTCGGGCCGCACGAGTAGAACCGAAGCAGCGGGCTCCCGTCCTCCGACTTCTGAGAAGGAACCAGTGGCTCGACCTCTCGGGTGAGGGCGTTGTAGAGGCGAAACGTGTGGTCGGGCATGTTCTACGAGCGGGCGAGGGCTGCCTCAGCAGCGTTCTGCATGCGTTGGAGAATATTGGCGAGTCCACCCTGACGTGTAACGCTAAGGGCTTCGCCAAGTCCGGCTTCCTGAATAAATGCAGGATCGACAGCGGTAATGGTCTCTGGCGTTTCGCCATCCAGGCCGTTGACGAGGATAGCCACCATCCCCTTAACAATCTGCGCGTCCGCAAAGCCTTTGTAGCGCATTACGCCTTTCGCTTCGTCAAAATTGGCATCCAGATAGACGAGCGACGTGCAACCCCGCACACGATGAATGTTGTCCTTTTTGTCCTCTGGGTAGTCGGTGAGTTTGGCCGCGTAGTCCAAAAGAAGCATCGAGCGGGTCAGCTTGTCGAGCATCGCGCTTTCGTCGACGAATTGCTGAAGGCGTGGTGGCAGCGGCATGAATCAGGAGGAAACTCAACGGCGGAATACGCACGCCAATCCGTTCTGTGCCTGAGTCATCGTGAAACTCTCGCGGATGCCTGCTTAGAAAGCAAGACCGAGTCCAACTGTAGCAGCCGGCAAATTTTTCCCAACCCCTGCCACGGCGGTTACGGAAAACGAAGAAAAGCGCATTCCGGCTCCCACGTTCACCCCATAACCCGTGTACGAGCAGTCGCCAAGGCAGTCTCTGCGGACATGGTGGTAAACGACAGGGCCCGCCTGGGGGGAGAAAACGAAATCGTTGCCCCGATCCAGCGGAATGGGATAGACGCCGCGAAACGATCCACTGTAAGAGCGGAAGTCGAATCGCTCTCCCGCACCGTTTCGTTCGGTTCCAAATCCATAGCTGACGCTAGGCACCAGCCAGACGCCTGATTGCCCGATTGGATACGTAGCATGGACGCCTAACGTTATCGCATTAGGGTTAGCGGTCGCACCAGCATGGAAGCCAATCCGAAGTTGTGCCTGCGCAGGGTTTGAGGCCATTGCAAAGAAGAGCAGCGCAAGAAGTAGAGGGATGTTTTTCATGGCGGTGGAGGAGAAGTGCATCGCAAAGTAGTGCCAGACTCCAATCTGGAAAGGCAAAAACACGAGATACGATCAGCCCCCATTATCAACAGAATCGAACTCTGGTTCTTCATTGTTCTTTGGCTCGCCAAACCACCTCGGCGGATCATGCCCGTGCCCACCCCACGGGTTGCAGCGAAGAATCCTCCACATTGCAAGGATGCCTCCGCGAATGGCTCCGTATTTCTTCAAGGACAGAATTGAGTACTGCGAGCATGTAGGTGTGTAGCGGCACGTACTCGGGAAGTGCGGCGAAATACCCATCTGGTAGAGGCGCACGATACCAATTAGCAGCATCCGGGGGAGTCGCCAAATGGCAATGAGCCCACGCGACAGCAGGCTGGATTCTATGTGTTGATCACTTTCCACGTTATTCAGACCGTCTGCCCATCAACTTGATCCGTCGCGGCAGGACTCGAATCGACGCTCTTCGCTAGCCTAGGCTTCAACACGTGAAGCAACGCAGGCAACAAAATCAGATCAGTTAGAAGGGCCAGGACAACCGTAAGCGATACCAACGCGCCCAGATTGGCTGTGCCTTCAAAGCGGCTCGTCATCAACGCGCCGAATCCTCCGAGAAGGACAAGGGATGTGAGGATGATGGCTTTGCCCGTGCCTCGCATTGTCGCGGTGATGGCTTCGGGGAGATCCAGCCCAACGGCGATTTCCTGCCGCAGTCTGGCCAGCATATGGATCGTGTCATCGACCGCGATGCCAAACGCAATGGAGAAGATCACGGCGGTACCCGGACTCACATCGATGCCGAACAAGCCCATGACGCCCGCCACGATGATCAACGGGATCACGTTGGGTATCAGCGAGATAAGGACGAGCTTCGCGTTTTTAAAAAGCCCCGCCATAAGAATCGAGATGAAAAGGAACGCCAGCCCGATTGACATCAATAGGCTTTCAACGAGATAGTCCGACAGGCCCGCTGCGAGTGTGATCGTGCCGCTCTGGGTTACAGCAAGGTCGTCGTCAATGGTCTCTGCGATAAAGGCGTCCAGATCAGCACGGAAGTCCTTCATTCTTGCCGAGCCGATATCGTTCATCAGGGCGGCGATGCGCACTTCGCCATAATCAAAATCGACGAAACGATGCAGCAAGTCGGGGTCGGTCAACTCCAAAAGGAAGAGCTGCTGTGCCGCTAGATCAGGCTCTTCGGGGATGCGGTTGTACGCCACCGAGTCGCCGTGAAGGGCCTGGTTTAGCTGACTGATAAGGTCCGAAACACTCGCGACTCGACGTATTTCTGGCTGCGCCTTCAGGTAGTTCGCAACAGCCTCTGCCTGATGCAGCTGCGTGGGATCCTTGAAGGAATCCGCTTCTCCCGTCAGCAGAATATCAAACTGCCAGGGCGTCGTGAGATTCGATTCGAACCAGACGAGATCCTGATAAACATCCGTCTTCGGTCCCATCTCGTCGTTGATGTACGTGTTGATCCGCAACTGCGTGGCAGCAACGACGCTCAAGGCCGTGATGCCAAGGGAAATGAAAATGATGGCTTTCCTGCGACGCTGGACAAACGTGTCAAGGTTCAAAAGCCAGTCATCCAGGCGCCCGCTGCCAAGTCTTCTGACCTGCTTTTCTGATGGCTCAGGGGACCACAAGAGGATGATCGTGATCAACACGACGGAAATCACGAACGTCATCAACACGCCAGCTGCGGTAAACAGACCGAAGCGCTTCATCGGGACGACCGCGCTCGTAGCCAGTGTCCCAAACCCGATGGCTGTTGTGAGGCTGGTCAGGAACGTTGCAGCACCCAACCTGACCACCATCTTTCGAATCGCCGCACGTTTGCTGAGCCCCTCGCCAAGGCCATTGAAATACTTTACCAACAAGTGCATGGAATCCGCCACGCCGACCACGAGGATAATGGCCGCGATCGTGCTGGACAGCACATCAATGGGCGAGCGAAAAAGCATCTGCAAGGCCACGGTTACAGCTACCCCCAGGTAGACCGTGACAAGCGGCAGCACAACCCCGCGCACGTGGCGGAAGAGCCACAGCAAGACAAGCAGAATGACCAACGACGACAGGAAGACGTAGCGGATGGTTTCCACTTGAAGAAGATCTACGTAGGCGTTGCGGATGTAGGGGAAGCCGGAAAAGTGCGCCTCGTACCGACCTTCAAAAGGTGCGAGAACCTCCAGAATTTGATCCAGCACCGCCGTTCGGTCGTCGTAATTGTTGTGCTCCGAGTCCAGCTTGAGAAAGAACGCGGTGGCCGTTCCCTCGGGATTCGTGACAAATCCAACCGCTCCTTCGTCCGACAGGAGCGCCTCACGGTATGCAAGGAGACTGTCTGGGTCTTGGCTGATTTTCTCGCCAAGGATTGGCTCTACAGAAAGAGATCCTCCCGACGCACGTAGCCCAGCGTAGTTGATCGGGCTAACCACCTCGTCGATGTGCTCGATCTCCGCAAAGCTGTTCGTGATGCTCTGGACGTCCTGAAGTGTCTCGTAGGCAAACAGATCCTCCACGTCGAATCCGACTACGATGAACACATCATCGGGTTCGTAGCGATCCGCGAAGTCTTTCCATGTCTGGATCGCCGGATCGTCTGCCGGTAGGAAGTTCTCCAGACTGTAATCGAAGACAATTCCCCGCTGAACCAGCAGACCGGTGGAAGCGACGAGCAACGCAACAAGAAGCCCCGCGAACAGACGTGGCTTGTCGAGCAGGAGGTCGGCGATTCGTTCCATCGAGGAGCTTAAAGGCCTTCGGTTCCGCGACGAAGCTGTTCTTCCGTAAACAGCGCATCCGCCAGAGCCAGTCCGCTTTGGCGATTCGAGAAGGTGAGCGTTGTTCGGCGGTCGTTCTCCTCGTTTTCCATGACCAGCCTACTGGCCTGCCAAACGCCGGTTTGCACTTCCTCAAACTCAGAAGCCACGAGCCTCTTAATTCGGCGATTTTGTTTGTCATAGCAATCCATTCGGAGCAGTGAATAGCGTTGCCTGTCTACCATTAGGACGACTTTGCCGTAGGCAGAAACGCTAGCCGTTCGCGGCGTAGCTCGAACTACCCAGGCCGTGTTCGTTGTTCTGATGAGACTGAAGGTGTAGTCTGCGGGATCTCTAGGACTGATGTCTTCGAACGTGATATCGCTCCCGCCAAGGTTTTGTCCACGCAGGGATCCATCGACTCTTTGAACTTCATCCAACGCGGGGACATAAAAAAGTTGTTCGTCACTGGAAGCCGTGCGCAGTGTAAGCAGGCCAGTTCCGCTGATATCCGACGGAGCGGTGAACACGGCCAAGGCCTTGAACGAATCGTTACTCCCAACCTTGGTCAGCAAGACGAGCGAACTCGACCGCGAGCGCGAGCGGTCATCCACGATTTCCATGTTTATCGAAACCTGCTGGGTCTGGATCTGTCGTTGCCGACGATTCATCTCTCGAAAAATGTCCTCCGCGGATTGGCCAAGAACCGAGGGGGAGAGAAGAAGTACGACGAAGGCTGTGAGGAGCAGGCGCATGGCTACGGCATTGTGACTGATGGTGCTCCTACGTCAGTAAACGGACTTGGAGTCACCATCGTGGAATCTTCAACCAGCCGCAGGCCGAGCCTGTCCGATGTCCTCGTACAGGTCCGTAACATCATCCGGCAGAACGAGTCCTTCCTTGAGCGCAATCAGTCTGTCGAAGAGGTCGGCTCGCTGTACGTGTAGCCGTTCAATCGTCGTTTTCCGTCGTCTCCTGGTCAGCTTTACGCGAATGGCGTTTGCCGTCTGCCGGGCCAGGCTGTTGTACAGCAGCATCAGAGCCCAACTCAGAAAACCAACAACGAATACAATAACTCCAACGAGAATGGGTATGTCGGGGATGGTCGGGAAAGCTTCATGGAGCCGCGTGTGCGTAATCGCGGCTGCAGTTCCCCAGGCCAACCAAATGAGGGGGTAGAGAAGAAGTCCGCCAAGTAGCTTGACGGTCGCTGTGTCCTTCTCTGCACTAGAAAATTTCTGCGCGGCCCAGCTTATCAGAACGTGTACCGGCCAGTTGATGAGGTAGCCAAGGAGCAGGATCGGCGGGAGCAATAGATAGACGAAAACAGCTTGAAGCAGAAGCAACCCGAAGAGGAGGGGAGAAGCAAGGCGGGGATCCTTGTCAAGATCCTCGTCGTCCAGGCGCATGGTTTGCAGAAGGCGGTGGTAGTCGTTCGTATCCCGTCGCAATGCTCTTATTTCGTCGGGGTGACTTTCGTTTCTGGCCTGATATCCGTGCCAGATTTGTGCAAACACAAGATTTCGCGATACGATCTTGGCATCGTCCATATCCGCTCCGTGCCTTGCTTTGTGCTCGGCTCGGAGAAGCGTGCGAGCGCGATGCATGAGCGTGTGAAGTTGCCAGTCGTCGGTCGCGCGAACTACCCGGACGAGCGACTCCTCAATTTCGGCGGTGAGCTTTGAAACGCGTTCCTCACGAAGCTCTTCGGTGTCGTCGGAGGATGGTTTGACATCCAGACCGGCTGGGAGCTGCATGGGCTCGTGAAACGTCACAAGCACGTCGGACCGAAAGATGTGCTTTCGGTCGTAGTGCAGGCCAACGGGTACGATGACGGGCGGCTTGTGGGAATCGTCCAGCTTGCGTGATTGGTAGTACAGCCTTGCCGCGCCCGATTTGAGTTCAGAAAGGTGTGGGTTGTCGTGGCTGACGCCTTCTGGGAAAAGTGCTGAGAAGGATCCTTTGGTTAGTTCGCTTGCCAGCGCATCCAGACTCTGTGCGTTGGCCTCGCGACGTTCTTCCGGCGACATGTCCGCGTGGTCGGATGCTCGGAAGATGGGCACTGTGCCCACCTTGCGCATCATCCAACCGATGAGAGGCCATTTCAGCAGGCCATCCCGTGCGCCGAATACAATTCGCCCAGGAAAGTGCGCCATGATGAGGGCTGGGTCAATCAGGCCGTTGGGATGCCACGCGACCAACAACCCGCCGCGATCCTGCGGAACGTGCTCGCGACCCTCGCAGGCTACCTCCCGAAAGAACGTGCGCATGAGCAAACGCACAAGCCTTACGACGAGGCGGTAAGCTTGGGGATGGCGTTTATCAGACACGGTTTCTATCCCGCATCAGATCAACCTCAGTACTCTCTACATTAGGCAGCGCATCCAGATCAATCTGTGGCGAGGTAATGGGTCCAGCAACTGCTTCCTCGGTCTGTGAGCCCATGCGTTCCAACGTGCGTGTAGCAACCTTCCCCATCTGTTGGCCTCGTTCTTTTGCCCAGATCGGGAGCGTGAACCGGGTTAGGCCAATCATGGTCAGTCCCGCAAGAGCCAGCATCCCGAGGACAAAGGAATCGGGATTGGCAAAAAGATCGCCGGTCACGATTCGAGTAATCAGGAATATCAAACCGATAGCGGCGAAGAGAGAACCAATAAAAACAGACTGGCCTGCATTGCCTTTTGTTGTGCGGAAGCGAAGGCGATGCGCGTCCTTTGTCGGCTCGACATGAACGTGGAGGTTGCCGTTTCGCCATTCTCGGAGTGATCCGTTGCGGCTCACCTTTCCAGACGCTCGGAACGTCTCGCGCAGGTCGGCAACGAGTACGTCCCAGTCGTTGTCCGAAAGTCGTCCTGGCAGATCGACGCTGTGTTCAACCGTGATCGGAAAACCTAAAAGGCCGGTCGTTTTCGGCTTTGCAGATCCTCCGACCATGCTTGCGGCGGCGCGGGCGATGAACTCGGGCGAAATGCCGGCCTCCGATCCAATCTGTTGTAGCTCAGCAATCGTGAGTCCTTCGCCATGAGTTAGGTGCGACTGCGCTTCTTCCTGCGCTTCCGCCGCCTGCTCAAAGATCGCAGCGATCTCTTTCTCGCTATATCGATGCTGGTCGCTCATGCCACCGAAAATAGCGAGCAGTCATCCCGATCCGCTAAGCAGTCTCCAATTCCCCAGCGGCGGCGGACAGCGTTTCGTGGTTTGTTTCCGGTTTCGCCAACTCCTTCAGCATCCTGTAGTGCGAGCCCATTGCCTTGAATAGCGTGGGGTGGTAGTGGTAGGGCACGCCGTATTCCTCGGCGGTTTCCTTCACGATCTCGCTGATTACAGGGTAGTGAATGCTGCACGTCTGCGGGAAGAGGTGGTGCTCGATCTGGTAGTTGAGTCCACCCACGTACCATGAAAGCACCTTGTTCTCTTTCGCGAAGTTGGCCGTCGTAATCATCTCGTGTACGAGCCATGCGTGTTCCATTTTGCCGTCGTCATCAGGGACGGGGAATTCGGGGCCTTCCACCACATGGGCAAGCTGAAATATGATGCCCAAGATCATCCCGGCGGTCATATTCATGGCCAGGAAGCCAATGAGGAACTGCCACCACGTGATGTCGAGAATCAGCAATGGCAGGACAATCATGTAGGCATACACAAACACTTTGCCCAGAATGAGAATAGCGATCTCACCTTTCGGGTGCGTCTTGTTTGTGTACGGCCCGATGTCCTTCTTCATGAACTGCTGGTAGTCCTTGGCAAACAGCCAGTTTATCGTGGCAAAGCCATAGGCGAAAAAGCCGTAGAGGTGCTGGAAACGGTGGAACCAATAATGCCTAGAACCAGGCGACAGGCGGATCAGCGGTGAAACCGAGAGATCTTCGTCAACGCCGTCGATGTTCGTGTAGGTGTGATGGATCACATTGTGCGTGATCTTCCACATGTAACCGTTGGCACCCGTTGCGTCGAACGTGAAGCCGAGAATTCTGTTGATCGTCGGGTTGGACGAATACGCGCCGTGAAGGGCGTCGTGTGCGACTGAGAAACCAAGTCCTGCGTAGCCAGCGCCCATCAAAATGGCGAGGGCAAGCATGCCCCAGGGCGTGAACCAGCCAGTCAGAATGAGGCCGTACGATCCGAACGCGACGATAAATAGGATGACGGTTTTTAGCACCATCCGCCAGTCGGCGTGCCGCGAACGGCCCGTGGATTCGAAGTATTCCGCGACGCGGCCCTTAACATCGTCGATGAAGGCGCCTGCATTCTCGAAAGCGGACGCGTTCTTGTTTGCAAACTTGATTTTGACGGTGCTCATCGTATTCCTCACCTCATGGAAGTGACGTGTTGCCAAAAACTCGGGCAATGCGCTCTTTTGGCTATAGTCGCGAAGATACGCACCTCTCTGGCTGGCAGATGTAGGGTTTAAGAGCATCCAACGAAGGCGCGATGGACTTTGATTCTCAATCTCTCGAACCCGAAAGACGCGCACTGAGAGAAACGAGATAAGTATGGTATCTCAGCGCTGGCGAAGGCGCATATTCGTATTTGATATCTCCGTATCAAGAATCACTGAGAAAACACGTCGGCGGTGAATCTGCCGGACAATCACTTCTACCTGCGTCATTTCGGGAAGATCAAGTCCATTAAAACGAACGTAGTCCGTCGCAATAATCGCAGAGCCACCCTGAACTCGTCCCCGCTCAGTAGGCACACGACCAACGATACGCGTTCGTATCAGCCTGGGGTAGGTGTCCGATCCTGCTTGGGCGAACCAGAAAATGACGCGCTCTATCATGTCGTTCGATTGGCCTGGTTCCAAGGAAACCCGCCAGGCTCTGATATCGCCAAGGGTCTCCGCAACTGCCTGACCAGTTGGTTGACCAATACCGACCAAACGCGCCGCCATGGGTGGTGGTCTCCGGGTCCAATCGAATCCGGCTCCGTAGGCTCGTCGCATACGCCGGTCGATAGCATTCATTCGCATAGCAAGAACACCACGACCATTGATGTCACGCTGACGAACTGTACGGACCGCACCCCCCGATGTTGAAAACCGCACATCAGTTACGGTCCGCAACTGCGTCCGGTCGCGAGGCCCTTCAATCGTTCGAGCTGATGTTTCGGTATAGGTTACAGCCGCAACCGCCTGCGTTCCGCGTGTCCAGCCCGCACGCCACGACCTGAGAAGCTCGGCAGAATCTGGAGCTTGCTGGCCCACGACCGGCGAAGAGCCAATCAGGACAAGCAGAATGAAAACTGAAAAGGTGTAACGAAACTTCATAGAGCCGAAAAAGCGCAGGCAGAAGGTAAACGCGTGGTATCGACCGAACTTGTCACAGAATTGTCGCGGAACTACGTTCATTGCGATTCCAAAGCCACGAGGCCTAATTGGCCGTTTATATTCGCGGCGTAGCGTAAACACGACATCCGAATGACAGACGCAACCAACGGCCACGTCCTCATTGTCGAGGATGACGAGGATCTCCGCAACCTTGTCGCGAACCGGCTAATCGAAGACGGATTGCGCGTGGATGTCGCGGTGACTGGCCCGGAGGCACTGGAGGAGGTGGCGAGTGATGTCCCCGATCTCGTTCTGCTGGATGTGATGCTGCCCGGCCTTGACGGAATTGAGGTCTGTCGCCGCCTCCGAGCAGAACATCCGCTACTCTACATCATGATGCTTACGGCCCGCGCCGAGGAACTAGATCGGGTGGTGGGCCTGGAGGTTGGGGCGGATGACTACGTCACAAAGCCGTTCAGCTTACAGGAAGTCGTCGCTCGTGTTCGTGCCGCGTTGAGAAGGATTCGGCGTATTCGGGAACACATGGCTGCCGCTCCAACTGACCTGGAACTGGAGGCTCCTATTCAGATTGACAGGCTCATCGTGGATCCGATGCGGCGACAGGTCAGCCTGGATGGGGAAGATGTCCACCTTACCGTTCGGGAGTTCGACCTTTTGCTGTTTCTAGCTCGTAATCCGGAGCGGCCGTTCACTCGCATGCAGCTCCTCGACAACATCTGGGGCATCAAGTACGAAGGCTACGACCGCACGATTGACTCTCACATACAGCGTCTGCGAGCCAAGATCGAAGCCGATCCAGCCGAACCCCACTACGTTCGCACAGTATGGGGAGTGGGCTACAAGATGGCAGCGGACGCGGAGTAGTTTTGCGGATGCGCAAAACTGTCTTCTGGAAGGTCGCGCTGATTCTCATCGGCGTGCAGGTTGTCACCGGCTTGTTGGCTGTAGGACTCGGCGCGTACTTCGCACAGGAGCGCAGCCTGGAACTCGTTCGCGGAAACCTGTTCCTTCGTCTCGATCAAACCGCTGGTGAGGTAGAAGCTCGAGCAGAGTTTGATGAAGAGGGCAGGATGACGCTGCCGCGAAGGCTCGAACTCGATCTGGCCACACGATTTCCTGATTCAACAACTGTGCTGGAACTAGAGGGAGAGGCAATATCAGGACGCCAAGTTGGCTCACTTCCTGAAGGTGCGTTGGAGGCGTTGGAGACGGGAGAGATCGAAGTCGTTTTGGATGGTGGAGAAGGAACGTGGGCACTTGCTCCGTTGCTGGCCCCAGATGGACTTCCAGCGGGTGCACTGTTTATTCGGCCACTTGACAACACGTTACGGGAGGAACTTCGAGGAACACGTGAGGCTTTTGTCCGGGCAGTTTGGACAGTCGCAGGTCTCGCAGCGTTGCTCGCGCTACTCTTGGGCGCATTCTTTACGTGGCGACTTGTTACACCCCTGCGTAGGATGACCCGGCGCGTGGAATCGTTGGGCGAAGGCGACTACGCTGACAGACTTCCTAAGGCTGGGCATGACGAACTTGGCCGCCTCAGTTCGGCGATCAACGACATGGCTGGGCGTGTGGAAGCCAGCATCGAAGCGCTCCAATCGACGGACAGACTGCGCCGCGAACTCGTGGCCAACGTGGGGCATGATCTCCGTACACCGCTTGCCGCGCTAAAGGGCTACCTCGACGAGGCCAACCGATTTGCCGCCGAAGGCCGCGACGACGAAGCCATTGAAGCACTAGGCGTGGCGCAACGGCAGAGCGACCAGATGGCGCGACTCGTTGCCGATCTGTTTGAACTCAGCAAGTTGGAGCAGGCGTCGCTTGAAAGAGGCTCGGCGCCATTGCAGCTTGGTCCGGTTCCTTTCGCCGAGCTCATTCAGGATGCAGCGCGGATGCACCGCCAACGATTAACAGAAGCGGGCATTGCCTTTGAAGTAGACTTGCCAGCTACACTTCCGACTATTCAGGCGGACGGCGCGCGGCTCATGCGCGTGCTCGACAACCTCCTTTCCAACGCGTTGCGACACACTCCAGAAGGTGGTACTGTGACTATTAGCGGCACCGTTCACAACGAGTCCGTGACGATTCGTGTGGCTGATACAGGCGATGGTATTCCAGCCGACGAGCTCGACGCTGTCTTTGAGCGCTATTACCGCGGCGACTTTGCCCGGACCCGCTCAGACGATGGCTCTGGAAGTGGTCTTGGTCTCGCCATCAGCCGGGCCATTGCACGTGCACATGGTGGGGATTTGATTGTGCAGAGCGAAGAAGGGAAGGAGAGTGAGTTTGAGGTTAGGATTCCACGGGCAAAGCAGAACACCTCGCTCCGGTAATCACTATCGTCCTTCGGTCACTTTCGTCGCGGAGCCAATTGCATGCTTAGTTTTTAGCACCTTCTGCGATTGTCGTTGCACAGGCTTTCCACCTTTCCCTTAGAGCATTATGTACCGCCACGCCCGCTATTTCTTTCTCGCTCTTGCGTTCCTCTGGCTCGCTCCTATGTCGATTGCACAGGAGCAGCTTACGATGGAGAAGCTTTTCAACTCTCGCGAATTCTCCGGCAGCTTTTTCCGCGGAGGCAACTGGGCGGAAGCAGGTCCCGTTCTTCTCTACATCGATGCAGATCGTGAGACGGGCGCATCGAGCCTCATTGAGTGGAATCTGGAAACCGACAGCCGCCGGACGCTGATTGACGGAGCGGATCTGGAGAAGCCCGATAGCGACGGTGGACTGATCAATGTTGAAGACTACCAGTACTCCGCCGACGGCACGAAAGTCCTGCTTTACACAGATTCTGAGCGTGTGTGGCGCCTCAACACGAAGGGCTACTACTACGTCTACGACATCGAAGCAGGGACGGTGACGCCGATATCCGATCGGGCAGAGGGCTTCCAGATGTTTGCCAAGTTCAACCCGCAGGCGACGCAAGTAGCATTCGTCCGCGATCGGGATCTGTTCGTGGTGGACCTGACAACAGGCGTTGAGCGGCAGCTAACCAGCAATGGCAGCGACGGCGGCATCATCAACGGCACGTTCGATTGGGTCTACGAGGAAGAGTTCGGGCTTCGCGACGGATTTCGATGGAGTCCCGACGGAAAGAACATCGCCTTCTTCCAGTTGGATGAATCCGCCACACGCGATTTCGCGATGACGGATTTAACGACGCTCTACCCCGAGTACCACGAGTTCCGCTATCCCAAGGCTGGCGAGACGAACTCCGAAGTGCAGATCGGCACGATTGACGTCGCGAGCGGCAACATCCGCTTCTTTGATACAGACACATGGAATGAGGGTGGCGATGAGACAGAATACATCGCCTCGATGGGATGGACGCCCGCGCTGGCCGACGGCTCATCGGATGTATGGATGCTTCGCCTCAACCGCGATCAGAACAAAGGCGATCTGATGTATGGCGACCCTGTCACCAACGGTGTTCGCGTGGTTTTGCACGAGGAGAACGACTCGTACCTCGAAGTCGAAACAGGCTTCTCAGATCTCTCTACAGGCACGATCACCTACCTCAAGGATGGTGAGCACTTCGTCTGGCGTTCTGATCGGGATGGCTACAGTCACCTCTTCCTCTACCAAAATGACGGCACCTTCGTCAACCGCATCACATCAGGTGACTGGGATGTGACAGACTTCCACGGTGTAGATGAAAGCACCGGTCACGTCTATTTCACGTCAACGGCGGCGAGTCCGCTTGAGCGGCATCTGTACTACGTCGAGTTACCCGAAACTGGAAAACGCCAGGACGACACGCCGCAACCGCTTACACATGAGTCCGGCTGGCACGGTGTGGATCTGTCGGGCGACTTCAGCTATTTCATCGATCGATACTCCAACGTTTCGACGCCGACGATTACGACGCTCTACGATATTGCTGGAGAGTCCGTTGAGGTGCTAGACGACAACCAGGAGCTAATTGAACGGCTGGCCACGTATGACATCCCGCCTGCCGAGTTCATTACGGTTCCGGCTGCCGACGGCACCCCTCTGAATGCCTATATCATCAGGCCCAGCGACTTCGATCCAAACAACGAATATCCGCTCCTGATCCACACCTACGGCGGTCCGGGATCGCAGGAGGTTCGAAACAGCTGGTCAGGAACAGAACGGCTCTGGCACCACTTCCTTGCCGAGGAGTACGGGATCATCGTGGCTGGGGTGGATAACAGAGGCACAGGCGGACGCGGGAAGGAATTCAAGACGCTGACGCAATTGAATCTCGGGCCCATGGAGGCCGAGGACCAGATTGCAGCTGCGCAGCATTTCGGCGCTTGGGATTATATCGACGAAGACCGGATGGGCATCTGGGGATGGAGCTATGGCGGCTACCTCACGTTGCTCGCGATGAGCTACGGCGAAGGCCCCGAGACTTTCCACGCTGGCGTTTCTGTTGCGCCGGTTTCGAATTGGCGGTTCTACGACACGATCTACACGGAGCGTTACCTCTCCACGCCACAAAAAAACCCCGACGGCTACGATAACGGCTCGCCTGTGACGTATGCGGAGAACTTCGCAGACCATCAGGAGCTGCTCATCGTCCACGGAAGTGGCGACGACAACGTGCACGTCCAGAACACCATCGTGATGTCGGATGCGCTAATCGCTGCGAATAAGCAGTTCGAGCTGATGATCTACCCCGGCCGTAACCACGGCATTTTCGGCGGCAATACGCGAATGCATCTCTTCACGATGATCACGGAGTTCTTCCGGGATAACCTCGCCGCTCCACGTGAGATAGAAGACGAAGAGACGATGATTGGCGGAATCAATTGAAGTGAGGACCCTAGACGGATGATCGCAGACGTCGCGTTTGTTCTCGGCCAGCTGCTGTCTGCTGTTAGCCGTTCTTAAACCCATGGAGATCGGCTACCTCTGGCTTGCCCTCAGTCTGTTTCTGTTTCTGATGACAACGGGAGCGAAGATTGTGATTGCTGCCGTGGCTTTTCCCTTGGTTGCGCGGACGAACTCGGAGCACTTCGATGAGGTCTTTTCGAGATTCCGCAAGCGACGGATGTTCAGCTACGGCCCGCTCGCAATGCTTTCGCTTGTGTTCTGCGGTCTGCTTTCCTTCTTCCCGCCGTATAGCTTTCCGGGACATTTGATTGTCTGGTTGACGACCGTCTTTGGAGTAATTGGATTGACTGAGATGGGTTCGTGGTCGGTCGCGCGAAAGCTCAAGCGGAGAGGGTGCGATTTAGGATTGTTGCGTTGGCTCAGGCTTCTTTTGTGGGTTAACGCGCTTGCCTGGTTCGCGGGGAGTTGCGTTCTCGTGTGGGTGTTCCTGGAAGTTGTAGGGTTGATATAGTCATAGAATCCGCATCTACTTGACGGAGGCAATCACACAGACTTAGTAGATTTCGGAAAAGCAAGCTGCTGAATTCTGATGCCAGACATCCCCAACCTCCTCATCACCAACGGCACGATCCTCGATCCACGTACGGGCGAGGAACGCAAGGCCGATATCCTCATCCGTGAAGGCAAGATTGCTGAGATCGGCGAAGGGCTGAGCGCAGACGGTGGGGAGACGTTCGACGCATCGGGCAAGATGATTTCACCGGGGTGGTACGACATGCACGTTCACTTCCGCGAGCCAGGCTACGAGCACAAGGAGACCATCGAGACCGGTGCACGGGCAGCGGCGTTTGGAGGGTTCACAGGCGTCGCATGCATGCCCAACACAGATCCACCTATCGCTACCCGGGATGTAGTGGAGTTCATCGTCAAGCGGCAGGCGAATCTTCCTGTGGATGTGCATCCAATCGGAACAGTCTCGAAGGGTCGGAAAGGGGAGACGCTGGCCGAACTCGGAGACATGGCGGATGGCGGTGCCGTTGCCTTCTCAGACGACGGCGACCCGGTCCAGCACGGCGGACTCATGCGGCGTGCGCTCGAGTACGCACGGATGCTCGACAAGCCAATCCTCGGCCATGAAGAAGACCTCACCCTGAACGCCGAGCATGGCCATATGCATGAAGGGGCTGTGTCGACGCGACTCGGTCTCCCGGGCATCCCGGCGCTCGCAGAAGAAGCGATGATCGCCCGCGACGCACTGCTGGCTGACTTCACCGGTGGACACGTACATGTTTGCCACATTTCTACAGCTAAGGCAGTGGAGATCGTCAGGCAAGCGAAAGCCCAGGGCGTTCCGATTACGGCTGAGGCGTGTCCCCACCACTGGACCATGACGCACGAGGCAGTCGACGATAGTGGCTTCGATACGCATACGAAGATGCATCCGCCGCTTCGTACTGCTGCCGACGTAGAAGCCATTAAAGAAGGCCTCGGCGACGGGACTATTGACGTGATTGCCACCGATCACGCACCCCATGCGTCGTTCGAGAAAGAAGTCGAGTTCATCACCGCGCCGTTTGGCATCCTGGGTCTCGAGATGTGTTGGGGGCTCACGGGCCGCGAACTCATCAAGCCCGGCGTCCTCTCTGTCGCCGAGGCGGTTCGCAAGCTGACGGTAGCTCCGCGAGAGATCCTTCGCCTTGCCGTTCCTGTAATCGAAGAGGGTGCCGACGCCAACCTCACGATCTTTGACGCAGACACCGAGTGGACCTTTGAGGCTCACCACATCCACTCGAAAAGCGTAAACACGCCGTTTGTGGGATCCCAGATGGTGGGTAAGGCCTGGGCGATCTACAACAAGGGGCAGTTTGTTGAGGCGGAGTACGAGGCTGTGGCTGCCTGATGGATACCATTCCTACCGATCAGCTCACGAAGGGAGACATCCCAGCCGCGGATGCCTCGGACGTAGATATCATTCGCTTTGCGCAAACGCTGAATGGTTACAACGAAGTTGGGGGTGAGGCAAGCGACCTCGGTAGGTATCTCAAGAAACTGGACGATGGCAAAGGCGCGTACCTCCACTGCGCCACTAGCGAAATGTTGGACGCGCTTTCGCTGATTGATCTTCGGATTCTGCTTTTCGCCCGTCAACGTGCGCACTACCACCAAGGCGGTGGCTGGGGTGATCACGATCCAATTATGGACGAGATGCGGAAGGTTACAGATGTGATTCGAGAGCGTGTAAAACTCTGCGGTTAAAGAGCGGACCGCTTTACAGAACCGCTGAGAATTGCGCGCCGCATCTTCCCTGGCACGAGGTTCGTAGCTTATCCCGCGTCCCCCAAACGGAGATTATGTGTCTGAGAT
>JAHEJB010000104.1:6166-9186 GCA_024639085.1 Rubricoccaceae bacterium | reverse complement strand
TTCGGGCATCAAGCAGCGCGGCTTGGATTTCGTACTCGTCACCTTTTAAGAACTCGTCCGCCCAAAATGAGCCTAGGGCCGTTGGCGACAGTTCGGAGATTTCGTCGGCTTTCCAAGCGCTTCGAATGCCAAAGGAATCCTGTGGCTCAGGGCGTTTGGTTGCGGGCCCGGCCCCTTGCAAGAAACGCAACAGGTTTGCCTTTATCACGCGCCTGTGCCCACCGGGTGTCTTGATGACGTGAATCAAGTCTTGATCTGCCCAGCGCTTGATGCTACTAACGCCAACACCGGCTATTCGGGCTGCTTCTGCTGTGGTGATGAGATCGTTCATGTCGGAAGATAGGACGAAATGAACGAATTAGCTTAAAGCGCTAAACAATAAAGCACTCTACGTTAATGGTTTAAGTGATGAATGTAAGATGATGCGAGCATGAAGAATGGGCGATATGAACGAATTAGTGCAACGTATTCGTCCAAATCGCCTATATTCGTTCCAGAAGCCAAACAAACTTCACCATCCAAAAACATTCCTACACGAACCCATGAAAAAGCTTTCCTTTTCTTTGCTCTCGCTCGGTCTTCTCTTCGCGCTTGCAGCGTTTGCACCAACGAACGCGACCAATAACACACCTGTGGACGGTGGCGACATCGTGGACGTAGCAGTAGCTGCGGGATCATTCAACACCCTTGTAGCGGCTGTTCAGGCTGCTGGACTCGAGGAAACACTTCGCGGGCCCGGACCATTCACCGTCTTTGCCCCCACAGACGATGCGTTCGACTTGCTTCCCGAGGGCACAGTCGAAAGCCTTCTTCTTCCGGAGAATCAAGACCAACTGATTTCTATTCTCACGTATCACGTGGTTGCCGGTGAAGTTATGTCGACAGATTTGCTCGCGATCCCGTCGGCCACCACCGTTAATGGCCAGGATGCGTCCTTCGGCCTACGCGTCGGTGATGCCAACGTAACGGCAGCGGATGTTACCGCTTCGAACGGAGTCATCCACGTGATTGATCGCGTTCTGATTCCCTAGTCGCATGGTGCCCCGTTCCCCAAGCTTCGGCTGGGGAATGGGACACTTTTTTTGCAACCCACGTCCGGCCCCCGATGGGCAGTTTTTTCCGCCATCGGTATCCATTAATCAACAAACAAACGAAACCATGCGATCACTTCTTCTCAAAACCGGGCTATTAGCTCTAATAGTTGGAACTGTCGGATGTTCAAGCTCCGACCCCATACCCCAAACAAATACGGTAGTTGATGTTGCCGTGAATGCCGGGAACTTTACCACACTCGTTGCAGCACTCCAGGCAGCAGATCTGGACGTCGTCCTTGAAGGCGACGGGCCTTTCACGGTCTTTGCACCCACAGACGCTGCGTTCGCTCAACTCCCGGCAGGAACGGTTGAGAATCTCCTCCTTCCTGAGAATAGCGCTCAGCTAGAGTCGATTCTAACGTTTCACGTCCTCGCTGGACGCGTCCAACTCTCGGACGTTCTAACTACGACATCTGCAACAACGCTGAATGGTGCTGCACTGCCGATCAGTTTAACCATTGAAGGTGCGGCCGTCACTACCGCAGACATCGGTGCAGACAACGGAATCGTTCATGTCATCGACAGCGTCCTACTTCCGTAGCGTTCAATAGTGTATACGCCAGGCTTGAAAGGCGCCTGGCCAAAAGAGCGGGAGGCTAGGACCGTAATCTTAGCCTCCCGTTTTCAGTTCAGTCCCATCTCGGCAGCGTGGTGACGGGCAACAGAATGGCAAATTACCTGACTATAACGATTTTGGGTCATGTCTACCACACTTGTCTGGTTTAGAAACGATCTTCGGCTGGGGGACAATCCAGCTCTGCATCGTGCTGCGAAACGAGGTGCAGTACTTCCCGTTTTTATATGGGCCCCCGATGAAGAGGAACCATGGGCACCGGGTGGGGCACATCGATGGTGGCTGCATGAAAGCCTGCGATCGCTGAGTTCGGCTTTGCGAGCTTCAGGTTCAGACTTGATTCTTCGACATGGGCCGACACTAGCTACGCTGAAAGACCTGCTCGACCAGCACGACATCGATGCGGTGTACTGGAATCAGCGCTATATCCCTGCGTTTCGTCAACGTGACGCGAAGATTGAAGATGTCCTTCGACGCGATGGTGTAGATGTACGCACCTTTTCAGGTCGGATTCTCCACGATCCGGATGCGATCAAAACTGGATCCGGCAATCCGTATCAGGTCTTCACGCCGTTCTGGACAAAACTAAAGGGCACATTGGACGTTTCCGAACCCCTTCCAGTACCCAAGAAGCTGGAACAGCCAAAGATGTGGCCAGAGTCAGCTAAGCTGGATGACTTTGACTTGACCCCGCTGGAACAGGATGGGGTCGATTGGGCTGACCAGATGAGCAAGTTTTGGACACCCACTGAAAAAGCCGCACTCGAACACCTAGATGCTTTTGTGGACGAAGCACTAATTGACTATTCAGAACTGCGCAACCGCCCAGACCGAATTGGTAGCTCGCAATTATCACCCTACTTGCACCACGGGCAGCTGAGCCCGCGACAGGTTTGGCAGCGAGTCAACTCTTGGGTACAGAATGGTGCAATGCGTGAGGCTGCCGATAAGTACCTCTCTGAAATCGGCTGGCGAGAGTTCGCCTACCATGTGCTGTGGCATTTTCCTGATCTCCCCGAGCAGCCCTTGAGGAAGAAATTTTCGGCGTTCAACTGGACATCGGATGCCGATACCCTTACTCGCTGGCAATCTGGCCAAACCGGCTATCCCATTGTCGATGCAGGAATGCGGCAGCTCTGGGCGTTGGGGTGGATGCACAACCGGGTACGCATGATCGCGGGATCATTTCTAACCAAGCATTTGCTAATTCCTTGGCAAGAAGGCGAGCGCTGGTTCTGGGACACTCTAGTCGACGGCGACTTGGCCAGCAATGCCATGAACTGGCAGTGGATAGCGGGATGCGGCCCGGACGCTCAACCTTTCTTCCGCATCTTCAACCCGATCACGCAAGG
>JAHEJB010000104.1:0-6066 GCA_024639085.1 Rubricoccaceae bacterium | reverse complement strand
TCACATTCGGGACGATTTCTCGATTCAATATTTGATTTCGCGATAAACCTCGGAATTGTGGCCGCTTTGTACGTGGAGGTGGCCACCTCTCTGGCATTGGCGGCCTTCGTTTTCGTGTCAATTGAATTCCAAGGAACCATTTTCAATTTCTACTACCTTCACCAGCGGCGCCTCCTTGGTGGAGACACAACCAGTAGCGTGAATGAATTCGATCCGCCTGATCCATTCGCCTATGAGAGCGCAAGGGTGGTCAGCATTCTGCACAAGTTTTACGTGCTCTGCTATGGTGTTTTCGACCAACTCATGCTCGCAATAGAGGGTGAACGGACAATTAAGGAGCCGTTACCCAACTGGTACATGACGCTCGTATCTACGATGGGCTTGGGATTTCAGTTATTGATTATCAGTTTGGCTTTGCTGCTCGGCTTGGTGGATTTCGTTTTGCCTCTGTTGTTGCTTTCAGGTGGACTGGGGCTACTAATCATCCTTATCAGGAAGTACATGCGTCTGGGTGAAAAGGAGACTGCTTCGGTTCGCGCGAAGTGTCCTGAAAGTGTTGAATAGAGACTCGGACAACTGTGAGCAAGGGTCGTCCTATCAATCCCCATCGTAACGCATTCCAAGCGTTCCACCCCCACGGATCTTTGCCGCCACTTGTGCAGGTAGATCCGACGCATTCAGAATAACCGCTGCCATCTGCGGCGGGATGCGAATCGATAGCTCATCGCCAGAATTGAGAACCCCAAGCATGACCATTTCGTTATCCGCGTCCAAAGTGGCAATCTCGACCGGTCCTTCTCCGACGTTGTGCAGCTCAACCTGAAATCCGCCACTTTGATTACCGCCGAGAACAAACCGTTCTCCTTCACTGATGCTGATGGTGGAGTTCGTCGTGCCGCATCCCACGATCCCCAAAAACCCCACGCAGCAGGCAACAAAGCAAAACACGAGGGGACGTTGCAAAGAAGAGGCGCTATGTGCCGAAAGTCGTTTGAGACTATGCATCTTTCTGTTCGTGAGGTGAAGACAGGCGTCTGGCAATGATGCCGTCGAGACTGAATTTGCCAGGACCCGCGAGCAGCAGCGTGGTTGTAATCGCGAGAAACACGAAAGCTGTCAGTCCGCTGTCGGCAAGGTCTCCTCCGTGATAGAGAAAAGCGGCGACCAATGTGACGCAGATATTCAAGAACGCCGCCGGCCGCGTCAGGAAGCCGACAATTAACAGTATCCCACCGAAAAACTCAGAAAGTGCAGCCGCCCAGGCGAAGAAGACCGGGAACGGAAAACCCATGGATGCCACATCGTTTACAAACCATTCTTGTGGACCCCATATCCCGTCTCTGGGAAGGACCTTTTCGAATACGAGAGCGAAGGCGAGCCCGGCTATTACGCGCAGGATTGTGAGGCCGATGTCAACGGTGACGGCGTTGCCATGAATACCATGGTAGAGAAAACGAGATATGCGATCCATGAGATTTCCTGGTCGGTGAATTGCGACATGAAGAAACCTCGTAGAGGCACCAGAAGCGCCTCAGGGAATCTTTGAGACGCCGAAACATTTGCTCATGATGTTCTGAGACCCTCAGATTCAAGGCCTGAATGCAGACGGTGCCTTTCCTGTCACCTTCTTGAATGCCCGATTGAAGGTTGCTTTAGACTTGAAACCGGCATCCAGGCCAATACTCAGAACAGTCAGATTGGCGCTATCTGGCTGAGCCAATCTTTGCACGGCTTCCGCGACGCGAAGGCCATTGATATAATCCGTATAGGTGAC
Source organism: Rubricoccaceae bacterium (assembly GCA_024639085.1). Taxonomy (GTDB): domain Bacteria; phylum Bacteroidota; class Rhodothermia; order Rhodothermales; family Rubricoccaceae; genus JAHEJB01. The sequence goes on along the minus strand of JAHEJB010000104.1, from coordinate 4,292 downwards.
TCCCTTGCCTTCGTTGAGGACGTAGGAAAGGATCTTGTCGGATACTCCGAGTTGCTCCGCCAATTCGGGGAGCGTTAAGTCAGGATCAAGAAAGGGCTGCTCCGTCTTCATGTGCATTGCCAGCCCTTCAAGATGTTCCTGTACTAAACCCGGTCTGAGGTTGTAGTGCTCCTTTCGCTGTGGCGTCTCGGTAACGAAAACCTTTCGCGCCGTCGGGACTGCCTGAATAAGCCCGCCCAGCGCCATCCAATAGAGGAGCGCGCTATAAACCACGCTTTCGGCAAAAACAACACCGCCGTAACCATAGAGATCAACGTCTAGCAACGAGTAGAACACGGGGCTTGCTGCGTTGAATGTGATGCTCACACAAAGCACCACTGTACTTCCGAGAATTAGCCTTCGAAGCCAGACGTGGTTCGTCCTCTCCCAGTCAAACCTCTCGAACCGAACTGCGCGGCTAACAGCTCGATAGCTTAGAACCAGATAGCCCCCCAAGCTCAGCGTGAACAAAACGTCTTCCAGGGAGCTGTACCACGGCGCGTACACTGTTTCCATGTAGGCAGCTTTTGCCGACGCAGGCGCGACGAAAAGGCCAACGGTGAGTACAGCTTGAGCTGCCGGAATAATCCAGTGCCACCATGGAAGGGTGGTGGCCCCCGGAAGCTTGGCCCGGATGTAGGCGTAGAGCAACGGGCCAAGCGAATAGGTATACAGGAGAGGGGGGAAGATGACGGCCCAGCTCGCGTTGGGCGGCCTCAAGTTGACGACCAATTCGTTGAGAACGGCTGACGCGCCAACAAACAGCAAGAACGCCATGGAATAGTTCGCGGGCCCGCGTCCGGCATGACGAAACAGCAACACTGCGCCAATTACCATACTTACAACGACGCCTCCACCAGCGATGAGCGAAGCAAACCACTCCGTCAAAGAAAGTTGTAAGGTCACAGCATGCACCCGCTTCGTATCAAAGCAAACAGAGTTAGACCTGGTGAATTACAAGGAGTGCCGAGGCGCAAGCTCAATCTTCGGATGCCAACTTCACGGCCGTCCAGTAGGCGAGAAAACCCCTTCCTACAGTATGGGTCAATGCTTCGATTTGATCTCCGCTAAGTGTTCCGGACGTGTAGTAGTCATTTGATCCATCTGATGTCACGAAGGCAAATCGAACGGCACCCCAATCCAGGTTAAGGTGGCCGATTTGGATGGGAGATCCGTAAAACGTTCCTTCAATAGAACCGCCGTCCACCGAAGTGATGACCATTTCCCGGTAATAGTCATCGGCGTCAGGAGTTGTCCGAAGATCGACCTTCCACGTGCCTACGAGTTGGTTTGGATCCTCTTGCGCAACAGTGGGCTTGCCGACGCCCAACAACGCAAAGACCAGGATTGTTAGCAGGCACGTTGAATATGTATGCAGAGGATGTTTCATAGAAATTGATGCTACTAGGTCTGGTTCGTTCTTGATCTCGCGGGTATAGATGATATGGAGTTAACGAATACGATTTCCTGTCGGCGCACCCTCACCAGCCCCCCATAGTAATGCATCAACTTCTCCGTCTTCGTCTCGTCTGAATCGGACGCTGGCATAGAGCATGCGCGAGAACCAGGTTCCGTCAGCGGTCGGGATCAGTTCTGAGGCACCTCCCTTATTAGCCCTCGCGAGGAGGCGGCCCTGTTCTTCGAATATGGAGACTTCGAATCCAGGACCAAACTGGTAGACACCTTCCAATTCTTCTATGGAGGCTTCGGGTTGGACAACAACCGATGGCCGATCGGGAGCTGAGTAGTCTTCGCCGAATAAGGCTGCAGCAACAAGGCGGCGGATCTCGTCACGGGCTACAGATTGTACGTTTCCAAGAATTGCTACTGCGGTGCCGTCGTCTACGTAGGAGGCCAGGTCGCTAGAGAATCCAGAGACTCTCCCATCATGGCCCACGACCGCTCTTCCGAACCGTTCGAACACGCTTACTCCAAAACCATAGCCGTTCCCGTAATCTGACGTGAGTTTCCCGTAAGATTCGTCGCTGATGACCTGTCCGCCGTGGAGCGCAGCCGACCATTTTAATAGGTCTGATGCAGAAGACCAGATTGACCCCGAGCCCGTCGTAAAGGCCGGAGAAACCGTTGGAGCGTGGCTCAGGTCATCGGTGCCCCACGGGTCGTATCCGGCAACGCGACCCTCGATTACGCGGCTGGGTTCGTCATGGGCACTTCTTGTCATTCCCAGCGGTTCAAAAATTCGTTGCTCGAGAAACTCGCCAAAGGCAAGCCCGGAAGCATTCTCAATAATTGCGGCAAGCAGGGCATACCCTCCGTTGCTATAGGCGTACGATGTCCCCGGACTGAAATTCAATTCGGCACGGCTCAAGTCATCAACCACCTCTTGGAAAGAGCCACCCTGGCCGGCTGTTTCTCCAAAACGGTCTAGTGAGTAGATGTCTTCGACGCCCGAAGTGTGAGTCAGCAATTGCGCTATGGTTATTCGGTCACCATTTCCAAACTCCGGAAGAAACTTGCTGACCGGGTCCTCCACGCTGAGTCGACCGTCCTCTTCGAGAAGCAGGATCGCTACCCCTGTAAACTGCTTCGACACAGATCCGATCATAAAGATGTTGTCCACCGAATGCGGGACATCCAATTCTACGCTCGCGAGTCCGTAGGCGAGGATCAGTGGTTGTTCGCCCTCACGCCCAATCCCTATCACGCCCATGAAGTCGCGAGCTTCCACGTACGGGCGGACGACGTCTGGGATGACGGATCGAAGCTCCTCGCTGCTAAGCTGATCTTGCGCCAAAGAGTTGTCAGTTGCGGCGAGGAAGGCGGCTGCGAGTGAAGCTGCGAGAAGAACCCTGATCGCATGTTCCCGCAATTCGAAGGAGAAGTTTGGCGCAGTCATTTCGGAAGATGAAGGGATCGAATATCTTGTAAGGCTTGCGGCGACGAATCAAACCGTGGTTGGGACACGGCACAGGATTCTTTCGCAGCGGTAGGTAAATTGAATATAGGATGACAGTGTACGCCTCTTATAGTCAACTCGCTCGGCCGACCCAATCGGGTTCGCGTTACTCGAAGTCCGATCTGGGTAGGATTATGAAATTGGCATGTTGTGTTCTATTCGTCGCGTCAGGGCCAACTGTTGTGGCGCAAGGTTTTGAATCTTCCAGGCCTCTATGGCAACTTCTTCAGCCCGGCCCTTACGAAATTGGATTTCGCGTAATTAACCACGTTGACTCCTCGCGCGATGAAAGGGTTGTCCGTCTCGCGGTCTGGTATCCCGCGGTTGCTTCCATTAATCCGGACGAGGTCATGTTTGGAGACTACCTCGTTTATACACCTCCGTTCGTTCCTGACAACGAGTACGAAAAATTTAGAAATGCGGCAGATGCTGAAAGCCTAAGTAGACAGTTCTTCGGTGATGAAGCCGAGAGCCATCAAGTGGCTCTCATGGATGCGGTCATACCCGTTGAGTTCGACGCTCGCGAAGTGGACGAGCCCTTTCCTCTCATTCTGCATTCTTTGGGACGCAATGGCAATCAGTTCCAGCACACGGTCCTTTGGGAGTACCTGGCCAGCCACGGCTATGTAGTTGGTGTTGTTGCACAGTTTGGGCTTGATATGGGTACGCCTGAGATGGAGTTCGAAGCGTCGGACTTGCAGTTGCAACTGGAGGATATGCGTAGTGCTTTGCGGGCGCTGTCCGCGCACCCTCAGGTTGACTCGACTCAAGTGGGTATTGTCGGCTACAGTTCGGGAGCGTTAGTCGGGCTCTGGTTGGCCTCTCAAGAACCGCAAGTGCTCGGCGTTATTGGCTTGGATGGTTCAATTAATCGAGCGGAAGGTCGCGAACTATTTTTGCGTGTTGTGGGAGACTCCGTTGTATCTGCACCATTTCTGAATATTTGCCGGTGGCCTCATGATGAGTACGATTCCGATCGATTTGCCCAACCGCTTGAAGGCGACGTGATTCGAATTGGTTATGAGAGAGCCATCCACTTCGATTTCCAAAACTGGCCATCGTATCAGGTTTTTGCTGGTGCGGAAGAAGCCAGATCACTGGAAATCCGGTCCTTAGATGAGGCTAGGAGACTATTCGAGTCGACCGCTTTGTTCACACGACTATTCCTCGACGCTAACCTCAAGGACGACCCGGCAGCCCGTCGAGAACTTTTGAATTCCAATGCTATCATTGAAAGTTCTGGAAGGACTGCAACGCTAACGGTCCTACAATTGGCAAATTGAAAAATTCTCAATGTGCAGTCATCTGACTTCGACAGCAACTTCGGGAGTCTCTC
>JAHEJB010000235.1 GCA_024639085.1 Rubricoccaceae bacterium | reverse complement strand
CGCTCCAGTGCTTTGTCCTTTTCGAAGTACTTCTGGTACTCGTCCAGCGTCGTCGCGCCGATGGCCCGAAGTTCACCGCGAGCGAGGGCAGGCTTAAGAATGTTGGCGGCGTCCATCGCGCCTTCCGCAGCACCTGCGCCGACCAGCGTATGGATCTCGTCGATGAAAAGAATGATCTCGCCCTCGGCGTCCGTCACGTCTTTGACAACCGCTTTAAGACGGTCCTCGAACTCGCCACGGTACTTCGCGCCAGCAATTAGCGCGCCCATGTCGAGCGCCAGAATTCGCTTGCTCTTGATGCCTTCGGGCACGTCGCCCTGCACAACGCGGATGGCGAGGCCTTCTGCAATGGCAGTCTTGCCCACGCCGGGCTCCCCGACGAGGACCGGGTTGTTCTTCGTCCGCCTACTCAGAATCTGGAGCACACGGCGGATCTCTTCGTCACGACCAATGACGGGGTCGATCTTGCCCTTCCGGGCCAGTTCATTGAGGTCGCGCGCGTAACGGTTGAGCGCGTCGTACTTGCTTTCGGCATATTGATCGGTGACACTCTGCCCGCCGCGCAGGTCTTTCAGGATCTCCAGAATCCGTGCCTTGGTGATTTCCTGATTGTTCAATGCTTCTGCAATCGCGTCCTTGGCTTCCGCCATGGCAATCACGAGGTGCTCCGTCGCCACGTATTCGTCGCCAAGCTTTTCGGCTTCCTTTAGCGCCTGGTCGAATACGCTGTTGAGTTCATTGCCGACGTACTGCCCGGTTACAGATGCCCCGCTGACTTTGGGGAGCGTCGCCAGCGCTTCGTCGGTTTTCGTGTTGATGTACTCGATGTTGGCGTTGAGGCGCTGCAGGATGGTCGTGACGAGCCCACCCTCTTCCTGGAGGAAGGCTTTCATCAGGTGCGGCGTCTCGATGCCCTGGTTCGTGTTGCTCTGGGCGATCTCCATGGCGGCCTGAACGGCCTCCTGCGCCTTGACGGTAAACTTTTGGAGATTCATAGTTGGTTGGCAGTTGTCATTTCATGCCATGCAAACTCCAATTCCGTACCACACGTGAAAACCTGACAGGGTGGCAGATGGGGCTCGCTACACTTCATGAACCCCGTTTTGTCATCCTGAGCGTAGTCCGAATGGACGAAGTCGAAGAGCCTGCCCCGCACTCGATGCGGGGATCTGTTCGAGCGGGATACATAAACTCAACTCGGATCAACGCAAAAGGCCAAAACCGCGATAACAGTACAGATCCCTCAACACGCCCGGAATGACGTGTTGGAGGTTCACAAACGAAAACACACCATATGCCCATCACTGTGTAACCTTTCGGTGTGCTAAAACGTTAGCACCCCCGAATTCGTACTGCAATTTCCACTACTCTCCGTCCCCCCCATGCGCCTTTCCATCGCCTCCACTCTCGTTCTCACACTCCTAATCGGCTGCGGATCCCCGTCCATCGCGCAGCGATCACGAACAATCGACGGGTCTGGAAACCTAGGCAGTAGAGCCGAGCAGGCTCCCGGCGTCCGGGGTGTCGCGCTTTCTGTCCCCGGAACACTCGTCATTGAGGTTGGACGCGAAGCCCCGCTTCAGATCGAGGGAGACGACAACATCGTCGAGGCCATGCAGGTTGAGCGTCATGGCGATCAACTAAAGATCCGCGCACCTCGCAACACCAACCTTCACACAAATCGTCCCCTTCGTCTCACGCTAGGTGTCGCCTCACTGGAAGATGTCAGTGTTGCGGGCAATGGTTCAATTGAAGCGACCAACATTCACGCGGGATCTTTTGATGCGAGCGTTGCCGGTTCGGGTAGGATGGTGCTTCGCAACCTGGACGCACGGTCAGTCGATGTGAGTATTGCCGGCAGCGGCGACATCACGATTGACGGTCAGGCTGACGAACTGGACCTCAGTATCGCCGGAAGCGGTGATGCCGATGTCTCGAGGTTGCAGGTAGGCTCTGCGGAAATAAGCATTGTTGGTAGCGGCGACGCGCTCGTGAATGTGAGCAGCCACCTCTCTGCCAGCATTGTCGGCTCGGGTGATGTGCGCTATACCGGCAACCCTGAAATCAACCGCTCCGTGATGGGATCGGGTGATGTCGAACGTGCACGTGGCCGCTGATAAATCCTGCTCAAGCGCGTTCTGCCAGCTCGGCCCAGCGCTCTACGTCGCGGTCGAGCGCTGTAGTTAGATCCCCAAGTTCTTGCGATAGCGCCGAGACCATCTCGAAGTCACTCGGGTTATCACTCAGGGCCGTTTCGATTTCCAACTTGCGCGCCTCAGTGACTTCGATCCGCTTCTCCAACTCAGTGAGCTCACGCTTCTCCTTGTAAGAAAGCTTCCCCGTTCCATTTGCGGATGGCGATGCTGATTTGGCCAGACCAGGAGCGTCTTTTTTTGGTATTGCAACCACGGCAGCTTCCTGAGCGGCTCGAAGTTTCAGATAGGCCGTATAGTCGCCAGGGTAACTGCGAATATGGCCCTCGCCTTCGAAGAACAGGATCTCGTCGATCGTTCGGTCCAGAAACCAGCGATC